>NZ_JBPODZ010000018.1:0-42404 GCF_052060015.1 Arhodomonas sp. SL1 | reverse complement strand
CGCTGAGGCCTGGGTTTGGCTCACCGAAGCACGCCGGCTGATGCGGCGGCTAACCGTCTAATTTGTAAACACCCTCTTAAATGACATAGTTGTGACTCATGTCGGATGACTAGTCCGCCCGATGGTTCTACTCGAAAAGGTAGTTTAGATCTCCTTCGTCGCTCGTATTCTCAGCACCATGATCGTGCACTTCCTGAGATGCTGACTCCGCGGGCACCTCTGGCCCGAACAGGGTGTCTGGTAAACGGGTAGCGAGCTCCGGTAGGAGCCAAACCATAAGGAGTGCGGCCAGCTGCAGCACCACGAACGGCAGTACACCGCGGTAGACCACACCGGTTGTGACTGTGGGGGGCGCCACACCGCGCAGGTAAAATAGCGCGAAGCCAAAGGGCGGGGTGAGGAAACTCGTCTGTAGGACCATGCCAATGAGTACCCCCAGCCACACCGGGTCGATTCCGAGTTGGATTAGTGCCGGTGCCGTGATCGGGATAACAATGAAAATCAGCTCGAGGGTGTCCAGGAAGAAGCCGAGCACAAACATCACCGCGAGCACGGTTAGCAGTGCGGCGGAGGGCCCCCCCGGCACACGGGAGAGGAGGTCGGCAACGAAGATATCTCCGTCCAGTCCCCGGAACACTAGGCTGAACAGCGACGCGCCCAGGAAGATGGTGAAGATCATCGCTGTGATGGTTAGGCTGGAAGTCAGTACACTGCGGAGCAGTTCCGTGGTGAGCAACCGCCGTGCCGCGGTCAGAGCCAGCGCCCCGACAGCACCTACTGAAGCAGACTCGGTGGGAGTGGCCAGACCTACGAGGATAGAGCCCAGTACGCCCACGATTAGGGCCAGAGGCGGCGCCAATGTGACGCCCACGCGAGAGAAGGATGGGCGTCCACTGGTTGCCGTGGAAGCGGGCGGGCAATGCTGCGGTCGCCATACAGCTTGGGCACCCACCCAGGCCAAGTAGAGTGCCACCAGCAACAGGCCTGGTAGGAAGGTACCGGCGAACAACTGCCCCACGGACACCGGATCAGGCGCGGGATTGTCCAGGGCCATCTGGGCGCGCTGATTGGCGGTCTGCAGCAGGGTAGCCACGAATATTAAGATCGTGGACGGCGGGATCACCTGTCCCAGGGTGCCGGAAGCGCAGATTAGCCCGGAAGCGAGCCCTGGGTCGTAGTGTGCGCGTAGCATGCTGGGCAGGCTGAGTAGCCCCATGGTCACCACGGTGGCGCCAACGATGCCGGTAGAGGCGGCTAGCATGGCGCCCACCAGCGTGACCGAAATGCCGAGCCCGCCGGGCATCCGTCCGAACAGCCCGGCCATAGTCTCCAGCAGGTCCTCGGCGATGCGCGAGCGCTCCAGGCATACGCCCATGAACACGAATAGCGGCACGGCCACCAAGATCTCATTCGCCATAATGCCGAAGTAGCGAGACGGCAGCCCGGTGAGGAAGATCAGATCGAAGATTCCGAGCGTTTGCCCCAGGAGCGCGAATAGCGTGCCTACGCCGGCCAGGGTGAACGCCACCTGGTAGCCCGCCATTACCGCGGCGATGGCGACCCCGAACATCAGCAATGCCAGTGTCTCGCTCATTGCGGGTCCGTTTCCAGTGCGCCCCCGGGATGCCCCAGGAGGAACAGGCTGCGGCGTATGATGACGGAAATGCCCTGGAGGAGCAGCAACACCGCAAATAGGAGAATTACCGTTTTGAGCGGGTAGACGGCTGGCAGCCCGCCGTATTCAGGTGAGGATTCGCCGACCGCCCATGAGCGGACCACATAGGGGAAAGCGGTCAGCAGTACCAGTAACAGCCAGGGGATGAGAAACACCAAAGTTCCCACAATATCCGTCCAAGCCTGGCCGCGCGGCGAACGCCGTGCATAGAATAGATCCACGCGGACGTGCCCGCCGACCTGCAGGGTGTAGGCAGAGCCGAGCATGAACACGATAGCGTGCTGCCAGACATAGAGTTCTTGGATCCAGACGTACCCGAAGGAAAAGGCATAGCGCAAGAAGGCCGCCAAAAAGCACACGACCACAGCCCCCAGGATGAGCCATCGCACCGCTCTGGCCATTCTGCGGTTAAGGGCATCGATTGCGTCCGCCACGTGGGCAAGGTGGGTTATCCCACCTTTGCCCGCCGTGGGACCCGGAGTGGTCATCGCCAGTAGTCTCCCAGACTAAGAGGGATAGTCGTAATCCAACGACCGGGCGTTGAGGAAGCCCTGCTCGGCAATGCTGGTGTACGCCTTCATGCCGCCCCGCGCTGAGAGGTAGGAGTCGAAGATCCGGCGGGTGAGCTCGTCGCCGTCGTCGCGCATCTCCGTAAGCACTTTGTTGGACGCATCACCCATCGCACGGAGGATCTCCTCCGGTACCCGGCGCAGCTGCACGCCGTGCTCCTGGGTGAGTTTGCGCATCGCCGGCGCGTTCTTGTAGGTGTACTCCGCCCAGCTGTCGGTGTAGCCCTGCAGGCACGCAGTGCGGACAATCTGTTGCAGATCACGCGGTAGCTCGTTGAACTTCTCCCGGTTGACTACGGCGTTGACGATGGTACTGCCTTCAATGACCCCGGGAGCATAGTAGTTCTTGGCTACCTGTTGGATGCCAATGGCGATGTCGTTGAACGGGCTAACCAACTCGCAGGCGTCTACGGTACCGGACTGCATGGCCTGGAATAGCTCGCCCACGGGCATCTGTACCACGGTGGCACCCAGCTGGGACATCACCGCCGCGCCCAGCCCCGGCGTGCGGAACTTTAACCCGCGCAGGTCCTGGACGGTCTCAATGGGCTCGCGGAACCAGCCGAACATCTGGGTTCCCGTGTTACATGCCATGAACGGCTTCAGCCCAAACTCGGCGTAGGCCTCATCCCATAGCTCCATGCCGCCGCCGTGGAGCAGCCAGCCGGCATACTCGTTGCCTACCAAGCCGAAAGGAATGGTCGTGAACAGTGCGAAAATGGGGTTCTTGCCCATGTGGTGGAAAGAGGCATCGTGGCCCATTTCTACCGTGCCACTGGACACCGCGTCGAACACTTCCATCGCCGGCACTACCTCGCCGGCGCCGTGTACCGTTACAGTGAGCCTGCCGTCGCTCATCTCTGTGATGAGCTGGGCCACACGCTCGGCGTTTGTTCCAACACCGGGAAAACCCTTGGGCCAGGCCGTCACCATGCGCCACTCGCGACGCTCACTCGCGATGGCCGGCATGCCCAGCGTCGAAGAGGCCGCCGCCACGCCGCCAGCGCTGGCCAACATACCCCCCTTCTTGAGAAAATTCCGCCGCCCGGTATCATGTTGGCTTGCGCCCGTGGTCGTATCGCTATTGTCGGTCATCGTAGCTCTCCTCATTCTGTCAGTTTATCGTTCTATTGCTTGCTGACTTCTGTTTTGCGGTGGGCCGCTAATCCAGGCAGTCAGGCTCGCGGGCCACGGTCTTGCGACCCCAGTACGCAAATGTTGCACGCACCACCGATCGCAGCATGAGAAAGTCATGGGCGTCTCCCGCCAGTTCCGGGTTCACCGCCTTCATAGCGCCGACCGAGGAGGCCAGGATCTGCATGCGCGCGGCATGCTCTATCCAGAAAGCCAAGTAGGTGGCTTCTTCGATGGATTCGCAGGCAGTGAGCATGCCGTGGTGGGCGAGCAGAATGGCGCGCTTGTCGCCGAGGGCTTCTGAGATGATTCGTCCCTCTTCATCGGCGATGGGCACGCCGGGCCACTCGGATAGGAATGCGCACTCGCCGTAGAGCGGCATGGTGTCCATGTGAGCGGCCATCAGCGGCTCGCCCAGCGTCGACAGCGCCGATATGTACATGGGATGGGTGTGCACTATGGCGTTGACGCCCGGGCGGTTGCGATAGATCCACATGTGAAAGCGGGTGGCAGGGTTGGCCATCCCGTCGCCATCGAGCACCGTGAGATCGTCGTCCACGCGTACCAAGCCCCTAGCGGTCACTTCATCGAAGCCGTCGCCAAAGCGCAGGGTCCAAGAGGTGCGTGGTTCGTTTTCATCCCGTGCGGAGATCTGGCCAGCCAGGCCGGGTGTGTGTTCCTCATGAGCCAGTATTCGCGCGGCAATGGCGAGCTTCTGGCGAAGGGACCAGTCAGCCCCCTTGAGATGGTGTTCCATCTGGGCGCGAACAGACTGGGATGTGTCTTCGGGGAATTGCATGTCTCCTCCTCCCGACCGGTGCTCGGCACGCTGCCGGCGTGCCGGTGTGATTGACTTAGTGCTCCCGTCGGAATATCAGGCAGGGCAAAGCGGCCGAAGCTAAGTGGATGACCACCAGAACCCCGGGCCCGGTGTCGATGCCGACAGTCCCTTTATATCTTTCATACAATCAGGGTGTGGCGTCTTGGACAGGCGTGCCAAAGGAGTTGACCCATTGTGCCAGTGACTGAATCCGCGGCGAGTCTAGTGCGAGAGAATGCCGTTCCGGCCCGGTTCAGCACGGCGGAATTGCAGCCAGGGTCTCGACTAGCGGCATTGCGTACTTGGCTCGATGAGGTGGCATTGCCGGGAGAGCTACATGCTGCTGCCCCGCGGGCTCGAGTTGACCGTATCGGCACCGGTGGTGACTGGGAGGTTACGCGCATCGTCACGGCGCCGTTGGCCGTGATCCACGCGCCCAACCATGTCGCTGCGGGACCTGGTGGCTATTTGTTGTGGTTGCAACTACGGGGAGAGGCTGTGTTCCGCCAAGGCAGCCGGACGGTGGCCGCACGCACCGGCTGCATTGTGGTGCGCAGCGCGGATCTGCCATCGGAGGTCACGGTTACCCGTCGGACTTGCGGTATTCTGGTTCGTGCGCCACGGGCGGCGACGAGCCTTCCCCTGGGCCACGTTGTGACGCTGGATGCCGATAACGGATCTTGCGCTGTGATCCGGCAGTTTCTCCGTGGGCTGGCAACTTCTGGCGTTAGTGCCAATGCTGTGCTGGAGCAGGCTCATGGCACCTTAGCTGGCCTGCTCCATGACGGGCTCAGCGCCAGTTTGCGCGAGAATACCTGTGGCCGGGCCCAACCGATCCTCGCCCGGATCGAGGCTCGGCTAAGCGATCCCGGGCTGGATGCATCACAGATCGCGGCGGAGATGGGGATCTCGTTGCGTACTCTGCACCGAAGTCTCGCCGCTGCCGGGGTAAGTTTCCGCCGCTATCTGCTGCAGCAACGCCTTTTTCGGTGTCAGCGGGACTTGGTGCGTTGCCCCCATGAGTCGGTCACTACGATCTGTCTACGCTGGGGCTTCAGCGACTTGTCCTACTTCTGCCGGGTCTTTCGCCGGCATACCGGCATGACACCTTCTCAGGCGCGACGTTAGCTTATGCGTCTTCATGTCCCTGAAGGGATTCGCCAGTTCGGGGTCATGGCACAACGCTGCGCCATCTTTATTCAAGGAATAGGCGTAGATGGTAGCGCTTTAGTGACCGAAGGGTCCACTCCGTGCCCTTGCAGCACTCACTCATACTGGCCGGCGCAGCCCGTGCCGGCGCATCTTCTGCCATAGCCCTTTGCGGGAGAGGCCCAGGCTTTCGGCGGTGCGGGTGATGTGCCAATCGTGGGCGGCGAGCGCCCGCTCGAGGTGCTCGCGTTCTGCGTCGCCGAGGTGTTGGTCGAGCCGGAAGTCGCCTCTCCCAGGGTGTGCCTCGGGCAGCAGGTCGGCGGCGGTAAGCACCGGCGAGGTGGCGAAGATGCAGGCGCGCTCGATGGCGTGCTCGAGCTCGCGGACGTGGCCGGGCCAATCGTGGGCCAACAGGGCGTTGCGGGCGTCGTCGGAGAGCCGGCGGGGGCCTGCGGGATCGTGGCGCGCGTGCTCGGCGAGGAAGCGCTCCGCTAGCCAGAGGATGTCATCGGGGCGCTCGCGCAGCGGGGGAACCCGTAGGCTGACGACATTGATGCGGTAGTAGAGGTCCTCGCGGAAGCGGCCCGCCGTGACCTCGGCCCGAAGGTCCCGATGGGTGGCGAAGATCAGCCGGGCGGTGACCGCGCGCGGTTCATCGTCGCCGACGGGGGTATAGTTCCGCTCCTGCAAGGTGCGCAGCAGCTTTGCCTGCATCACCGCTGGCATGTCGCCGATCTCGTCGAGGAGCAGGCTGCCACCGCACGCCTGCTCGAACGCTCCCGGCCGGTCGCGTTCGGCGCCGGTGAAGGCGCCGCGGCGGTGGCCGAAGAGCTCGGACTCGATGAGCCCCTCCGGGACCGCGGCGCAGTTGAGGGCCACCATCCGGCCGCTGCCCCCGCTCAGCTCGTGGAGCCGCCGGGCGACCACCTCCTTGCCGACACCCGTCTCGCCGAGCAGCAGCAAAGGGGTGTCGGGATGGCGGGCAAGGCTCTGCAGCCGCGCCTCCAGTTCCCGCATGGCCGGCGAGACGCCGAGCGGGGATTCCCCGCGATAGGCCTCGCAGGCGTCGCAGCGGCAGACCTCGTAGAGCCGACGTACCAGCTCCCGCGCGTCCACCGGCTTGATGAGATAATCCGCAGCGCCCTCCTTGAGCAGCGCCACCGCCTCCTGCACCCGCGCGTAGGCGGTCATGAACACGGTGGGGGGCAGGGCGGTCGGGGCATCGCGCTGCAGGCGCCGAAATAGCGCGCCGCCGTCGCCGTCAGGCAGGCGCAGATCACAAAGCAGGAGGTCGGCGGGCGCGGAAATCAGCCGCGCGTAGCCGGCCTCGGCGGTGGTCACCCAGTCCACGTCCAGACCGTCCAGCGACAGGCGCTCAGAGAGGGTTTCGCCGAGGATGGGATCATCCTCCACCAGCACCAGCTGGGGGCGTGCCGCCGTTGTCGCCGGTGAAGGGGAGCTCGACCCGAAAGAGGGTGCACGATTCATCGCTTTCCACCTCGATTCGCCCGTTGAGGCCACGCACGATCTGGTCGGTGACCCACAGCCCGAGGCCGCCACTGCCACCGTCCACGTGGGGTGGGCGGAACAGGGCATCGCGGCGGCGAACTGGAATGGCTGCGCCGGAGTTGGCCACCCGTAACACCAACGTTGCCTCGCCGGCCTCCAGGGTACAACGGACGTGGCCTTCGGGCCCGCTGGCCTCCATGGCGTTGAGCAGAAGGTTCAGCAGGACCTGCCGCACCGGTGTCGCCGGCAGCGGGATCGGTCCGTGAAGGCGGTTGTCCCATTCCAGCACGCCACCGCGGTGGTGGCTCACCGCCAGGGTCCGCACATCCTCCGCGTCCTGCGCGGTGAACGGGTGCCCGTCCACCCGGGCCTCCACCAGCAGCGCGGAGACGGTCTCGCGGATCTGTGCGAGGCCCCGTTCCAGCAGGTCCGCGGTATGGTGGACGTCGGCGTCGTCGCTGCGCCGGCGCAGGGTGTCCACGGCAACCATGAGCCCATTGAGGGGATTGTTGATCTCGTGGGCGACGCCGCCCGCGAGCTCGCCGATGGTGGCAAGGCGCTCCTGGCGGACGAGCCGCGCCTCCATGGCCTCCTTTTCCCGAAGCGCATCGAGCATGCCGCGGAAACGGCCGGTAAGGGCGCCGATTTCGTCGTCACGCATCGGCTCCGGGGCGCGGATCTGCCCTGGCGGGTCGTGGCCCACCCGGGCCATGGATCGGGTCAGTGCGGTCAGTGGCTCGCTCATACGTTTGCCCCAGAGCCAACCGAGGGGGGCGAGCAGCGCCATTAGCGCCAGGATGGAGAGGGCAGCGTCGCCGGTGATATCCCGAAAGCGTGGCCACATCAGGGTGTCGGGATAGATCAGCAACAGCGCGCCGATGGCGACGCCGTCCTGGTGGATGGGCTCGACCAATACGCGTCGGCCCTCGAGGGCTCGGGGCAGGTCTAGAAACTCGCTGGGGATGCCGTCCAACGCCCCGGCGATACCCTCGAAACCCGGCGCGGCCTCATCAAGGGGTTTCGCCGTCGGGAACGCCTGGGGCCGATTGGCGGCGAAGACGCGAAGCTCATCGTCGACGACGACCAGTGTGGTGCGCTCGTCGAACAGCGCGCCCTCGCTGCCACGCAGGGTGTTGAAGGCCTGCCAGACGTCGTCGTGGCGGAGCGCCGGCTTTACCGCGGTGGCCAGTGCCTGGCCGAGCTGCCGGCCGGTGCTGACCAGGTCGCGCTCGACGTTGCGCCAGGTCTGGCCGGCGATCACCGCTGCGAGCACCACCGTGGTCAGGGCGCTGGCGGCGATCAGGCTCAGCGGGATCCGAACTCGGTAGCTCCGCAGCGCCCGGCGTAGCCTCATGGCAACCGCCCTTGCTCCAGCATGACGCGGATGCCGTCGTACAGTCCCTTGGAGCCGGCGAAAAAGCCGTCCAGGTTGAGGGCATCCAGCAGCTCTGCGCCCCGTGGGTCCTCCTCCATGTGGGTGAGTACCCGGCGCAGGGATTGACGCAACCCCTCGTCGGCGCCGCGGCGGATCACGATGGGCGGGAATCCGAAGCGTTGCGAGTGTTGCACCACCCGGGTCTGGCGCGTGAGCTCGGGCTCGAAGCGCGCGAGGGTCTCCCAGACGTAGCCGTCCACGGCGCCGGCGTCAGCGAGCCCCGCCGCCACCGCCTCGACGACGTGGCGGTGGCCCCAGGCGTTGAAGCTCGCGCGGAACAGCGTGTCCGGTTCCAGGCCCTGTTCGCGCATGGCCACCCGGGGGTAGAGCGCGCCGGAGTTGGAGTCCGGGTCGGAGTAGGCGAATACCTTGCCGCGGAGATCCGACCACTCACTGGTGGAACGGTCCGAGGCGGGGACGATGAGATAGGAGCGATACAGTGGCCGGCCCTGGAACAACGGCACCGCCACCAGCTCCAGGAGGTGCTCCTGGCGCAGGAAGGGGGCACCGCAGATCCAGGCCGCATCCACGTGCCCCCGGGCGAGCAGGTCGTTGATTTCACCGTAGCTGGTGCGCTGGATGAACTCCACCGGCCGCTCCAACTGCGCCGCCAGGTAGTCCCGCCAGTGGTTGAGCAGGCTGACCCGATCGTTCAGGAACACAGGGGTGAGCCCGATGCGGACGGGCTCCGGCGCCGCCGGCGCCTTAGTCGCCAACATTGCGGCGACAATGCAGACCATGAGAATTGGGAGCGCCCTTCGGAGACTGCGTGCTGCGCCGTCCGCCAGCACCCGAAATCTTTGCCGAGATGCCATGGGGCTCCTCCAGGCCGCATGCGAGGGTGAATCCATTGTAACGCCGCTCATGGGGGGGGTCGGTCGTTACCAATCGGTAACGATGCGTCTCGCGATGGTTACCAGGCGGTAACTCATCATACAGGGAGGCCCTGCTGCCAATACCGTGGTGCCGGGGCTGGGGTTACTTGGTCCGGGACTTGCTAGCCAATCGGGCGGGACACGGCAATGATCCGTGTCAATGACACCCGCTAAGGAGGAGAGCATTCATGAGCGGAATCTCGCGACGGAAGTTCCTGCAGGCCAGCGGTGCCGGCGCTGTCGGTGGTGCCCTGGCGCCCTGGAGCGCGGGGCATGCGCAGTCCGGCCCACAGCAGGTGGGAGACGCGACCCTGCCCTATCCCGAGCATGCCCTCGGCAAGGCCGGCGAGTTGGAGCCGGGCAGGCCCGTGACCTTCAACTATCCGGACGAGCAGTCGCCCTGCCTGGTGATCCGCTTGGGCAGCCCCAACCCGGTGGGTGTGGGCCCGGATGGCGACATCGTCGCCTATTCCCAGCTCTGCACCCACATGGGCTGCCCGGTAGCATACTCCGCCGAGGAGAAGACCCTGCGCTGCCCCTGCCACTTCACGGTGTTCGACCCGGAGCTCAAGGGCCAGATGGTCAGCGGTCAGGCGACAGTGAACCTGCCGCGGGTGCTGCTGCGCTATAACCCCGATGACGACAGCCTCCACGCCGTGGGCGTCGAGGGGCTGATCTATGGCCGCCAGGCCAACGTCCTCGAGACCGCGTAAGGGAGGCAGGGATGTACGAATACACTGACGACCGCATCGCGCTGCCGCCGGCGGACGCCGAGAAGACGCAGATGACCTGCCATTTCTGCATCGTCGGTTGCGGCTATCACGTCTATAAGTGGCCGGCCAACCGGGAAGGCGGGCGCGCCCCGGAGCAGAATGCCCTGGGGCTGGACTTCCGCCGGCCGGTGGGCGCCATGCAGCTGACCATGACCCAGGCGATGACCAACATCGTCCAGGACCGCGATGGCAGCTATCACCGGATCATGATCGTCCCGGACAAGGAATGCGTGGTCAACGACGGCCTCGCCTCCACCCGCGGTGGCCAGATGGCGCGGGTGATGTATAACCCGCAGACGACCGTGGGGGCGAACCGCCTGAAGTACCCGCGGGTCTATGCCGGCGACGAGTGGCTGGATACCAACTGGGAGCATGCCCACGCGCTGTGGGCGGGCTTGACCAAGCGCATCCTTGATGAGGACGGGCCGGATCAGCTGGCGTTCAATCTCTTCGATCACGGTGGCGCCGGCGGCGGCTTCGAGAACACCTGGGGTACCGGCAAGCTCATCTTCTCCGGCCTCGGCACCCAGACCGTGCGCATCCACAACCGCCCGGCCTATAACTCCGAGTGCCACGCCAGCCGGGACATGGGCATCTACGAGCTCAACAATGGCTACGAGGACGCCGAGCTCGCCGACTGCATCCTCTCGGTGGGCGCCAACGCCTACGAGTCCCAGACCAACTATTTCCTCGCCCACTGGTTGCCCAATCTCCAGGGGGCGACCACCGGCAAGAAGCGCGATTTCTTCGAGGACGGGGAGACCGCGGGGCGCGCCCGGATCATCTTCATCGATCCCCGGCGCTCGCTCACTGTGGCCGTCGCCGAGCATGCCGCGGGCGCCGAGAATGTCCTGCACCTGGCGATCAAGCCCGGCACGGATACGGCGCTGTTCAACGGTCTCATGACCTATGCCGTGGAGCAGGGTTGGTACGACGCCGAGTTCATCGAGGCGCATACCGAGGGCTTCCAGGAGACCCGCGACGCCAATAGGATGGACCTCGCCGAGTGTAGCCGGATCACCGGCGTGGCGGAGGCGGATATCCGCAAGGCAGCGGAGTGGGCCTACAAGCCCAAGGAGTCCGGGCATCGGCCGCGGACCATGCACGGCTACGAAAAGGGCATCATCTGGGGCAACGACAACTACCGGACCCAGTCGGCCCTGGTGGATCTCGTGCTCGCCACCCATAACGTGGGCCGCCGCGGCACCGGGGTGGTGCGCATGGGCGGCCATCAGGAGGGCTACTGCCGGCCTCCGTACCCGGGCGGGCGCCCCGCGGTGAACGTCGACGAGGAGATCGTACGCGGCAACGGACGGATGCTCACCGTTTGGGCCTGCAATGCCTTCCAGACCACGCTCAACGCCGAGGAATACCGCAAGGCGGTGATGCGGCGCAGCGAGATCGTCAAGCAGGCCATGCGGCGGTTGCGCGGTGCCTCCATCGAGGAGACCGTGGAGGCCGTCTACCGGGCGGTGCGCTATGACGGCGGGCTGTTCGTCACCCTGATCGATCTCTACCCCACTAAGTTCGCCGAGGCGGCCCACCTGATGATGCCCGCCGCCCATACCGGCGAGATGAACCTCACCTCCATGAACGGCGAGCGCCGGATGCGGCTGGCCGAGCGTTTCATGGATCCGCCCGGGGTGGCCAAGCCGGACTGCCTCATCGCCGCGGACATGGGCAAGACCCTGGAGCGGCTGTACCGGGAAGAAGGCAATGATGAGATGGCGAAGCGCTTCACCGGTTTCGACTGGGCCAGTGAGGAGGATGCCTTCGAGGATGGCTTCCGCCGGGCCGGCCAGCCGGATGCCCCGGTGATCCACAGCCAGGGCGGTGACACCGGGCACTTGGTGACCTACGAGCGCCTGCGTGCCGCCGGCAATAACGGTGTGCAACTGCCGGTGAAGGAGTACACCGACGGTACCCTGGTGGGCACGCCGATGCTCTATACCGACGGCAATTTCGACACCGACAACGGGCGGGCGAAGTTCCTGCCGGCGCCGTGGAACGGGTTCCCGGCCACGGTGGAGCGCCAACGGCGGAAGTACCGCTTCTGGATCAACAACGGCCGTACCAACCAGATCTGGCAGAGCGCCTACCACGATCAGTACGTGGAGTTCCGGCGCGGTCGTTATCCCATGGCCCCGCTGGAGATCAACCCGGCCGACGCCGAGGAACTGGGCATCGAGTCCGGGGACGTGGTGGAGCTCTACAACGACTACGGTGCCACCTACGCCATGGCCTATCTGGAGCCGGACATCGGCCGCGACCATGTGTTCATGGAGGCGATGTACTTCAACGCCGTCATGGGCGATCTGGTCACCCCGTGGACGGATCGCAACATCATCCCCTACTACAAGGGGACGTGGGCGGACATCCGCCGTGTCGGCCGCATCGAGCGCTTCAGCGAAGGCGTGAGCTTCAAGCGGCGGCGTTACGTCTGACCCCAAACCCAGGGGCGCTGGCGCGGCCGGCGCCCGCTGGTCTGCGTTTGTGCTCGGGCGTGGTGGATTCTCGCCTGACGGCCTCCATCCACCCGACGTCGTTGGGCATCCGTCCGGCCTGGCGGGGTAGAAGCCGGCCTCGCCGGCGAAGAACCGCCGGGCGCGGCGGTTTGTGGCGTAGGGTGGACGGAGCGTAGCGTAGTCCACCTGCTTTGTTATACCCGGCCCTTCAGCCGTTGCTCACCTTGCGCGAGGCGCGCTTGCGTTCGTGCTCCTTGAGTAGCTTCTTGCGCAGGCGCACGGCGGCGGGCGTGACCTCGACGAGCTCGTCGTCGTCGATGAACTCCAACGCCTGCTCGAGGGTGAAGCGTGTCGGTGGGGTGAGGATGATGTTCTCATCGGAGCCGGCGGCGCGGACATTGGTGAGCTGCTTGGCCTTCATCGGATTCACCACCAGGTCGTTGTCCCGGTTGTGGATGCCGATGACCATGCCCTCGTAGACCTCGTCGCCCGGGCCGATCAGCATCTGGCCGCGGTCCTGGAGGTTGAACAGCGCGTAGGCCAGGGCCTTGCCGGCGGCGTTGGCGATCATCGCGCCGTTGATGCGCTGGCCGTAATCGCCGCTCTTCACCGGCCCGTAGTGGTCGAAGACGTGGTACATCATCCCGGTGCCGGAGGTCGCGGTGAGGAACTCGGTGCGGAAGCCGATCAGCCCGCGTGCGGGGATGATGTAGTCCAGCCGCACGCGGCCCTTGCCGTCGGGGAGCATGTCGGTGAGCTCGCCACCGCGCCCGCCGAGCTTCTGCATTACCGCGCCCTGGTAGTCCTCGGCGGTGTCGACGGTCAGCTGCTCGTAGGGCTCCTGCTTGATGCCGTCCACCTCGCGGACGATGACCTCGGGGCGGGAGACGCCGAGCTCATAGCCCTCCCGGCGCATGTTCTCGATAAGCACCGCCAGGTGCAGCTCGCCGCGGCCGGAGACCCGGAACTTCTCCGGGTCCTCGGTGGGTTCCACGCGCAGGGCGACGTTGTGCTGGAGCTCGCGCTCGAGGCGCTCGCGGATCTGGCGGGAGGTGATGTACTTGCCTTCCCGTCCGGCGAACGGCGAGGTATTGACCTGGAAGGTCATGCTGACCGTGGGCTCGTCGACGGTGAGCGCCGGCAGCGCCTCCACGGCCTTGGGGTCGCAAAGGGTGTCGGAGATATGGACACCGTCGATGCCGGTGAAGGCGATGATGTCACCGGCCCGGGCCTCTTCCACTTCGGTGCGCTCGAGCCCGAGGAAGCCGAGCACCTGCAGGATGCGCGCATTGCGCCGGTTGCCGTGGCGGTCCACCACCGTGAGCTGCTGGTTGGGACGCACCCGCCCGCGCTTGATCCGGCCGATGCCGATCACGCCGACATAGCTGCTGTAGTCCAGTGAGCTCACCTGCATCTGAAACGGTCCGTCCGGATCCACCGCCGGCGGGGAGACGCGGTCCCGGATCACCTCGAACAGCGGCGTCATGTCCCCGTCCCGGGCCTCGGGATCGGTGTTGGCATAGCCATTGAGCGCCGAGGCGTAGATCACCGGGAAATCCAGCTGCTCGTCATCGGCACCGAGGTTGTCGAACAGATCGAAGGTCTGGTTCAGGACCCAGTCCGGGCGTGCGCCGGGACGGTCGATCTTGTTGATCACCACGATGGGTCGAAAGCCCTGGGCCAGGGCCTTCTGGGTGACGAACCGGGTCTGGGGCATCGGCCCGTCGACGGCGTCCACCAGCAGCAGCACCGAATCCACCATGGACAGCACCCGCTCCACTTCGCCGCCGAAGTCGGCGTGACCGGGGGTGTCGACGATGTTGATGCGGTACTCGCCCCACTGGATCGCCGTGTTCTTGGACAGGATGGTGATACCGCGCTCGCGCTCCAGGTCGTTGGAGTCCATGACCCGGTCGGGGGCGTCGCCGCGAGTAGCGAGGGTGCCGGACTGCTGCAGGAGCTTGTCCACCAGCGTCGTCTTGCCGTGATCCACGTGGGCGATGATGGCGATGTTGCGGAGCTTTTCGATCACTTCTGAGCGCGCCTCGGTGCCGGGAACGGGCGCGTATCTTCAGGGATTTGCATGCTTCTGTCGAGTGCGGCGGGCGTGAGCGGCGGTCTGTCCCGAACCTGCGACGGTCAATTAGCGCTTGACGCCTAAAAGGTTTAAGTATTAGATAAAAGCCACACGAAAACACTGATAAGTTGACAACAAGATCAGCGTAAAACGAGAACGCCCGGAGGAGAGGGCCGTGCCCGCCCCACGTGTGACGGGTCCGGTCGGTACCGCATAAGTCGTCCCCGTGGCATCGCCCGTGACCGCCGATATGGCGGTGTGGGTGCTCGTTGAAGCGCGAACGTTGCGGAGACAGACGGCGGGGGCGAAATGGCCGCAAGGCACCTCATCTACACCTTCGAGATCGCGCTTTCCGCGCTCATCCTGCTCGCCCTGTTCTGGGTGGCGTTCTTCGTCGAACCCGCCGTGGAGGTGCCCGAGATCCAGCGCTCGGCCATCGAGGCGCGGGATGATTTCTACGGCATCGCTGCCCCCCGTCGGAATGGCCGGGTGATCTGGGCCGTCGGACGCTACGGCAAGGTCATCCGCAGTGGCGATGCCGGGGACAGCTGGGCAATCCAGAACACACCGGTGGAGCAGCATCTCCAGGCGATCGCTGCCTGGGACGAAACACACGCCCTGATCGCCGGCGACGGGGGCACCGTCCTGGTCACCGAGGATGGCGGCAAGCAATGGGCCCAGATTGCGGTAGAGACGCGCCCCATGGGCGGCGACCAGCTCCTGCGCGCCCGAGTGGACGAGCAGGGACGTGGCTGGATCACCGGGGCCATGGGGACGGTGCTGGTGAGCACCGACGGGGGGCAAAGCTGGCGCCACACCCACCCGGAGGAAGACATCGGCTTCAACGACCTCGCCCTCGCGCCGGACGGAACCCTCTGGCTGGCCGGCGAGTTCGGGGTGCTGCGTCGCTCCCGGGATGATGGCGAGAGCTGGGAGGAGGTCCCGGCACCAACGGACTCCAGCCTCATGGCGATCGCCTTCGCCGATGCCCGCCACGGTGTGGCGGTGGGGCTCTCGGGGACGGTGCTCACCACCGACGATGGCGGCGAGAGCTGGCACGCGGGCGAGGCTCTGGCGGCGGGCCATTTCTTCGATATCGCCTGGCATGACGGCGGCTATCTGGCCGTGGGTGATGGCGGTGTGGTCGCCCGTGCCGGGCGCGAGGGGCGGGAGTGGGAGGTCGCGCAAATCGCCGCCGGCAACTTCGCCTGGTACACGAGCGTCGCCCCGGCGGGGGCCGGGCATTACATCGGTGGCGATGAGCTGGGGGCGCTGGGCGCCGATGGGTGGCGTGCGTTCTCGGCGGCAGTGGCCGGCAAGGGGGATAAAAACAATGGTTGAGCGCCTGGCAAGCGCCTGCATCCGCTATCGCGTCGCATTCATGGCGCTAGTGGTCGGGCTGACCGCGGTAATGGGGTGGTTTGCCTCGGGACTGGAGGTGCGGACCATCTTCACGGACCTGCAACCGGCGGGCCATCCCTATATCGAGACCAACGAGCAGTACAAGAACACCTTCGGCGGTGCCAACACCGTGACCATCATGGTCGAGGTCGAGGAGGGGGATATCTTCCGGTTGCCGGTGCTGGAGACGGTGCGGCAGATCACCCGTGACCTCCAGCAGGTGGAGGCGGTTAACCAGTTCCAGATCGTCTCGCTGGCCACCAAGAAGCTGAAGAACGTCCGCGCCTCCACTTACGGTATCGAGTCGCTACCGCTGATGTGGCCGGAACTGCCGGAAGACGAGCAGGCCGTTGCCGAGCTCCGCGAGGCGGTGATCGCTAACCCCACCGTCTACGGGCAGTTCGTCTCCCGGGATCTGAAGGCCGCGCTGATCACCGTCGACTTCATCGACCGGCTCATCGATTACAACGCCGTCTATCCGCAGCTCCGCGAGGTGGTGCAGCGAGCCGATGCCGAGGGGATGCGCATCCGGATGGTGGGGCAGCCGGTGCTCGCCGGCCTGGTAGTGGAGCACCTGCCGGAGACGATGAAGATCGTCGGCCTGATCGTCGTCGCCATCGCGATAATCCTTCTGCTGGCCAAGGGCACCTTCCGCGGCATGGTGCTGCCCCTGCTCTCCGGCGGGGTTACCGGTGTCTGGGTCCTGGGGGCGATCAACCTCTTCGGGATCAACCTGGATCCGCTGGCAATCGTCATCACGTTCCTCATCTCCGCGCGGGCGATCTCGCATGCCGTGCAACTGAGCGCCGGATTCGACAACGAGCGCCGTAACGGGGTGCTGGACTCGCGGCGTGCCGCGCGGATCGCGCTGCGCAAGCTCTTCCGACCGGGCCTGCTGGGCCTCGCTACGGATGCCGGCGCCATGCTGGTGGTGGCCCTTACCCCGATCCCGCTGCTGCAGAAGGCGGCCCTGATCGGAGCCACCTGGATCGGCGCCATGGTCATTGGGACCATCATCATGGTGCCGGTGGCGTTGTCCTGGGTGCGTGCCCATCCGGACCGCCAGCTCCTCGACGCGCGCGCCAACGCGGCCATGAACGCCTTTTTGCGCGGCTGCACGCGACTGACCACGAGCCGCGCCGGAGCCGCGGCGGTGATTGCCATCGCCACCGGCGTACTCGCCATCTCCGCCTGGCATGCGCGGGACATCCAGGTGGGTGATGCCAACCCCGGTTCCCCCATCCTGTGGCCGGACTCCGAGTACAACCGGGCTGACGCGGCGATCAACGAGCGCTTCCCCGGCAGCGACCGGATGTTCGTCGCCGTCGAGGGCGAGTCGCCGGACACCCTCAAGCGCCCCGAGGTGCTCACCAACATGACCCGCCTGCAGGCCTACATGGAGGCCCAGGAGGCGGTGGGCGGGACCCAGTCGCTGGCCGACGTAATCCGGCCGGTGAACATGATCCTCCACGAGGGCAACCCGCGTTACTTCAAGATCGGTGATGACGCACTGATCAACGGCGAGATCCTGTTCATCGCGCTCTCCGGCTCCGACCCGGGCGATATCGCTCGGTTTGCCGACACCCAGTACCAAAGCGGCGCGGTGCAAATGAGCTTCCGCGACCATCAGGGCGAGACCATCCGCACGGCGATCGCGGCGGTGAAGGAGTTCGCGGCAGCGAATCCGGTGGAGGGCATGGAGTACCGCCTCGCCGGGGGGCTGATCGGGGTCCTCGCCGCGGTCAACGAGGTGATCTTCTCCGGCCAGATCCAGAGCATCGCCCTGGCGCTGCTGGTGCTGTTCACCTTCTGTGCGATCGCCTACCGCTCGCCCCAAGCCGGGCTGTTCTTCCTGCCACTGGTGGTGCTTTCGAACACCATCACCTTCAGCTTCATGGCCTGGCAGGGTATCGGTCTCAACGTCAATACCTTGCCGGTGGCGGCCCTCGGCATAGGTCTCGGCGTGGACTACGCCTTCTACATCGCCGACCGCATCCGCGAGGGCTACGCCCAGACCCGGGACGCCGCCAAGAGCATCGGCTTCGCCCTGCTTACCGCCGGGCGCGGCGTGATCATTACCGCCGCCACCATGATCGCCTCGGTGGTGCTCTGGTACGTCTTCTCCTCCCTGCGCTTCCAGGCCGAGATGGGACTGCTCATCGCGCTGTGGATGAGCGTCTCGGCGTTGAGCGCCCTCGTGGTGATCCCCTCGATGATCTATCTGCTGCGCCCGCGCTTCATCTTTGGCACGGCGTCCGATGTGGCCTCGGCGGCCGAGGCGCGCGTGAGCACGGCGACGTCCATGGGGGCGGACGTATGGGAGGAGGACACGGCCCAGGCCGAACGGAAGGTGGCCTGCCGCTGAGGAGCAGTCGGGCTACCAGGCCCGTTAACAACGACGACAAACCCACACGGGAGGCAATATGCGCAAGGCATTCAGGAGGGGGTTGACCCCGACCCTGGCGGGGGCGGTGCTGCCGCTGTCCTTGGGGCTCACCGATGCCGTCGCGGCGGCGGAGATCGGTGGCTTCGACGTCAACGGCTACGTCCGCCAGTATCTGAGCTGGAACCTCGACGACGTGCCCGAGACCGAGGCCAACGACGAGGGCGATCTGTCCATGGCGCGGACCACGCTGCTGCTGCAGGCACGTGGCGATGTGGGGCCGGGACGGGTGACCGCCATCGGCCGGGCGAGCCGCGAGGTAATGACCGATTACCTGGACCGACTCGAAGACCGGACCGCCGAGACCGGCACAAGGGCGGATTTCCAGGATGAGCTCAACGAGACCGATCTGCGCGAGTTCTACGTGGACCTCAACCCCAGTGACCGGGTGTTCCTGCGCCTGGGTAAGCAGCAGGTGGTCTGGGGCGAGACGGACTTCTTCCAGGCCATGGATGTGGTCCACGGTTACGACCAGTCCTGGCGTTCGTTCCTCGAGCCCGAGAACGAGGAATGGCGCAAACCGTTGACCCTGGCCAACGCCAACATCCGTATCCCCGAGCTCACCGGGGAGCTGCAGCTACTCTTCCGCCCCGGCTGGGACCGCGGCTCCGATGTGGGCAACACCTATGACCTCTTCGGCGGCCGCTGGGCGGGCAAGGGCAACCGCGGGTTCAACACCCAGGGCACGCTGTTCCCCATCGAGTACCACCACGATGAGGGCGACACGGACGACCCCCACTACGGCCTGCGCTGGTCGGGCGCGTTCGGCGAGTACGACGGCATCTCCTATAGCCTGAACTACTACCACACCCAGGCCCAGGACCCGGTGCTGTACCCGAGCGACCGCGCGGACGCGCCTATGGGGCGGGCCTTCATCTATCCGGAGATCGACATCTTCGGCGGTACGCTGAGCGGCTATATCCCCGCCATCGACAGCGTCTACCGCGCCGAGCTCGCCTATATCCCGGATCAGCCCTACAACAACTTCAACCTGGGCGTCACCGAGCACGACACCTACCGGTTGATGCTCGGCCTCGATACCAGCCTGCGCCTGCAGGACACGCTCGGCACCAGCAACGCCAGCACCCTGAGCCTGCAGGCGTTCAACACCTACCTGGAGGGGCACAGCCAGGACCGTTCCGACCCGGATGCGGTGCGTAACGCCTTCGGCAGCACCAAGGACGAGCACACCACCTGGCTGACCGGCATCCTCACGCTCCCGTACCGCCATGACACCATCACCGGACAGCTGGTGGTGGTCCACGACGCCAGCAACGGCGGCGGGGTGATCGTGCCCTCACTGGAGTGGCAGGTCGGCCGCCACTGGCGAATCAAGCACGAGCTGGATCTCTTCTACGGCGGCCGCCACCAGGGCAGCAACGGCGGCAACAGCCTGTTCGGTTCCTTCGATGGCGCCGACCAGTTCTATACCCGCATCACTTATCAGTTCTGACGGCTCCGGGAGGATTCGTAATGACGATTACACGCAACCGAAGGATCGCGTCCGCGGCGTTGCTGACCGCCACAGCTGGTGCGCTGGCCGGCGCCCCCAGTGCCGCCAGTGCCGAAGAGGTGGCCGAGGCAACAGTGCTCAGCGCCGATAACCTCGATACGCTCAAGGACCAGACCCTGGATGGCATCCCCATCGGGGAGATGCTCACCGAGCGCTTCGAGATGTGGGTCCGTGACTACGGGCTGACGATGGAGCTCGGCAAGACGAAGGAGCCGGAGCTCGATCCGGCATACTTCGAGGCTACCGCGGCGCATGCGGGAGAGGCCACGCTGGATTCCGAGACGAAAAAGGTAGAGGGTTACGTTGCGGGGGTCCCCTTCCCGGATGTCTCCGAGGAGGACCCCCATGCCGGCTACAAGCTCGCCTGGAACCACTACTACGCCAATCCCATCATGGGCGACAACTGGATCGCCATCGGTGATACCCGGGTGATGGAGGCGGACTCCGGGGTGATCGACCGCTTCACCGCGGTGAGCGCCAAGATGCTCATGGAGGGTCGGACCACCGGCGAGCCGGTGGACCTCGGTAGCGGGGACGAGCACGCCAACTACCTACTGGTGCTCACCGAGCCCTACGACGTCGCGGGCCTCGGCATCTTCACCAAGCAGTACAACACCGGCAAGGCGGACGATGCCTGGGTCTACGTCAAATCCATCCGTCGGACGCGCCGCGTGGCCGGTGGTAAGTCGTGGATGGATCCACAGCCGAAGATGGACCTGCTCAATGATGACAACCAGGCGGTGAACGCCTATCCCCTCTGGTACCCGGAGTGGGAGGTGGTCGGCCGGCGCCATATCCTCACCGTTACCGACGCCCACAACCCCAACGAGGCGAATCCCCTCGAGGACGAGGTCGCCATGGAGCCGCCGTACTGGAACCCCATCAACGTCACCTGGCGGCCCCAGGAGGTGTTTGTTATCGAAGCCACGCCGCCGGAGGAGCACCCCTACGGCAAGAAGGTTTTGTACATGGACACCGACTATCCGTTGATCTATCACAGCGAGATCTATGACAAAAAGGGTGAGTTCTGGCGGATGTGGCGCCAGTCGTACGGGCCGATCACCGCTGGCAACGGCGCACCGGGGCTCGGGTTCATCCACACCCAGGCCATCGACTTCCAGCGCGAGCGGGCGACCTATATCGATATCGTCAGCAATAAGCTGAACACGCCCAAACTGACCGCCGACAGCTTCACCCCCCGGGTGCTGCAGCAGGCGGCCAGCGGCCAGCTGGAGGAGCTCGCGGAGTAAGCGCGCCGCCTGCCGGCAATTCCGGGAAAGCCGCCCCGCACCGGCGGGGCGGCCCCTACGTTGGTAGCCGGAAACGCGTATAGCCCGCGAGCGTGTGCCGACGCCATCATCGTTCCTGCCCGATTGCAGGGATCACGCGAGCATTGAGGAGGAGCGATGTACACAGGGAAACTCGACAGGCGTCGTCGTCTGCTGTTGCGTACCTCGGCCGCTGCCGCGGTGGCAGTGCCCCTTGCGGGCCTGGTCCGGCTATCTCCGGCCCGCGCCGCCGACGGCAAGCCGTTGCTCTCGCCGGACGACCCGGCCGCCGAGCGGTTGAATTATCACGCGGATGCCTCGGAGGCGCCCGCGGATCAACGCGAGGGCAATGCGTTCTGCCGCAATTGCACCTTCTTCAAGGGCGAGCGCGATTCCGCCGATGCTGGCGGATGCGTGATCTTCCCCGAGAACCGGGTGAATGCGAAGGGCTGGTGCCAGTCCTGGCGTGCAGCCTGACCACGTAAGGCGGGCCACATCCGCGGGATGCGGCCCGTCCGGCGCATTTCCCGGGGGGTGTCCCTAGAAACGGTCGTGATTGAAGACCAGATCCTCGCCCGGTGCCGCCTGATGGCAGGCGATACAACCCTGGTCGCTGCCCTTGGCCACCCGGCCGGCTAGCTGCATGTCCTTGGGATTGCGGTCCAGGCTACCGTCGGGCAGGTATTTGGCCCAGAACCAGTTGCCGTTATCCGGATCGTAGCCCGCCTCGCGCCGGAACATTACGGTAACCGACTTCAACCACTCGTCCGGATTGTTGGCCACTGCCGTTTCGCTCACGCCGTCGCCGCCGTAATTGCGTTTCACGATCACATGGCCCCTGTGGCCATTGAGGGTCATGGGCCGCTCGATGGTGTCAAGTACGGCGCCGTGGGGATGCTGTCCCTCGTAGGGGGTCGACATGATGCTGTTGACGCCGACCAAGTCGGCCTTCTGCATGGCGCTCCAGAGCTCCTCGGCGTAGGCAATGCTGTCGGGGCCGCCGAACGACGGCTGTGTGCCGGCGGTGGCTTCGCCGCCATCGCCGCCGTATCCGGGCATGGTGCAGCCGGCGATCGCCAGCCCGGCGGCCGCCGATAGCGCCGCGGCTGTTATGCGTTTGCTCATGGCGTCGCTCCTCCTCGGGTGATGCTCAGGGTCAGGATCAGTGGCCCTTGGCGAGAACGCTAGCAGCCGTGGTCCCCGGGGTGAGTACGGTGCACTACGTATTCCGGTGCCAACCGTCCGTTCGCCGGTGTCTTGCTGCGGCCTGCCATCAATGGCAAGGCCGCAGCAATTCCCCACTCCAGGTATTGTTCCCGCTACGTGCGTCGGTGAAGCAATATTGGTGGCCGTATTGGCAGAGACGCCGCGGGCAGTGAGGTGGAATGGGATGAGCCGGTTATTCACCATTGGCTATGAGCGGGCGTCGCTGGAGAACTTTGTGGCGACGCTGGAGCACGCAGGCGTAAGCGTGCTCGTGGACGTGCGGCTGAGCCCCCATTCGCGGCGGCGTGAGTTCGCCTTGAAGCATCTCGCCGCCACTATGGACGAGCACGGGATACGCTATGAGAGTTGGCCGGAGCTGGGCACCCCTCGGCCGGCGCAGGACGCGGCGAAGGCCGGTGACATGGCCACCTTCGAGCGCCTGTACCAGCAACGCCTCGAGACCGACGCGGCCCGGCAGGCCCTTGCCGAGCTGGTCGACCTCGTGCGCGACGAGACCCCGTGCCTCCTCTGCTACGAGCGCGACCCCAGCCGTTGTCACCGCCGGCTGATTACCGAGGCGCTGCGTCGCCGGGCGGGTGTGCTCGCGCAGGATCTGGTGCTGCCGCGATAAGTTGCGCCGGCGTTCATCGCCGGGCCGGTTTCGATGCCGGCTCGCGGCCCGCCTTCTCTGCTCAGAGGTTCAGGCGGCGCGCTTGCGCACAGGGGGGCGAGGTATTGCGGGCCACCCGCCGCTGGCAACCACGGCCCCGCCCACCACGCCAATAGCCGCGAGGGCGAGCCGGGGGGCCGGCAGGTGGAGGTGATCAGCGTGCCCACAACCGGGTCGCCGCGGTGCTCAGCACGGCCGCGGTGGTAAGGGCGATGGCGGCCACCTGCATGGGCGGCAGCTGCGCCAGCGAGCGCAGCAGCGGCAGCGCACTCCAGAGCGGGATCGTGAACACCCCAGCCATCAGGCCCCTTACCACCGCGTCGTTCCGCATTCATCACCTCCGTTATCCCTGAAGTGGCGTTACGCCGGTGAGAATGGGGGGCAAAGGGCGATTAGGGAAACGAATTCACATGATAGGTCGATCACATTACGTGATGACTGGGAACGGTCTTCGGGTACGGGCAATCCCGGCCATGGTCGTGGCCCTGCCGAGTTGGACGAAGGCGCGGCGCTGGGACGAAGCGTTGGGTGGTTAGCGCCTGCATGCGGCTCAGTGGTGGTTGCCGGCTCGGCTCGTTGCCAGCATCCGTCGATACCAGCCGGCGAGGGCTTGGCCGATCCGGTGGGGCTGATCCTCCGGGAGGTAATGTAGCCCCGGCCCGACGTGCTCGGTTTCCAAGGCTTGGAGATTCGCGCGCGCCCACGCGAGTGTGCGCGTGCCTACCAGAAGGCCTGGCTCTCCGTGCAGGAGCAGTTTCGGCACTGGGCTCGATTGCAGGGTGGCAGTGATGGCCTCGAAGGCGGCATGGACGTCGGCCGGATGGCCGCCCACGGGGATCTCCCGCGGCCATTGCCGGATCGGCCGGCGGCTGGCGATGCTGCGGAACGGTGCACGGTAGTAGGTCTTTTCTTCGGGGCTCAGGCGGCGGAGTGTCGCCATCGGCAGCACCAGCTCCACGAACAGATTGGCGGCGCTCAGCATCAGCCAGCCGAGCCCGGGCGTACGCATCATCCGGAAGCCCGGGCGATAACGGGCGGGGAAGTCCCTCCACTCCAGCGGATGGAGCATCACCTCCATGAAGGCGAGGGCCCGCACCCGGTCGGGATGATGGCGCAGGTAGTTGAAGGCGATGGAACCGCCCCAGTCGTGGGCGACCAGGGTGGCGGGCGCGACTCCGAGCGTCTCCATGAACGCCTCGAAATAGGCGTACTGATCGAAGAAGCGATAGCCGATATCGGGCTTGCCGGAGCGGCCCATGCCGACGAGGTCGAGCGCGATACAGCGGCCATGGGGCGTGAGATAGGGGAGGATGTTGCGCCACAGGTACGAGGAGGTGGGGTTGCCGTGGAGGAATACCAGCGGGTCGCCCTGACCGACGTCCACGTACGCCATGCGCGAGCCGAGAACGTCGACGTAGCGGGGCTCGAAATCGAAGCGGCCGTCGATGGGCGTAGCCCGCTCAGGCATGGAGATGTGCTCTGCATCTGCCAGGTGGCATGCCGGAAATACTATCCGTTGTCGCCGGTGTTGTCCCGTCGTAGCAACGCGTGGTTGACGTCACGCTGGCGGTGCGGCCTCGAAGTGAACGGCAAGCCAGACCGTGGGCTGATCCGGATGGGTCCATTCCACGCGGTGGCGCCGGTGGGCCGGGATGAGCATCCAGTCGCCGGGGGTCAGGACCCACGGGCGATCTTCGCCTTCGAAGCGAAGCCCCGCTGAGCCGCGTAACACCACCACCCACTCGGCGCGTTCCTGGTCATACCATTGACCAGGGGGCGTGGTCTGGCCGGTGGAAACGATGCGCTCGATCATGGTCCCGCCGCCGCTGACGAGGGCATCAAAGCGCTCCGCGTCGAGTTGCTGTGGCAGATCGTAGAAGAGATTCCCGTTTTCCAATTCCGCCCCCTCCGGTTCCGGGAACGGCCCGTGTTCAGCTCTGGGCCGCGAGTGTCGCCACCGCCCCCGGGATCAGCGCCATCAGTGCGAGGGCGACCAACGCCAGCAGGCCGTCGTCGGCGATGATGGCCAGCGCCAGCAGGGTGATCAGCACGCCGGCCGAGGTGGCGGCGAAGGGCATCAGCTCCAGCGGTGGCATGGAGATGGCGATCAGCACGCAGGCGGTCGCGGTGACGCGATTGCCGGTCCCGGCGGTGAGCACCGTCAGCCGCGGACGCAGCAGCTGGTCGATCCAGGCAGCGGGCCGGCGCACAGCGCGCAGGGCCCGTCGGGTGCTCCGGGCGGGAAAGCGGCGGGAGAGGATCCACTCCGGCAGCCAGATATGCTCACGGCCGGCCAGCAGCTGTAGCGCGACGAGGAGCACGATGACCCCGGTGAGGGTGGGTACGCCAAAGATCCCGCTGAGCGGGGAGGTGGCGATGAGCCCGGCGAGCAGCAGCAACGGCGCGAAGGAGCGCTGACCGACGACGCCGAGCATGTCGCGTACCGAGACCCTCTGCCGTTCCTCGGTCAGCGCCAGCAGCCGGGTCAGCAGCTCGACCAGGCCTTGGGGCGGGCCCAGGGACTCGGCCTCGACGAGCGCCCGGCGGCGATTTTCGCTGGATTCAGGCATTGTTGCCTACTATAAACCAACCAGACGGGCCGCTGCGGCGTCGCCTGTGCAGAGGGCCCATGGCAAGGGGACCGGGAATACCGGTTGGGGTTCCCCTTGGCAATTGTCTGAGTTGTTGCGCGCAAGAGGCCACCTTGTTTGACAACCCCGATGGTGGTTTGATGATAGGCACACGATAACGAATCCGCGAGGAGGAGAAGACCATGAATCGACGTTTCGCTTTGCGTCGGATGGGCGCGGCGGTGAGCGCGCTGTGCCTGTCCCTCGGGGTCGCCGCTGGCGTCCAGGCCCAGGAAGATCCGGTGCGCCTCGGTGCGATCTACATCATGTCCGGCACGCCGGCGGTCTACGGCGAGTTCGCACGCCAGGGCATGGAGATCGCGGTGGACGAGATCAACGAGGGTGGCGGCATCCTCGGCCGGGATGTGGAGTTCCTCCTCGAGGACAGCCAAATCAAGGCGGACGCCGCCATCCAGGCGGCCCGCAAGCTGGTCTACCAGGAGCAGGTGGATGGCCTGATGGGCCTGGACAGCTCCGGTGTGGCCACGGGCGTGGTCCCGGTCGTCCCCGAGCTGCAGCGGCCGTTCCTGATCACCCACGCCGCCACGCCGGATGTCACCGGCAAGCTCTGTAACCGCTATACCTATCGGCTGAGCGTCAACATCAGCCAGAACACCAAGGCGGCCGCCGAGATCGCCGCCGAGACCGGGGCCAAGCGCTGGACCACCCTGGGCCCGGACTACGCCTTCGGCCACCAGTCCTGGGAATTCTTCGGCGATTACCTCCAGGAACTGGATTCGGAGGTGGAGCTGATGGAGAACACCGCCTTCCCGCGCTTCGGCAATGAGGACTTCACGCCCTTTATCAACAACGTAATGGATGCCGAGCCGGACGGGGTGCTGGTGTCGCTATGGGGCGGTGATCTGGTGAACTTCATCCGTCAGGCGAATAACCTCGGTTTCTTCGAGCAGGACTTCGAGGTGCTGATGACCCTGGGTGGTGCCACCGAGGTACTCTCGGCGCTGGGCGAACAGATGCCCGAGGGGGTGTGGGTGGGCACACGCTACTGGTTCGATGCCCACGACAACCCCATGAACGACCACTTGGTGCGTACCCACATGGAGCGCTACGGCGCGCCGCCGAGCTATAACGCCGCCGGTGCCTATGCGGGCATCCATGCGTACAAGGCGGCGATGGAGAAGGCCGGCACCACCGATCCGGAGGCGGTGACCGATGCCCTCTCCGGTCTCACCTTCCAGGCGCCCAACGGCGAGCTTACCCTCCGCGAGGGGGATCACCAGGCGGTGGTCGGGCCCACCTGGGGCGTGACCTCGGCGGTGAGCGAGGAGTACGGGGTGCGCATGCTCGATCCCATGCGGACCTTCGACGGTGAGCTGGTCACCCCGGACGTCGCTGACACCGGCTGTAACCTCTAGGAGCGGTGCGCGCCGCCCCTGCGGGGGCGGCGCCGGAGCCATCCCATGCAGAGTTTCGTCGCGGCCCTGCTCAACAGCCTGGATATCGCGCTGCTGCTGTTCGTGATCGCCGTGGGGCTGAACATCATCTTCGGTGTGCTCCACGTGATCAACTTCGCCCATGGCGCGCTGTACATGCTTGGGGCGTATTTCACCTACACCATCGTGGGCATCCTCGGCCTGCCGTTCTGGCCATCGCTGATCGTCGCCCCACTGCTGGTGGCGGCGGTGGCCATCGTCATCGAACGGCTGGCATTGCGCTATGTCTATGACCGCCACATTACCGACAGCCTGCTGCTGACCTTCGCGCTGTTGCTGGTCATCGATGAGGCGGTACGCATGATCTGGGGCTCGTCGATTCACGTGGTGGATCCGCCGCCGCTGCTGGAGGGGACGGTGCCGGTGTTCGATGCGAGCTACCCGGTCTACGGGCTGTTCGTGATCGCGGTGGGCATCGCCATGATCCTCGGGCTGTGGCTGCTGTTTACCCGCACCCGGCTCGGGCGGACTGTGCGCGCCGCCGCCATCGACCGGGACATGGCGCAGGCCGTTGGTATCAACGTGCCCCTGATGATCACCGGGGTGTTTGCTTTCGGTGCCTGGATCGCCGCGGTGGGCGGCGTAGTCGCCGCGCCCATGCGCGCTATCGGGCCGGCCATGGGCGACAAGATCATCATCGAATCGTTCATCGTGGTGGTGATCGGCGGGCTCGGCAGCTTCCCGGGGACCTTCCTCGGGGCCATGATCCTCGGGTTGATCCATGGCTTCGGCGGGCGCTTCGTCCCGGAGATCAACCTGGTGCTGCCGTACATCGGCATGGCGCTGGTCCTGCTGCTTCGGCCCCAGGGACTGATGGGCGGGGGTGCCCGGGCATGAGCGCACGGATTCTCCTCGGCGCCGTGCTGGCGCTGGTCCTCGCTGGCCTGTTCGCGCTGCCCTACGGTGTGCCGTTTTTCTACATCTTCGTCGCCACCGAGATCCTGGTCATGGGCCTGTTCGCGGCGAGCTTCAATCTGGTATTCGGCTACACGGGGATGCTGTCCTTCGGCCATGCCGCCTTCTTCGGCATGGGCACCTACACCACCGCCATGCTGCTGCTGCACCTTCAGGTGCCGTTGTTCTGGGCCATGCTGGCGTCCATGGCCACTGGCATGATGCTCGCTGCGGTCATTGGCTTCTTCTGCGTGCGCCTGAACGAGGTGTACTTCGCCATGCTCACGCTGGCGTTCGGGATGATGGTCTACTCGGTGGCCCACCAGTGGCGCAGCGTGACCAACGGCAGCGATGGCATTACCGGCTTTCGCGTCGGCGAGTTCGGACTGGGACTGGATGTCACCCTAGCCAACCCGACGGTCTACTACTATGTCGTGCTGGTCTGTGTGCTGATCGCCGCGGCGGTGCTCTATCTCATCACCAAGTCGCCGTTCGGGCTGATGCTGCGTGCGATCAGCGAGAACCCGGAGCGGGTGTCCTTCTGCGGGATCAACGAGCGCCGCTACCGCCTCATCGCCTTCACCATCGCCGGTCTGTTCGCCGGGTTGGCCGGTGCGCTGTTCGCCCCGTTCAACCGGGTGGCAAGCCCGGACGTGATCCACTGGAGCCAGTCCGCGGAGCCGGTGCTCATGACCATCCTCGGTGGCTCGGCGTATTTCCTCGGCCCCTTCTTCGGGGCCGCTGTGTTCGTGCTGCTGGAGACCTGGATCACTAGCTACACCGACCACTGGATGCTCTTCCTCGGCATCATCCTGGCGCTGATGGTGATGTTCTTCCGCCGCGGGCTGCTCGGTACCGCCCTGGATCGGATACTTGGAAGATGACGGAGCCCATCCTTTCCATACGCGATCTCGGCAAATCCTTCGGTGGCGTGCGCGCCGTCGATGGCGTGAGCCTGGAGGTGCAGCCCCGGGAGACGGTGGCGCTGATCGGGCCCAATGGCGCCGGCAAGACCACCTTCTACAACATGATCTCGGGGCGCATGCGTCCCACCCAGGGCAGCATCCACTATCGCGGCGAGGACATTACCGGTTGGCCCCCGCACCGGATCAGCCGGCTGGGCATCTCGCGCTCGTTCCAGATCAACAATGTCTTCCAGGAGTTGAGCGCCCGCCAGAATGTGGAGGTGGCGCTGCTGGCGCTGCACCGCAAGTCGCTGTCGATGTTCCGCTTCGCCGCCCGTGATCGGGCAATTCGCGAGGAAGCGGAGGCCGTGCTGACCCGCCTGGGGTTGGAGGAGCTCGCCGAAACCCGTGCCGGGATTTTGAGCTACGGCGATAAACGGTTGCTCGAGATCGCCATCGTACTGGCGACGCGGCCGAGCTTGGTGCTGTTGGACGAGCCCACCGCCGGCATGACCCCGGAGGAGACCCGCAACGTCACTCGGCTGGTGGCCGGATTGGCGGAGACCGGCGAGTACACCTTCCTGATCACCGAACACGACATGAGCGTGGTCTTCGACCTGGCTGACCGGATCATGGTGATGCACCGCGGCCAGCGCCTGGCCGAGGGCACCCCGGAGGAGATCCGGGGTGACCCGGAGGTCCGCAAGGCCTATCTGGGCGAGGAAGTGACGGAGGGGGAGGCGGCCTCGTGATGCTGCGCGTGGAGGGGATCCACACCTACTATGGCGAGAGTCACGCCCTGCAGGGCGTGAGCCTGGAGGTGGACGCCGGTGAGGTGGTCTGCCTGCTCGGGCGCAACGGCGCCGGCAAGAGCACGACGCTGAAGAGTGTCATCGGACTGACGCCGCCCCGTCGTGGTCGGGTGGTCTTCGAGGATCAGGACATCACCGGCCGGCCTGCCCATTGGATTGCCCGGCGGGGGATCGCCCTGGTGCCCGAGGACCGGCGGATTTTCCCCGGGCTGACGGTCTACGAGAACCTGGAGGTGGCGATGAACCGCCGCCCGGAGAGCGGGCAGCGGCGCTGGAGCCCGGAACGGGTCCTGGAGGCGTATCCCATGCTCGCCGAGCTGCGCAACCAGGACGGCGCCACGCTCTCCGGCGGCCAGCAGCAGATGCTGGCCATCGCCCGCGCGCTGGTCACCGAGCCGCGGCTGCTGTTGCTCGACGAGCCCAATGAGGGCCTCGCCCCGGTGATCGTTCAGCAGATCGGTGCGCTCATCGACGAGCTCGCGGCCACCACCACCATGCTGTTCACCGATCAGAGTGTCCCCTTCGCGTTGCGCCACGCCCAGCGGGCCTACATCCTCGAGAAGGGCGAGGTGGCCTACGCGGGTACCACCGCCGAGCTTCGCGAGCATCCGGAACTCCAGGAGCGCTATCTCTCCGTCGCCTGACGCGCGACTGACGGGGTGCCCGGATTACGGCCCCGGGCGCTGCGGGGCGGCATTGCATTTGGGAACGGCATGGGGTATCCATTGGCCCCGGAAACGGTGCGGCCCCTACGATAACGAGCATTAGAAGGGAGGGTCAGTGATCCAGATACTCATCGACAGCCTGATACGCACCTCGGAGCTGGCGCTGCTCGCGGTCGGGCTGACCATGGTCTACGACGTCCTGCGCTTCCCGAGCTTCGCCCACGTGGATTTCGGCACAGTAGGGGCCTTCCTGGCCCTGGCCATCAGCGTATCACTGCCGCTGGGTCCGGCGTTCAGCATCGTCGTCGGTGCGGTGTTCGCCATGGTGGTGGTGGGCCTGCTCGGCGTGGCCTCGGACCGGCTCGTGTTCTCCCGGCTGCGCACCGGCTCACCCATCCTGCTGATGATCACCTCCTTCGGCGTCGGCATCGTGTTGCGCTATACCGCCCAGGCGATTTGGGGGGCGAGCCCCCACAGCTTCCCCCTGCCGCTGGTCCGCCCCTGGGTGATCGGTGACGGGCGCATCAGCCCGGACAATGCGGCGATCATTGCCGTGGCGGTGGTGGCCATGCTCGCCCTGCACCTGATGCTCAACCGCACCACCCTCGGCATTGCCATGCGCGCCACCGCTGACAACCCCTCGCTGTCAGAGGCGAGTGGTATCTACACCGAGCGAGTGATCCGGGTGGTGTGGTTCATCGGGGCGGCGCTGGCGGCCCTGGGCGGCATCACCTTGGGGCTGGCCACGCAGATCCAGCCGAACATGGGCTATGAGATCATGCTGCCGGTGTTCGCCGCCGCAATCCTCGGGGGGATCGGCAACCCCTACGGCGCCGTGCTGGGCGCGGCCGTGGTCGGTTTCGCCGAGAACGTGGGCCTTGCCATCAACTGGGGGGCGCTGTTCTCGCTGTTCGGCATGGTGGATGCCGAGTACGTGTTCATCCCCGTAGGGTTCAAGCCGGCCATCCCGTTCACGCTGCTCATCATTATGCTGCTGCTGCGGCCCCAGGGCCTGCTCGGGGGGCGACGCTCATGACCGCGTATCTCGTCTACCTGCTCACCATGGCCGGCATCTACGGCGTGATGAGCCTCAGTCTCAGCCTGCAGTACGGCCAGACCGGCCTGGTGAATCTCGGCCAGGTGGGCTTCTTCATGGTCGGTGCCTATGCCTCGGCGATCTGCTCGGTGCTCTTCGGCTGGCCCATCGCCGCGGCGTTCTTGGTAGGCATCCTCGCCGGCGCGCTGTTCGGCGTGCTCATGGCCCTGCCCATTGGGGATCTGCGCCAGGATTACTGGGCCATCGTCACGATTGCGGCGGCGGAGCTCGCCCGCGTGGTCTTCCTCAACACCAATCTGGGAGACGACTACACCGGTGGATCCTACGGCCTGACCGGCATCCCCAGCCCGATGCAGGACGTGCTCAGCGGTGGTGCGTTCGATCTGTTCTACCTGGGCCTGGTGCTCGCGTCGGTACTGGTCTGCTACCTGTTGGTCGCCTGGGTGAGCCGCTCGCCCTACGGCCGGGTGCTCAAGGCCGTGCGCGAGAGCGACGAGGTCGCCCAGGCCCTGGGCAAGGACGTGCGTGTCGCCCGGATCTGGGCGATGGCCATTGGCGGGGCGGTGGCGGGCCTCGGTGGGGCGCTGTTCGCCCACTTCATCGGCTTCATCGACCCGACGTACTTCCTGCCCCTGGAGACCTTCCTCATCTGGGCGATGGTGATCCTCGGCGGACCGGGCAATCACCTGGGTGCGCTCGCCGGGGCCGTGATCATCCAGGCCATCTACAATTCCACACGGTTCATCGGCTTCGGGGACGAATATTCGGGGCTGGTGGCGTCGCTGCGCATGGTGCTTATCGGCGTGCTGATCATCGTGGTCATCCTCTACCTGCCGCGGGGACTGATCCCCGAGCGGCGTCGGCGTTATGGAGCGGGTCATGCTGCTGAGCGTTGAGAACGTCCACAAGCGCTTCGGCGGCCTGGTCGCCCTGCAGGATGTCACCGTGGGCATGGACGAGGGGCGGATCTTTGGCCTCATCGGGCCCAACGGCTCGGGCAAGACGACCCTGGTGAACATCATCTCGGGCTTCCTCCGGCCCACCTCGGGGCGGATCGTCTTCGACGGCCGCGAGATCCAGGCCGAGCCGCCCCACCGTATTGCCCGCGCGGGACTGTGCCGGACCTTCCAGATCACGCTGAATCCCGCGCGCATGACGGTGATGGAGAATATGCTCCTCGGGGCCAAGCAGCAGACCGGCGAGCAGGTGCTCCGTGGCGCTTTGCACCCCATGGCGGTGCGCCGCGAGGAGGCGGCCAACCTGCAGCGCGCCTGGGAGCTGCTGGAGATGGTCAATCTGCACCACCACGCCGACGAGTTCGCCGGCAGCCTCTCCGGCGGGCAGAAGAAGCTGCTGGCGTTGGTGCAGATCCTCATGGCGGAGCCCCGGTTGATCCTCCTCGACGAGCCGGTGGCCGGGGTCAACCCGCGGCTCATCGACGACATCGTGGACGTGATATTCCGGCTGCGGGAGGCGGGACACAGCTTCTTCATCATCGAGCACAACATGGGCGTCGTCCGGCGCCTGTGCGACCGCATCTGCGTGCTCGACATGGGGCAGGTGCTCGCCGAGGGTGCGCCGGATGACGTGCTCGCCCGCGAGGAGGTCCTGCAGGCCTATTTGGCCGCGGGCGGCGATGTGGAGGACGCATGACGGAGCAACAGCGAGCGCCGGTTCTCGAGGTCGAGGGGGTATGCGCCGGCTATGGCGATACTCAGATCCTCCACGACGTCAGCCTGAGCGTGGTCGAGGGCGAGTTGGCCACTATCATCGGGCCGAACGGGGCCGGCAAGTCCACCCTGCTCAAGGCGCTGATGGGCTATCTCATCCCCACCGCCGGAGAGGTGCGTTTCAACGGCGAGGCGGTGACGACGCTGCCGGCCCACGTCCGGGTCACCAAGGGTATCGCCTTCGTCCCCCAGCTCGACAACGTCTTCCCCACGCTCACGGTGGAGGAAAACCTGGTGATGGGCGGCTATACCTTCGCGAAGGACAAGTCGCTGCTGCGCGAACGCATGGATCTACAGTTCGAGCGTTTCCCGCGGCTCGCCGAGCGCCGACGCCAGCGGGTGCGCACCATGAGCGGCGGCGAGCGGCAGATGCTCGCCTTCGCCCGGGCATTGATGACCGAGCCGCAGCTACTGCTGCTCGACGAGCCGTCGGCGGCGTTGTCACCGAAGATCGCCGACGAGGTCTTCGCCAAGGTCAGCGAGATCAACGCCCAGGGCCGGACGGTGATCATCGTCGAGCAGAACGCCGACCGCTCGCTGCGTATCTCGGATCGGGGGGTGGTGATGGCCGACGGCCGCAAAGCCTTCGAGGGGGCCGCCCAAGCCATCCTCCACGACGAGAAGATCCGCGAGGCCTATCTGGGTACCGGCGAGGAGTGATCCCGCGGGGTGCCCGGCGGGCCGACCATTGAGAGAAACCCGATGAAACGGGAGGGAGAGAGAGCCATGAAACGACTCATCAGCACGGTGGCAGCGGTGACCGCCTCGGCGGCGCTGCTCTTCGGGGCGAGTGCTCCGGTGCATGCCCAGGAGGGCGAGGCCATCAAGGTGGGGGTGATCGTTCCCCTGACCGGGCGCAATGCGGTCCAGGGCGAGGACATCCTCCGGGGGATCCAGCTCGCCACCAAGCGTATCAACGAGGGCTATGACGTCCCAATGAAGGACGGCTCGACGGTGACCGTGGGCCCGGAGCAGCTCGGCGGCGAGATCGAGCTCATCGTGGAGGATAACGAGTCCCGGCCCGCCTCGGCGCTGGACGCCGCCCGGAAGCTGGTTAACGTCGACGAAGTGCCGGTTGTCCTCGGCGTGCTCTCCAGTGGCGTGGCCGTGCCTACCGGCGAGTTCACCAATAAGAACGAGGTCGTCCAAATCGTCTCCGCCTCCACCTCGCCGAAGCTCCGTGACATCGGCCCGTACTTTTTCGACATGATGGGTCTCGATCACCTCATGGGCCAAGGTGTGGCCGAGTTCGCCCGGGAGGATTCGGGGGCCGAGCGCTTCGGCAGCATCGTGGCCAACAACCCCTTCGGCGTGGGCATGGAGATCCAGACTTGCAAGGCCCTCGAGGAGGACCTCGGCGGGGAGTGCGTGACCACGGTGCGCTACGAGCAGGGTAAGTCGGATTATCGTCCCGACCTGCGCCGGGTGGTCTCCGAGGATCCGGAGGCGGCGTTCTACGTGGCCTACGGCACCGACGCGCGGCTGATCCTGGAGCAGGCCTACCAGAGCGGCATTGAGCTGCCCCATGGGTGGTATGCCGGCTACATGACCCTCTGGGCCAACGAGGTCAAGGAGACCCCGCAGATCGCTGAAGGCATCAAGGGCCTGGTGGTCGGTGTCGAGGGTGAGTTCTATCAGAACAACTACGCCCAGCCCTACGAGGCGGAGTTCGGTGAGGCCCCGACCACGGCCTTCGGCGCCTACGCCTACGACGCGGGCATCCTCACCGCCCTGGCCATCAACGCCGCCGGTGAGGCCAGCTCCGAGGCCATCCGTGACCAGCTCCAGGCGGTCTCCGAGCCCTACGAGGGCGTCACCGGCGACAAGACCCTGGACGACGATGGCATGCAGGTCGACGAGAGCTACCTGCGGCGGATCTACCAGGACGGCGAGCTCGTGCCTTACGAAATGGAGTGATTGCGCCGGTGCCGCGCGCCGGTACCACTATGGATAAAGGGGCCCCGTGGGGCCCCGTCTTACATAATGGGTCCATATGTCGGAACAACGTTTTGATGTGGTGATCGTCGGCGGGGGCGTGATCGGTAGCTCCATCGCCTGCTTCCTGGGCCTGGACCCGGATTTCGACGGCAGCGTGGCGGTGGTCGAGCGCGATCCTAGCTACCAGGGCTGCTCGACGGCGCTATCCGCCGGTGGGATCCGCCACCAGTTCTCCACCGAGACCAACATCCGGATCTCGCAATTTGGCTCCGCGTTCCTGCACAACATCGGCGACTATCTCGCCGTGGATGGCGAGGTGCCGGTGGTGGACTTCGTCGAGAATGGCTACCTGTTCCTGGCCAGCGATGCCGGCCGCGACGTGCTGGAGCGCAACCATCGGCTGCAGACCGGCCTCGGTGCTGAGATCGCATTGCTGGAACCGGTCGAGCTCGCCGAGCGTTTCCCCTGGCTGCACGTGGACGATCTCGCCGGCGGTGGCTTCGGGCTCCGTGGCGAGGGCTGGCTCGACCCGTATTCCCTGTTGCGCGCCTTCCGGCGCAAGGCCCGCGCCCTCGGTGTCACCTACATCGACGGCGAAGTGACGAGCCTGCAGCGCGAGGGGGCGCGGATCACCGCGGTGACCCTCGCCGACGGCGGGCGTATCATCTGTGGCGCGCTCGTCAATGCCGCCGGGCCCCGGGCGGCGGCGGTGGCCGCCATGGCCGACGTCCCGGAGCTGCCGGTGCGACCGCGCAAGCGCTGCGTGTTCGTTTTCCAGGCCGACGGTCCGCCGGGGCATTGCCCGCTGACGGTGGACCCCAGTGGGGTCTATTTTCGTCCCGAGGGCGACCGCTATATCTGCGGGGTGGGCCCCGAGGAGGACCCGGACTGTGACGATTACATCGTCGACCATGAGCTCTTCGAGGAGGTCATCTGGCCGACGCTCGCCCACCGGGTGCCCGCCTTCGAGGCGCTGCGCCCCGGTCCCGCCTGGGCGGGGCACTATGCGGTGAACACCGCCGATCACAACGCCGTCCTCGGGCCCCATCCCGAGGTCGGGAACTTCTACTTCGCCAACGGCTTCAGCGGCCACGGGCTGCAGCAGTCCCCGGCGGTGGGCCGCTACATCAGCGAGCTGATCACCCACGGGGCGCCACGTACCCTGGACCTCGGTGAGTTCGCCTTCGAGCGGCTCGCCGAGGGCCGGCTGGTGCGCGAGCTCAACGTCGTCTGAGCCATCGACCCATAGGACAAGAGCCATGACCGATCCCAACTTCAAGACCCTCGGCCTCGACCGGCTGCTCGCCGGCGGTTCCGCGCCGGCCGCCATCTGCGGCACCGAGCCGCTTGCCGGTGGCGGGGCCCCCCTGGCGGTGACCTGCCCCATCGATGGCGCCAACCTGGCCAGCGTGGCCACCGGCACGCCGGAGATGCTGGAGGAGCTGACGGAACGGGCCACTGAGGCGTTCCGCGCCTGGCGAACCGTGCCCGCCCCGCGCCGCGGCGAGCTGGTGCGCCTGATCGGCGAGATCACCCGGGAGCGCCACCACGAGCTCGCCCGCATGATCACCCTGGAGGCGGGCAAGACCACCCAGGAGGCCCTCGGCGAGGTCCAGGAGTGGATCGACGTCTGCGACTTCGCGGTGGGCCTGTCCCGCCAGCTCTACGGGCTGACCATCGCCAGCGAGCGCCCCGACCACCGCATGATGGAGCAGTGGCATCCGCTGGGGCCGGTGGGCATCATTACCGCCTTCAACTTCCCCATGGCCCCCTGGGCCTGGAACGCCATGCTTGCCCTGGTCTGCGGCGACAGCCTGGTGTGGAAGCCCTCGGAGCAGGGGCCGTTGTCCGCCTTCGCCTGCCACAACGTGGTGCAGGCGGCCATAGAGCGCATGGACGACCCGGAAGTACCCCGCGAGCTCTCCAGCGTCATCATCGGCCGCGCAGACGTCGGCCAGGCCTTGGCGGCGGACCGGCGCCTGCCGCTGATCTCCGCCACCGGTTCCGTGCCCATGGGGCGGAAGGTTTCCCAGACGGTGGCCGCGCGGCTCGGCCGCACGGTGCTGGAGCTCGGCGGCAATAACGCCATCGTGGTCGCACCGTCGGCGGATCGGGAACTGGCGCTGAAGGGCTCGGTATTCGCCGCCGCCGGCACCGCGGGCCAGCGCTGCACCACCCTGCGGCGGTTGATCCTCCACAGCAGCATCGCCGACGAGTTCACCGCCCAACTCAAGACCGCCTACCAGAGCCTGCCCATCGGTGACCCCCGCGAGGAGGGCGTGCTGGTGGGGCCGCTCATCGGCGAGCATGCCTATGACAGCATGCAGCGCGCCCTGGAGGCGGCCCGGGAGCAGGGCGGCCAGGTGGTTTGTGGTGGCGCCCGGCGCACCGAGGGCGTGCCCGCCGGTGGTGTCTACGTCGAGCCGGCCATCGTGCGCATCCCCGCCGATGCCCCCATCGTCCAGGAGGAGACCTTCGCGCCCATCCTCTGGGTGATGACCTACGACACCCTCGACGAGGCCATCGCCATCAACAACGGCGTGCCCCAGGGCTTCTCCTCGGCGATTTTCACCGAGGATCTGCGCGAGGCGGAGCGTTTCCTCTCCGCGGCGGGTTCGGACTGCGGTATCGTCAACGTCAATATCGGTACCTCCGGGGCCGAGATCGGCGGCGCCTTCGGTGGCGAGAAAGACACCGGGGGCGGCCGCGAGACCGGTTCCGACGCCTGGAAGAACTACATGCGCCGGGCCACCAATACCATCAACTACGGTACGGCCTTGCCCCTGGCTCAAGGCATTCAGTTCGATATTTGATCGGTGACGTATCGCGGGCCGTGTGAATCGTTCCGATGCGACAAGTGCTGAGCACTGGTGGTGCTGTTTTATTGGCGGCGGTGGCCTGCACGGCCGCCGCCGGGGAGCAGGTCTTTGAACCCGCGGATATCCTCCAGTGGTCGCACCATTCCTTCACCGGCGAGACGACGTATCGGCTGGTGGAGAAGGACGGAGCGCCGGCGGTCCAGGCCATTTGCGAACAGGGCACCGCCTCCGGGCTGTTTTTCCGCGGCGGGATCGACCTCACCGAGACCCCGATACTGGAATGGCGCTGGCGCGTGGAGGAGGTCCTGGAGGGCGTGGATGAAACCCGGCGCGCCGGTGACGACTACCCGGCCCGGCTCTACGTGGTCGACGAGCATACCCTGCTGCGCTGGCGCACCCGGGCGCTGAACTACGTCTGGAGCTCCGCGATGCCAGAGGGCGCCGACTGGCCGAACGCCTATGCCGAACAGGCGCGGATGATCGCGGTGCGCTCGGGCGCCGGGGAGGATGGCTGGGTCATGGAGCGGCGCAACGTCCAGAAGGACTTCCGCCGCTACCACGATCGGGAGGTGGATACCGTGGACGCGCTGGCGATCATGACCGACTGCGACGACACCGGCCAGCGCACGGAGGCCTGGTATGGCCCCGTACGCTGGCTCGCCGAGTGAGGCCTCAGCGCCCCGCCTCCGGTGCCTCCTGAGCGCCTCGAAGGGGCCGTCCCCGACGCCAGGCGTGGTAGCGCTCCAACCAGGCGAGGACCCGCTCCGGCGCGTGCGCCTTCTTCCACTCCCCGGCGGCGAACTTGTTGGCCTCTGCCAGGGTGGGATAGACGTGGATGGTGGAGAGGATCTTGTTCATCCCCAAGCCATGGCGTATAGCGGTGACGTACTCGCTGATCAGCTCGCCGGCGTGATCGCCGACAATGGTGGCGCCCAGGATCCGGTCCTTGCCGGGTACGGTGAGCACCTTCACCAGCCCGCGGGCCTCGCCGTCGGCGATGGCCCGGTCGAGATCCGAGAGGTCGTAAGTGGTGACCTCGTAGTCGATGCCCTGGGCTCCGGCGTCCTGCTCGTTGAGGCCCACACGGGCGACCTCGGGCTCGGTGAACGTGGTCCACGGCAGCGCCGAGTAGTCGACGCGGAAACGGCGGAAGGTCCCGAACAAGGCGTTCACCGTGGCGTGCCAGGCCTGATGGGCGGCGGAATGGGTGAACTGAAAGGGCCCGGCTACGTCGCCCACCGCGTAGATATTGGGATAGCGGGTCTGGAGGTAGTCATTGACCTGGATGGTGCCCCGCTCCGTGGTGGGGATGCCGAGGGCCTCGAGACCGAAGCCCTCGGTATTGGCGCGCCGACCCACGGCGATGAGCACCCGGTCGAAGGGGATGGCCTCCTCGCCGTCGGCATGCTCGACCACCAGGGCCCGGCCGCCGTCGTGATCGATGACCCGCACGGCATTGGTGTTTACGCGGACGTCCACGCCCTCCTCGGCGAAGCGGGCCATGACCTGCGCCGCGGCCTCCGGATCCTCCCGGGGCATCAGCCGCGGGCCGCGTTCCACCTGGGTGACCCGGCTGCCAAGACGCGCGAAGGCCTGGGTGAGCTCTGAGCCTATAGGCCCGCCGCCGAGGACCACCAGGCGCTCTGGCAGCTCGCGCAACCCCCAGACGCTGTTCGAGGTGAGGTAGTCGCTGCCCCGCAGCCCTTCGATGGGCGGGACGAAGGGGCGCGCGCCGGTGGCCACGATGATGTGACGGGTGGTCAGCGTTCGCCCGCCGACCTCCACCGTATACGGTGAGGTGATCTCCGCCTCGCCCTGGATCACGTCGACGCCCAGGCCCTCGAATCGCTCCACCGAATCGTGGGGGGCCACCTGCCGGATGACCCCCTGCACTCGCTCCATGATCTCGCTGAAATCGAACTCTACGCTGGTGCTACGGATGCCGAACTCCCGGGACCGGCGGGCCTGGTCGATGAACCGTGCCGAGCGCAGCAATGCCTTGGAAGGCACGCAGCCTGTGTTCAGGCAGTCACCGCCCATCTCGTTCTTCTCGACGAGGCTGACCTTGGCGTTGACCGCCGCGCCGATGTAGGCGCTGACCAGCCCGCCGGAGCCCGCGCCGATGACGACGAGATCTCGGTCGAAGGACGCCGGCCGCTCCCAGCCACGAAGGGCCTTGCGCGCCTGTAGGGTCTGCAACAGCTTGCGGGCGGCCAGCGGGAACAGGCCCAGCGCGGTGAACGAGGCGATCAGCGAGGGCGAGAGCAGCCCGCCGAGGGATTGCAGGCTCGCCAGCTGGGTGCCCGCGTTCACGTAGACCACCGTACCCGCGAGCATGCCCACCTGGCTGACCCAAAAGAACGTCCAGGTGCGCATGGGCGTAAGGCCCATGACCAGATTGATGACGAAGAACGGAAACGCCGGCACCAATCGCAGGCCGAAGAGATAGAAGGCGCCGTCGCGTTCGATGCCCTTGTTGATGCGCTTCAGGCTCGCCCCGAAGCGACGTTGCACCATCTCCCGTAGCAGCACCCGCGCCACGAGGAAGGCGAGGGTGGCACCGATGGTGGAGGCGAAGGAGACCAGTATCGTGCCCGTGGCCAGGCCGAACAACGCGCCCGCCGCCAGGGTCATGATGGCTGCCCCGGGTAGCGAGAGCGCGGTGACCGTCACGTAGCCGAGGAAGAACACCGCTACGGTGGACAGGGGATGCTCCGCATAGACGGCCTCAAAGGCGGCGCGCTGGGACTGCAGGTACTCCAGGCGCAGGTATTGACCGAGGTCTAGGGCGAAGAAGGCCCCGACCAGGCCTGCGATGACGGCGAGAATCAGGATCTTGCGTTGACTCATGGTTGTCACTCATTGATTTCCGGAAAGTTCTCGGGACGGTTCAGGGACCAGTCATAGGCGAGGGCGCCGTCGTAGTCGAAGGCGGAGACCAGCCCGCCGCCGTCGAGGTCATACTCTTCGAGATGGCGCTCGAGCAGCTGGGCGTAGGGCTCGAAGAGTGTGTCCATGGCGGGGGGTTGCCCGGCGTGCCCTGCGCCGGTGATTCCCAGGAGAACGGCCGCCGTTAGGACGGCGAGTCGGTGCTGCATCGCTGCGCTCCCTGATGGCCTGGTTTGCACGCCCACTCTAGGGAGCACGACGAGGGTGGGCTATTCGGAGCGATACCTACGTCTTGACCCGGATGCCGCTCCCTGCCGCCGCGCCGTCTCCGAGGGCCTCATCCAGCATGAAGGCCGGCCCGGGATCATTGCACACGCCCCCGGTGCCCTACGGGCAACCAGAAGAGCAGGGTGCACAGGGCCAGTCCCCAGGCGTTGACGCCCAGCAGATCGGCATAGTCGCCTTCGCCGATGCGTGCCCATGGGGGGACTTGACCTGCGGCATGCAACAGGCCCAAGGCGAGCCCCGTCCAGAAGCTGAGGTGGAAGTTCAGCGGATGACGCCGGGTGCCGTGGAAGAGGAAGACTGGGGCCAGCCCGACGACCATAGTGCCGCTGATGGTGGTGGCCTTGAGGATGTCGGTGCCGGCGATCATGGGCAGATTGCCCAGCACCGCGAAGGCCACCATCACCAGAACGCCGACGCGGACGCTGGCGCTGCCGCCGCGCAGGCGCGGGAGATCACGCCCGAGGCTGCGGGCCAGGGAGGTGAAGGTGGAATCCAGGGTGGATCCCGTGGAGCTCATCATCACCACACTCATCACGAAGAAGGCCCCCAGACCCATGGACTGTGCCACCACCGCGGGGACGTTGCCGTCGCCCACGAGCCCCTCTAGGCTGGCATGCACCCCGATCAGTCCGAAGGCGGCGATGGCGACGAACCCCAAGACCCCGGCGAGAACGAACGAGGCCAGCATGGCGCGCACGCGGGCGAGGAAACCGCGGTCGGTAAGCACGGGGTCGTGGAACGGATAGCTGAACAGCTGTAGCGCCGCCACCAGCAGGAGATCGAGGCCGGCATCGAGCCGCCAGTCGCCGCTGGCGAGCAGCCGCGCGGCACCGTGCTCGGGGATCACCCACACTGCCAATACCAATACCAACCCCACGAAGATCAGTGCCTGGGCGACGTCGGTGACGATGGAACCGCGCAATCCCCCTTTGATGCTGTAGGCCAGGGTGACCAGTGTGAAGGCCACCGCCGCGCCGATATAGGCCGTGCTCCCCGGGGCGCCGAAATAGCCGCCCACCACGGCGGTATTGCTCCAGATCTCGTTATACAGCCGGATGAGCACCGCCACGGAGAAGGCGAGGGCGGCGGCCCGGCCATAGCGACTAACGAGGAATCCCTCCAGGCTGGTGGCCCCCAAACGGGTGCGTAGCCGGTAGATCACTACTCCCGCCACAGGGATGGAGAGCCAATGAACTACTCCCGCCAAGCCTTTCAGGCTATGGCGTGAGTTTCGCGTCTCATTGGGCGTGCCGGCTCATCCGGGGGATGATTCGGTCTTACCGCCCTCCACGCCTCGGCCGGTTCCCGACCGGATAACTGCTGCTCGGCCCAGCTCATCAG
>NZ_JBPODZ010000017.1:0-43257 GCF_052060015.1 Arhodomonas sp. SL1 | reverse complement strand
GCTTAAGTCACTGATCCGACAGAGCCCCAAGGCCGCAAATACCACCTCTCACGGCCTTAACCTGTGGAACCGGGGCGATCAGGGCCCGGGAAGAACTGACCATTGCGGTTGTGGAAGCGGAAATGGTGGATCGTTTCTTGACCAACCAAAAGTCGCCGGACCGCGCCGGGGCAGGCACCGGTGCGGAAACGGCCTCACGGTAGGAGGGCACTCGAGTGTGAAATTCCGGAGGCCGCCGGGACGGGCTCGGATTCCCGAAGCGTCGATCCTTCGAGCGGGTTACTCGAAAGGGAATCGGCTTTGGTGGTGCCCGATCGCGGCGGCAATCCCCGTTACCATTGATTCATGCGCCCAGACGCCTCCGGGCCGAGGTGATGGGTGAAACCGGCGATACCCCGGCTTCCTCCGCTGCGAGACGTTGTCGCCTCATCGCGGCCTCGAATCCTTCGCGTTCCCGGAGCCGGTCCCAGTAGGCGCATACCGCGCCGTCCATTTCCGGCCGCAACCCGAGATCCTCCGCAAGCATCAGGGCGTATCCCACAGAGACGTCGGCTATGGTAAAGCGCCCGCCGCAAAGGTGATCGCCCTTCTCAAGGGCGCGCCGGACGGCGTCCAGACGGGATAGGAACCAGCGCGCGTAGTCATCGGCGACCTGCGGTACGCGTCGGGTCTCACTCTCGAGATAGCGGTAGCGGAATATGAGGGTCTGCGGGAATGTCAGCGTCGATTCCCCAAAATACAGCCAGTTGAGAAACGCGCCATAGTCATGCTCCGTGGGAGCCAGCGATAGGTCGCCGTCCCCGTATCGTGCCACTAGATACTCGCAAATGGCGACGGATTCCGTCATCGCGGTATCCCCATCCACGAAGTACGGCACGGTGCCCAGGGCGTTGGTCGTCTTGTACTGCTTGTGCAAGACCCGCGGGGGGAAGGGCAGCACCTCGAGCTCGTAGGGGAGGCCGAGTTCCTCGAGCACCCATAACGCCCGGAAGGAACGGGCGTTCACGCAATGCCAAAGTTTTCTTTGTATATTCATGACGTCATTGCTTTGCGTATCAGTCATTCCGGAGCAGGTGCAACGGCAACCTCGGGTGAGCCCGCGTCCCGGATAGGGCAGTCTCTCGATCGGCATAGGGTGCCACGGGGTTCCTCGCGGAGCTATCCGGGGCCCGAGCCTGCCGATACGAGCTCGTCGGATGCTTGCGGAGAGCGGCGTTTGATCCGAGCGAGGCGCCAGATAGTGACGATATTGGTGATGACGACCAAGGATTCGGCCAGCACCCCGCCCACCGAGCCGACCAGGGCATGGCTCAGCAGCCACGCCAGCGCCGCGATGCCGAGGAGCACGCGCATGGGGATGCCACGAAACAGGAACATCCCCGTGGTGCCCAGGACCATGGCCACGACGGCGGGAAGGTCCGCCCAGCCCTGCCAGGTCAGCGCCGCGGCGACGCCGCTTGCCGCGAGCACTGCCGCCATGACCGCCCTGCTCCCGGGGTGGCGTCGGGCGAGGGTGATGCGCGCGATCACCAGTACTGTCAGCGCGGCGGCCGTCCAGCTCCCGAAGAGCAGGAACTGCAGCGCGAAGGCTACATTGGCGGCGATCAGCAGCACCATCAGGCGGTCATCCCGCTTGCTGGCGAACGCCACCAGGCAGAGCAGGAACGAGACCAGGCCGAAGAACTGGCCGGCCATTGCGCTGTAGGTTTCCAACATCAAATTCTTCGCTAGACCCCCGTAAACCATGCTCCGTGCTGACTATACTGGCTAGAGCGCATCCGGGAGCGATGATCGGCGATGGACCCGTCCCCGGTTCCTGGCCGTTCACGGAGGGACACGGCATGGCATTTGAGACGACCGCTGTGTTCTGGGTCGGTGTGGTGCTGATTTTCGTCTACGCACTGGAGCGGTTCAACACGCCGCCGACCAATCGTTCATCCACGACTTGGCTCCGTTATCACCTCTCCGCCCTGGTGTACGTAGGGCTTTTCGAGATCACGTTCGCCCTGATCGCGCGTTATCCCCAGCTCGTCGAGTACGTTCGCGCCATGGCGCCGACGCTCGAGGAGGCGTTGCCGGATATGACCCGGGATGCCGAGGATCCCACCTCGTTTACCGTCGGTGTGGCGATGCTGTTGTCGGTTCTCGTCCCCAAGGTGCCCGGGTTGGCCCGTGTTGACCAGACCCTGCGAACGGCGTTGCAACGCGTCGCTGCGATTCCCCATGAGGCGCGACGGCTCGCCAAGGGCATTCAGCGGGCCGATTTCGTTCTCGACCCGACCCTGAGTGGGGCGATCCGGGCGCACTACGAGAACGCAGGTCTGGAAGACGGAGCATTCTCGCTGGAGGAACAGCATGCGGTCGCGGAGCATTTCCACAGACTCACGGCGATGATGCTCACCCTGGAGCGTTGGGAAGCCGATCGGCGCTTCGCCCGGTTTTTGCAGGAACGCCGTGAGCAGCACGGCCGTCTCCGAGAGCGTTACGGGCATATCATGGAGATGGCGAGAGGCTACTCCCAGCTCCAGCAACAGGGCGTAAATGCGGAGGGTCGCCCGCTTGGTGAGGCCGCCGAGAAGTTCCGCAAAGGTTTCGAGGCGGAATTGCAGAACCTCATACTCGAAGCAGCGGAGCTGGTGAGTCATACCCTGCTCAAGTGCTGCCTGCGCTCGGCGTCCCGCTTTGCCGAGCTGCGCGCCATGGGGTTGAGGCTGTCCGGTGAGGAGCACTCCCGAATGAATGCCGACCAGATCACCATCCTTCTCGGGGCCCTCGTATTGATCCTGTTGCTGTATTCGGCGCTGGTCAGCGATATCACCCAGATCGAGCCCTTGGTGCGGGTCGCTATGGTGCCCACCATTTACGTATTCGCGGTTCTGGCGGCCGTGCTACCCAAGCAGCACTGGCCGATGTTCCAACGAAGGCCCGGCGCGCCACCGCCGGCGTTCGGCTACGCCCTATCCGGATTGGCCGCGGTGGTTATCGCATTCTGCGTCGCTATCGTGTTTCGCACATTGCTGGAGCTCAAGGGGATGAGCCTGCTTGGTGCGCTGGCCGAGGCCTGGGCGCGCTTTTGGGAAGCGAGCTATCCCTGGCTGTTGATGTCGTTTGTCACCGCGGTTTCCATCGCTGCCATCATCGACTCAACGCACCTGGCCACTATGGGCGCCGGATGGAGGCGCCGCCTGGTGGAGGCTATCGTTCTCGGCGTCGTCGTGGGCAGTACCGGGGCGGTGGTCTGGTTCTACATTGCCCGGCTTCGCACTGGCACCAACGTCCCGGTGCCGCCTTTGGCGGGTGTCCTTTCGGTCTCGTTACTGGTCGGCGCATCCCTCGGCTACACGGTGCCGCATTGGTACCGCGGCAACGCCGAGCCAGTCGATAGCCAGGAGTGGTCGCAGACTTCGTGAGACCGGAGTCGGTACCGGATTCCCGGCTCATGACCAGTCCGTATGCCCCCTTTCTGCAATGTGCGGTTCCGGCGATTGCGCTTCCTCACGGTTCGACCGCATTCCGTAATCCCGCCACAGAGGATTGCCCATCTGAGCGTGCATTTCTCTGGGTCAAATAATGGCGATCCATTCGTCAGTCTGTTCACTGTTTCACTTTCGACTCGACGTCCAATGCAAAATAGAAAATTGGAACATCCACATATACAAAGCGCCAGGCGTTGGCTAAATTGATATTTAGATCTCGGAGGAGGTGCCTGTCGTTCCGATGTAGATCAGTTCACATTACGTTTGCCATGCGTCTTGCATGTGAAGCGGCTCTATTTTCATAGGCCGAGGCCATAACGATCCACAGTAGGCTGCAAACAGAGGCGGAGAGCCATGCGACTATTAATGATCTTCGCGTTCATGCTGGCAACTTTCCACGGCGCCGCACACGCGACAACAATCTTCAAAATGGACTTCAATCAGGTAACCCGGGCCGCGGACGGCATCGTTGTCGGGACCGTGACCGATATCGACTCCCGCAAGGCCGAGGACGGGATCATCTATTCGTTCATCTCCCTGAATGACCTGGAGCTGCTCGGTGGTCGATACGCGGGAGAGACCTTCACCCTCCGCATCGAGGGCGGTCGAGTGGGCGGCGAAGTGCAGGAGATCGCCGGGGCCCCGGACTTCCGCGAAGGCGAGCGGGTCATCGTGTTTGTGGAAGGCAACGGCGAGCGCATCGTTCCGATTGCCGGATGGCATCAGGGGCTCTTTCGCGTGATCACCGATCCCGAGACCGGAACGGACTACATCGCGGATGCGCTCGGCAACCGGATCTACGGCGTGCGCGACGGGGATCTGATCAAGGAAAGCCGGTTCGGGACCGAGGCCGAGATTTTCGGACAAGGCGGGGGCGGCGGCAGCACGGGAGCGGCGCAGAGCGAAGGGCCGCAAGCGAACTTCGGAGAGATCCGCGGTGGGCGTGCCGTACAACCCGGTGATGCCGGTACGGAACCCACGCCGATGATGGAGATGCAGGCACAGGTCGGCGAGCCGCTCACCTTCGAGGCGTTCCGTAGCGAGATTGGTGCCCAGATGGAGGCGGCCGACGTTGGCGAGATGGCGACCCTCACGTCTGCCTCGTCCGAGGAGCTACCGCAAGGGCGGTTCGACGACGCCGCGCCCGCCCGGACGCCCCCCGTCGAGGAGCCCGTGGAGCAGGCGCCCGCCGAGCAAGGGGACGTTCCGCGTCGGATCGCACCGGGATCCCGACCGAATCTCGATACCGAGGAATAGTTTCTCCCGCAACCCTTTGTATAGGAGATGAGGGATGGACAGGATATTCAACGGCTCCAGTCGTTACGCGCTCTTCGGGCTATTCGTAGTGGCCTTTGTGGGTTGGTCCACCGCGGCCGAAGCCTATGGGTACAAGACCTGTGGCGGCAATAAGATGCGCTATAACAACCAGTGGACCAACATGTATATCAGCACCACGTCGTTCCCGGCCGGGAGTTCCTGGGACGCACGCCTCCAGAATGCGATGTGGCACTGGAACAACGTAAAGGGGTCCACCTGGGATTTCTATGTGGGGCGCGATACGGACGGTACCCATAACCGTAGCAATGGGCGCAACGAGGTGTATCTGGATAACGGGCTATCGGGCAGCACCCTTGCCGTTACGAAACGCCGCTGGCACTGCTATTGGGCGTTTGGGTGGCGTCACGGCTACAATGAAACCGACATTGGCTTCAACAACAATGTCTCCTGGCGGCTCGGCGCCCTCGACTACTCGGATCTGAATGATCCCTATAGTTTCGAAGGTGTCGCGTTGCACGAATTGGGCCATGCCCTGGGCCTCAACCACGAGGACCGGTGGCTGGCGACCATGAACTCCTACTACCCCAACAGCGGTCCCGTAGGCCACTGGAAGGCGTGGGATCCGTTACCGGACGACCGCCAAGGGGCGCGTTTCCTGTACCCCGACAGTACGACGGAAAGCGATGTCGCCGGCTCTGCCTTCCGCCGGACCGGCAGCGGCTCATCGAGTCGAGTGGCAAGCCCGACCCAAGCGAATCGGGGGAGTTATGTCACCATCCAATTTACCTTCCACAATATGAGCACCGCGCGGAAGACGTTCAATATTGGATTCTACCTGTCGACAAACGACTACATCAGTACCGGGGATCGCCTACTTGGCGTGAATACGGGGGCCTGGGCGGATCCCGGGTTCTCGGGGACATTCTCACGCACGCTGTATATCCCGCGTGGTGTGGCGACCGGGCAGTATTGGCTCGGTTTCATCGTCGATTTCGACGACGGCCTCAGCGAGAGCAGGGAGTCCAACAATTACATGGAGATGCCACGCGCGATCCAGATTAATTGAGGCCCAAACCAGTGTGGAGTAGGACGATGGAAACTTGCTCTAAGATATGGCTTGCATTTGCGTGCGCTGGTGCATTCGGGCTCTCCAACGGGGCACTGGCGCAGGAGGAGTTCACGACCCTCGATCTCGCTGCGAATCAATTCGAGACTCGCGGGGTCACCGGCGAGATCATCGTGAAACTACGTGAGGTCGAGCAGCGAACGCCCCTGCTCGCCCCCGATGAAGCGCGTGGCCTCGGGCTGCGGGCCTCACCACGGCGGACCTCCGGCGGGGAACTCGTCTACGAGCTCAGTCCACAAACGCTACTCAGCCTGGATACCGCAGAGGCGCTGGAACAACGGGTCAGTGAGATCGTCGGCTCGTTGCGGGCGCGTGGCGATGTGGAATACGCGCAACAAAACTGGATCCTGACAGCCCACGTCGAGCCAAACGATACCCACTACGACAAGCAATGGCACTACTGGACCAACGGCACCGGGTCCGGGGCGTCCGAGGGCGGCATCAACCTGCCCATCGCCTGGGACGAGACCACTGGGGACCGCGCGGTCCGGGTGGCGGTGCTCGACACCGGCATCCTGCCGGCGCACGCCGACATCGCCGCCTCGGGGAACCTCATCTCCGGTTATGACATGATCACCGATGTCTCCATTGCCAACGACGGCGATGGCCGGGACGCCGACCCCACCGATCCGGGCGACGCCGTGGCGGCCGACGAATGCTATCCGGGTAGTCCGCAGCGCGGTGATAGCTGGCATGGCACGCACGTCTCCGGGACCATCGGCGCGGTGGCGACGGACAACGCCAGCGGCGTCGCGGGTGGCAACTGGATGGTTTCGATTCAACCGGTGCGGGTGCTCGGCAAGTGCGGCGGCACCACCGTCGATATCAACGACGCCATGCGCTGGGCGGCGGGCCTGGCGGTCCCCGGCGTCCCTGCAAATCAAACGCCGGCCGACGTGATCAACCTCAGTCTCGGCGGTGGCGTGCCCTGCTCGAACTCGCCAGCGACGCAGCAGGCGATCGACGATGTGGTCAGTGCCGGTGTCGTGGTGGTCGTCTCGGCGGGCAACTCGGCGGCGGATGCCGCCGGTTTTACCCCAGCGAGCTGCAATGGCGTGATCACCGTGGCCGCCAGCGATGCCCGCGGGCATCTCGCCAGTCGTTACTCGAACTTCGGGCCGAGTGTCGAGATCATGGCGCCGGGCGGGGACGTGACCCGCGACGACAATAACGATGGCTTCGCCGATGGCGTGCTGAGCACCGTGAAGGGCGGTTACGGCTTCTATAACGGCACGTCCATGGCGGCACCCCACGTCAGCGCCGTGTCCGCACTACTCCTTGCGGGGGAGTCGGGACTCGGGCCCAATGAGGTCCTGCAGCGCATTCAGGGCAATGCGCTGTCCCGTACCCCAAGCCAGTGCCCGGACGATTGTGGCGCTGGCCTGCTCAACGCGCATTTCCCAGACGAAGGGGCAGGGGACCACTGGGGCTATGAGTACGCCGCCAAGTTCGTCTGCGGCGAACGCACGGATGTCGCACGGGCCAACGCCATCCACTACGATACCATCGTGAATATCCGCAACCCGGGCAGCGAGAAGGTCACGCTCCGCAAGCGCCTCGAACTCGCCATGCCACCGGGCAATCAGCAGGCGGGGGAAACCGCGGAGCTCGCGGAGGAGGTTCTGCCGCGACGCACCACGATCGCGGCGGATTGTCATGATATCGTCCGGCGGGTGTTCGGTGGCACCTTGCCCGCCCCGCACATCGATGGCTATCTGGTGATCGAGGCGATGAGCTCGCTCGATGTCACCGCGCTCTACCAGGGGAGCGTCGTGGCGGAAGAGCGGGTGAGTGCGGTGAATCTGGAGGTCGAGCGGGTCTGGGAGCGTACGAGGAACGAGGAGTAGGTGTGCGGGGTTCGCGAGTCCCGGCGGCGCGGGGTGCCGGGATCCGGCTGACGGCCTTGTCCTGCGTTGTCTGCACCATGGCTCTGGCGAGTGCAGGGCCGGTGCAGGGACAAGAGCCGGAGTCGTCAGGGGATGCGGCGGAGGTCGTCGATTCGGCCTCCGCCGCCATGGGTGCCGAGTTGATCGTCGGCCTGGATCCTGGCGGTGAGCTGTCTGGCTTGCTCCCGACCAATCAGGAGGCGGCGCCAGTGGCCCCCGAGCTCGCGCGGCTGGCGGAACGCCTTTCGGAGATCGCCGGGATCGGGCTGCGCGCCGAACGCCTTGCCTCGGGCGGAAACGTCGTGCTTACCGTCGATTCCCAGGCGCTATCGGCGGACCTCGCGACGCGCCTCGCCGAGGCCGGGGGAGTCACCGGCGTCTATCGCTTGGAGCGCATCGTGCCCCCGGATGGGGTGGCACCCCTGGAGTTTGTCCTCGACCTCCGCGCCGGTGCGTCCTTCCCCCTCACGACCGACATTGCCGACGTGCCCGTGGAAGCTATCCAGCCGATCGGGGAATCGCGCCGGGTGCTCGTGGTGGTCGAACGAAGGCGTCTACTCGGTTCAGCCATGGAACGCCTTCAGGCGTCCCCCGAAGTCCTGTTCGCCCAAGTCAATTGGATGCTGCGAGCGGACTGACGTAGCGAGTCTGCGCTCGTCACCAGCCTGAGGGAGGCGGCAGCCGGCATCACCCGCTTCGCCGGCGCTCCGCCGGCCGGGATGGCGCGGGTTATGCACGGCTCACTGTCCGGCCGTCGCGCCGTAGGCTTCCAACATCGACTGTTACGTTCCATTCAGGCGAGCCGGAGCTGGTCCAACAGCTCGGCCAGTGTGTTTCGTTCGTCTCCTTCCAGCGCCATGAGGGGGCGCGGCAGGCACGGGGACCCGGCCAGCCCCAGCAGTTCGGCCGCCGTGGCGACCACTCGCAGGCCGCCGCCGTGCCGTTCAAACTGTGTCCACAGCGGCTGTAGATGCTCGCACATCGCAATGGCGCGGTCGGCCTCGCCGGCCTGGGCGGCGCGGGTGATGCGCAGGGCGGTTTCGGGGAAGAGGCCGCCGATCACCGAGTACCAGGCATCGCAACCGGCGTTCAGGCCCCGGGCGGCCATGGGGTCACCGCTGACGCCGAGGGTGATGCGGGGCCCGAGGCGCGCGCGTAGCCGTTCGATGCGCTCCCGGGCAGCCACGGTGCCCTCCGGCACCCCGGGAATCTTGATGGAGGCCACGTTGGGCAGGGCGGCGATCCGTTCGTAGAGCGCGTCACTAAATTGAAAGTGCGTGGTGCGCGGATTGTCGTAGACGCATAGCGGCACCGAGAGGTGGGTGGTGACGGCTTGATAGAGACCGAAGACTTCCGCCTCGGAGAGGGGTTGATACGACATCGGCGCCAGCAGTACCGCGCTTGCGCCGATGGATTGGGCGTCTTCGGCCAGGGCCAACACATCCCGTGTGCGCAGCGCGCTGATCCCGATGATGACCGGGATATCCCCGGCGTGCTCCACGGCGAGCCGCCCCACATGCCGGCGCTCGGCCGGCGTGAGATAGGCATAGTTCCCGGTCGACCCGAGGCCACCGATGGAATCAACGCCCGCTGCCGCGAGCCGCTCGACGAGCCGGATGAACGCGGCGTCGTCGATCGCCGCCTCGTTCATGGGCGTTAGAGGGAATGCACTAAGACCGGTGAACATGGTCGCCTCGCTCCCTGTCCCTAGTTGGAATATACGTTGCCGGGCGCGCGTTGCTCCCAGGAGATAGGCCGGACGGGCAGGGGATGATCTAGCGCCGCTGTCATGCGACTGGGCCGTCCATTCCGCCGCCAATAGTACCGAACCCTTCCGGGGCCACCATGGAGGAATTCGCGGTACAGGCGAATCCTTGCGGAGGCATGATCCTACGACGCCGTTCCGGTATGGTAGGTGGTCGATGACCACGGTCTGGCGCGTTGAGGCAGTCGACGACGAGCGGTTCCCCTACCGCATCACCCTCACCCAGAACGGGGAGGTCACCCTCGCGCTGCGGGCGAAGGACCGCTGGCCGGGCCCCGGGGGCAACGTCTTCTGCCTGCGTGAGCGCGAACCGCCGGATAGCGACAGTGCCTGCGAGCTCCTCGAGGAAGTGCCCGTGGTCTCGGTCGACCGTCTCGGCCGCCGCCTGGCGTTGACCCTGGACCGCCCAAGGCGCCGGCGCTGTGACTTCCTGTTTCTCGTTCGCCAGTACAAGAACCGCCCTGGCGAGTACGAGCAGATCTTCTTCCGCACACAGAGCGCGGCGCGGGCGAGCAAGAGTCGCGGACGCACACAGCTGTTCGGTGATCGCACCCTCGATATCCTCATCGACTCCGGCGAGCGCTATCCCTGGCGCTTTAGCGGGGCGAATATCCACCGGGAGGCGCTGCCGAGCGGCGATTACGCGCTCTACGAACATGGCCAGATCCAGGCGGTGGTCGAGCGCAAGACCTTCGCCAACCTGCTCAGCGACATTGGCCAGATCCGCATCCTCCACCAGCAACTCGCGGAACTGGCGAGCTACCCACACCCGGCGCTGGTCATCGAGGCACCCTACGGCCATCTGTTGGATCCGAAGCGGGTCGCACCCTGGCCCGCCGCCCACGTGGCCCGGGCTGTCGCGGAGATCAGCGCCCTGCATTCGGCGTTGCCGGTGATCTACGCCGGCAACCGCAAGCAGGCGAATGAGTGGTGCCATGGGTTCTTCCGTGCCGTGAGCGCCCGGCTGGCGGATGCTGCGCCGGAGACCGTCGCGGCGGTGCGTAGCCGGCACGATGCGGGTAGGGGCGTACATAGCAGCGCCGGCAGTCAGCTCGCGATCCGTCGGGAGGTGCTCGAGGAACTGCCCGCGCGCTTTACGATGACCATGCTCCGACAGCGCTTTCCCCATTTGCCGGTGCAACGCCTGCGTGCGGCGCTGCACCGACTTCGCGAGGAGGGGGTGATCCGGCGCGAGGGGCACGGCCGGGGGAGCGAGTGGGTCCGCGAGGTCTGATGATCGTCGCGCTGGCCCAATGGCTCAATGTCGGTCTGGTCGCGGCAGCTGCGAAAATCTGATCCTATCGATACATCCGGACCATTTGGTCACAAAAAACCCCGCGGTACGCGGGGTTGTGAGGCGACTAAGGAAGGTTTTGAATGCCGTCGGAAGGGAATGTGGTGGAGGCGGCGTCCCGCGAACAAATTTTTTAATAGTCTGAATTATATGGCGATTCTATGGTTGATCATGGTTGTTACCCGTGCTGTTACCCGCTCGTGCGGGTCTTCACAAGGCAGCGGGATACGTTGAGGCGGACTGTCGCCTATATGTCGGGTCCCGGATGATTCCGTGGCGTTCGGCCATCCGGTGTGAACCGGCGCCGACACTCACGCTTGCGCCCTTGCGACGGCCGTCACACTATGCTTGAATCCTCACGCATTCAAAGGATGAGCAAAACCCCCAGATGGACCTCAAGGGGTAGCCGTCTCGGCGGTAGCGTGCCCGAACGCACCGCGCAGCCCGTCCCGGAGAGCTCATGGACACCTCCGACGCCACCCGATATCGAGTCCTGAAGATCCTGGAGTCCGACCCGGGGATGAACCAGCGCCAGATCGCCGAGGCCATGGGGGTGTCGGTGGGCAAGGCGAATTACGTCCTCAAGGGGCTCAAGGAGAAGGGGCTGATCAAAGCGGAGAACTTCCGGCGCAGCGACAAGAAACTGGCCTATCTCTACAAGCTCACCCCGAATGGCGTGGCGGAGAAGATACAGATTACCCGGCGGTACCTTTCGCAGCGTATGGCTGAGTACGAAGCGATTCGGGAGGAGATCGCCGCGCTCAAGGCCGAGCTCGGAGAAGGCGAATAGGTTGGCACCTGGCGGGGCCGGATACGAGCAATCCGGGCATCCCTAGTACTGCAAAAGCGTCGTACTCGTCGGCGGCACAAGTTTTACCCGTTTACCCACCCAGTTGCTATCCTTCGATACTGGCTCGTCCCGGGAGCCTTGCGCGTGCCGAGATGGCGTGGGGAGATGGCACCATGGAGACCGCACACGATGCTCTCTGAGGAGGCGCTGCTGGCCCTCAAACAAGGGGGTGAATCGGAGCGCGTGGAGTTGAAACGCTCCACGGCCCAGGGATCATCCATCCGCCGGGCGATCTGCGCCTTCGCCAACGATCTCGCGGGGGAGGGGAGCATCGGCGTAATCCTGGTGGGACTGGAGGATGACGGTACCTGTGCAGGCCTCCAAGACCGGGATGAGGCCCAGCAAAAGCTGGCCAACTGGGCTCACGGCGGCGACATCCTGCCCCTGCCGGACGTCGAGATCTATCATCGCGACCTCGAAGGCTGTCCGCTCATCGTGGTCGAGGTCCGACCGCACGCCGAGCCGCCGGTTCGCTACCAAGGCCAGGTCTGGGTTCGGGTGGGTACCACCAACAATCGTGCCACGCCGGAGCAGGAACGGCGTTTATCGGAACGACGCCGGGGCGGGGATCGCCCCTTCGATCATCGCCCCGCACCGGGCGCTGGTCTGGCCGACCTAGACCTCGACTATTTTCGGCGGGAGTATCTCCCCAACGCCGTGGCGCCGGACGTGCTCGAGGAGAATCAGCGCAGCACCGAAGAGCAGCTTCGCTCCCTGCGCTTTCTCACCGACGGCCAGCCCAACTATGGCGCCCTCCTGGTCCTGGGGCACGACCCCAGAGCCCATATCCCCGGCGCCTACGTCCAGTTCCTTCGCATCGACGGCACGGAGCTGGCTGATCCCATCAAGGATGAGAAGATGCTCCATGGGGCGTTGCCGGCTATCATGGCCCAGCTGGATGAGCTCTTCGACGTCCATGTCCAGGTCGCCGTGGATATCGAGGCGGCAGCGCGTGAGCAGCGCCGGCCCGACTACCCCGTCTCCGCCCTGCGCCAGCTGGCCCGCAATGCCCTGATCCACCGCGACTACGAGGCAACCCATGCGCCGGTGCGGATCTACTGGTTCAGTGACCGAATCGAGATCCACAACCCCGGCGGTCTCTACGGCCAGGTCACCCGGGAGAACTTCGGTAAGGGGGTGACCGACTACCGCAACCCACTCCTGGCCGAGGCCATGCACACGCTCGGCTACGTGCAGCGGTTTGGTTTCGGCATCCCGATGGCCCTGCGCGATCTGCGGAACAATGGCAATCCCGAACCACGGTTCCATTTCGAGCCGACTTACTTGGCCGTGACTGTGGGGGCCGCCGGATGAAGACCATCGCGTTCTTTAATAACAAGGGCGGTGTGGGCAAAACCGCGTTGGTCTATCACCTTGCCTGGATGTTCGCCGACCAGGGCCGCTCCGTCCTTGCGGCCGACCTCGACCCGCAGGCCAACCTCTCCACCATGTTCCTGGAGGAGGACCGTCTCGAAACCTTCTGGCCGGAGGGACGCAGCACCCACACCGCTCTCGCCCCCATTCGTCCACTGCTTGAAGGCGAGGGCGGGATCGAAGAGCCCTGGGTGGAAGAGATCGACGACATCGGGTTGCTGGTGGGAGACCTCGCTCTCTCGGGTTTCGAGGACGAGCTCTCCCAGCAGTGGCCGCATTGTCTGGACGGCAAGAAGCGCGCCTTCCGGGTCATCGGCGCCTTCGCCGAGATCATTCGCCGGGCAGGGGCCAAAAGGGAAGCGGAACTCGCGCTGGTGGACGTGGGACCGAATCTGGGCGCCATCAACCGCGCAGCCCTTATCGCCGCCGATTACGTGGTCGTCCCCTTAGGGCCGGACCTGTTCTCCCTCAAGGGTTTGCAGAATCTGGGGCCGACCCTGCGGAACTGGCGCAGGGAATGGTGGGAACGGCTTCCCAAGAGCCCCGAGGGCATGGAGGTGCCGCAAGGGCGGATGGAGCCCCTTGGCTACGCGGTCATGCAGCACTCCGTGCGCCTGGACCGGCCGGTGAAGGCCTACGGCAAATGGATGGATCGCATTCCGCGGACGTACCATCAATATGTACTGGCCGAGAAGGGTCAGGAAGGGCTCCGTGTCGATGAGGATCCTGAATGCCTGGCCGCCCTAAAGGACTACCGCAGCCTCATGCCCATGGCCCAAGAGGCACGCAAGCCCATGTTCCACCTCAAGCCTGGCGACGGCGCGATTGGCGCCCACGTTCAGGCGGTCAGCAACTGCTACCGAGACTTCCGGAGTCTGGCGCAGACCATCGAACATCGGGCTCGCTGAAAGCAAAGTGCAGCGATCCAAGTTGTTAGAATCCAGCGTTACCCCGGTGAACTCAAGGGATCACCTATTCCGGCGGTAACATGCTCAGACGCGGCGCGGTTCCCTCTCAGAGATCCCCGGGGATAGCTCCGTCGCAGCGACCACAAGCGCGCCTATCTCTACAAGCTGACCCGGCGGGGGTGCCGGAGAAGGTCCAAATCAACCGGCGTTTAGGGCAAAACCGGGTCAGGAAGCGCAGAACCGGTCGTAGGACCCGTCCCCGCCGGTGAACAAAGCTGCCCGCAGGGCACCCATACGCTCCCCGTAGGCAACGCGCGGTAGCACCAATGCTTAAGAACATGCACAACGCCGAACTCATCAGAGAATGGCACGACGCCATCACCGACGCGGACGCCCGTGACGCCTTCCTCTATATCGTCGGCTGCGCCGCCGCACTGCGCGGTTACGAATGTCACCCGCAATGGAAAGGAGAGGTACGCGGTTTCCGCTTCTACCGGGCCAACAGCAGCGACTGGCCATACTCCTTTATCGTCAACCAGCGCTGGCTGTTGTTCTACATCCGCCGCCCCGGTGTGAGCGCCGCCGGGTTCTCGGCGCGGACGCTGCAGGATGCGTTCGAAACGGCCACGGAGAACTCGGCCGGCGAATGGACCGTGAAGCTTCGTTCCATTGATGACGTGAAGATCCTCTGGCATGTCCTCGGGCTCGGCCGCGGATGAGAGAGTGGCTGCAGCAGATATGGCGGAGCAAATTCGCCAGAAGCGTTGCTGTGGTGGCGAGTGGGACGGCCGGCGCGCAGGCGATTACGATGGCATTCGCTCCCGTCATCACCCGTCTGTATGGCCCGGAGGCTTACGGGTTACTTGGTACGTTCTCCGCGATGGTTGCCATGATTGCGCCGGTTGCCGCGCTGACCTACCCGGTGGCTATCGTGCTGCCGAAGGCCGATGCCGACGCCCGAGCACTGGTGAAACTGGCCCTCATCGTCTCAGCGGTGATTGCCGCCCTTGCGTTCATCGTTTTCGCGGTGGCTGGCGAGTCCATACTCCGCGGTCTGGGCGCGGGCGAAGTGGCAGCCTTCGCGCTCCTCGTCCCGTTGGTGATGCTTTTCACGGCCTGGCTCCAGATCGCCCGTCAGTGGCTGATCCGGCAGAAGGCATTCAAAGTCACCGCCCGCGTCACAGTGACGCAGGCACTGCTGCTCAACGTCTCCAAGACGATTGGTGGACTGGTTTACCCGGTGGCAGCCGTACTGATCACGGTGCAGACGCTCGGCGCGGCGCTGCACGCCATGCTGCTTGGCGCCGCCGCCCGGCGTACAGGCCATAAGCGTTCGGACGATGTAGAGGAACGGGCTGGTGATGCCAGCCCCTTGGCCCTGGCAAGACGACACAAAGACTTTCCGCTCTATCGTGCACCCCAAGACTTGATAAACGCGGCCTCGCAAGGCCTCCCTGTTCTCATGCTCGCGGGCCTTTTTAGTCCCGCGGCCGCCGGCTTCTATGCGCTGGCGCGCACCGTGATGGGGCTTCCGTCAAACCTGGTCGCCCAGTCTGTGGGGACCGTATTCTATCCCCGGATTGCGGAAGCAAAACACAACGAGGAATCGAGCTATCGGCTGATCCTCTACGCCACCCTTGGGTTGGCGGCCATTGGGGCTATCCCGTTTGCTTTCATCGTAACGTTCGGACCTTGGCTGTTCGGACTGGTGTTCGGCACCGAATGGGTCATGGCAGGGGAGTATGCGCGCTGGCTGGCGCTCATGTACTTCTTCAATTTCATCAATCGCCCAAGTGTTGCCGCCATTCCCGTGCTAGGGCGCCAACGTGGCCTGCTCATCTATGAGTTGTTCAGCACAGGCTCGAAAGTCGCCGCACTGTATGTGGGACTGGTGATATACCGCAAGGACGAACTGGCCGTCGCCCTCTTTGGGATCTTCGGGGCGTTGGCGTACATCTCCCTGATCGTTTGGGTCCTCACACTGGCCCGCCAGGCGGAGTACAGACTACGGTATGCACAGCAAGCAGGTTGATAAGACACACTATGAGTTCGCCCGGTATCTTGGGAAGAAGCGCTGGTTAAGCGTTTGGCACCAACTGGATGAGGTTCTTGCTCTAGAGCCCGAGCGAGTGCTCGAGATTGGTCCTGGTCCCGGCGTGTTCAAGGCGGTCGCCTCCGTCTTCGGTGTCTCCGTCGAAACATTGGATCTGGACCCAGAGCTTGGTCCTGACCACGTAGCGTCCGCTACGGAACTTCCGTTCGGTGACGATCACTATGACGTGGTCTGCGCGTTCCAGATGCTGGAACACCTACCTTTCGAAGAGAGCCGCAAAGCATTCTCCGAGATGTCTCGAGTGGCGCGCCGTGGTGTGGTGATTAGCTTGCCAGATGCCAAGCGCGTGTGGCGCTATGTGTTTCACGTGCCAAAGCTTGGTGAGCAGCAACTCCATGTGCCGCGGCCTAGCAAGGGACCTCGCGAGCACGAATTTGACGGCGAACACTACTGGGAGATCAACAAGGCCGGTTACGACTTGATCACAGTCATCGCGGCGTTGAAGGAAGCGGGAGGCGTCGCCCTTGACCGAAGCTATCGGGTGGAGGAGTTTCCATACCATCGCTTCCTCGTCTTCTCGTGCTAACACGCTCGGCATGGCGCATATTAAGGTTGATCATCACCTGTGTCATAGGCATCCGCAACGCCTTGGAAGGGCCGTATGGACGAGCTAGAGGTATCACCTTGAATAACTCGCCATAGCGAACTACTTAAATCCGTGACTGGAGCTGGGTCGGTGCGTCCAAGGTGCTGATTGTTGGTATGATATGCCGCATTGTGGGTCACCCGAATGGTGAGTGCATGGAGCCTGCTCGCTTTACCATCCGCCAGACTCAGTAGCTGATCACCGGCCAAGCCGGTTTGGTGCTCGCCGGCCAGGCGCTGTCGTGCTTTGGCCAGTTGCCGCAGCAGCTCGATCCGAAGTTTCCGGTGCGTGGGCCCGGAGCTGCATGGGGGGCGTGCGCACTCGGCCCATGAGGCTGAGTATGCCCACGAGCGCGCGCTCGGCCGGGCGTCGCACACACCGCTCAATCGCCGCGCAAACCGGCTGCCAAGGCCCTCGCACAGGCGCCAGCGCCTGTGCGAACCCGACAACCGGGCCAATCGGGGCACTGGTGTCTGCATCAGCCCGATTGCTGCGCTGCCGAAACCAAGGCCGTCACGGATTCAGGAACAGATTTACTACGAACAATGACCGAACCTATCGTCTCCGTCATCACCCCAGCCTACAATGCCGAGCGCTATATCGGAGCGTGTATAGAAAGCGTGCAGCAGCAGACTGAAGTGCCTGTCGAGCACATCGTAATCGACGACGGATCTACCGATGCGACGCCCCAGATCTTGGAACGGTTTCCGCACGTACGCCTACTTAGACAGCGGAACAAAGGTGCTGCCGCAGCTCGCAACCGAGGCATTCATGCGGCACGCGGGACTCTTATCAAGTTTCTGGACGCCGACGATGAGCTTGCAACCGAGGCGCTCTATAATCAAGTAATTAAACGTGCCTCTCGGGATGCCTCTGAGATCGGGTACGGCCATACCACGGTAATACAACCATCCGGGCAAAGGACTGTCAGAACAAGAGTTGACACATGGGGCCCAAAAGAGGCTCGTATCCTGGACTTAATGCAGCGCAACATACAAACAGGTATGGCACTGTACCCGCGGCGGGCGCTCGAGCGCGTAGGCGGCTTTGACGAGCGACTTCATGCGAGGCAGGAATGGGATCTAAATCTACGTTTAGTATGTCGCGGTTTCATCTTCCGATCGGACGATGTGCTTGTATATAAGCAAAGACTTCACGGCGGGGCGAACCGTATTTCAAACAGGAAGCTGGATGCGGAACAGGAATTGTATGGGTTGCGTTGTACATACGAAGCAATTCGGGACTACTTCAATGAAGACTTGCATGCAGCGTGGGCCAGCTACGTATGGCAGGCGGGCAGACAATGTACCCTAAAGGGGGACCCAAAGGCCGCAGCGATATTATTTGATGAGGCCAAGCGTATTAGCCCAGAAGGCTATTGGAAGTACTTAAGCCGAAAGTACCGAACGGCGACAGCGGTATTTGGCCCGTATATTCCGGACCTCTGTCTAGGGGTTCTATTGCGACGACGTCGCGCATAAAAGCAGGCGCCGCCTTGCGTGTTGTACAGAATACGATAGAGTTTTGTATGCTTCTTGTAATAACAGGGTTTTGGCCGACGCGCGTGAACCGCGTAACCGGAATATTCGTCGTGCAACAGGTCCGGGCGCTTGCTGCCGCAGGGTTTCGTGTGGTGGTGTTGGTGCCCCGGACCGTCGGCCGCGGGGAATCTGCGCGCCTCACCCTTGAGCAACTTGGCCTCGATACGAGACGGGTGGAACTCAGGGAGTTCCCGCTAATACGTGCACCGGAGATGTTCTCCCGCATTCCCGGTGTAGTTGCGGGAAACGTCTGGCTAGTAGGTGTGGCAGTTCGGCGTGCGGTGCGGCGATATGGGCTGGGTCCCGGGGTCCGGGGCACGATTGTCCATGGTCTCCGTTACCTTGGTTTAAGTGTCGGCAGTTGGCGGACGAGGTCCCTGGGGCCGGTCGTCGCTGTCATGCATGGCATCGATCCAGGTCTCAGAGACCACGAGGGGGCCTCTGGCCGTCTACTCAAACGCACTGTGCGGGGTGCCGCCGAGGCACTGGATAGGGTAGCCCTTGTGGGTTCTCCGCTGCGTGCACACGCGCGGCAAATTGGTGTCCCCGAGGAGAAGCTAACTGTCGTACTCAATGGTACTGAGGTTCCGAATGCGCTGGGCGAGGATAGTAGAAGTCACTATCCGAAACCGGGACGGGTGCGAGTAGTCAGCGTTTCCAACCTGATAAAGTTGAAAGGGATCGATTACAACATTGAGGCATTGGGTCGAATTGCGAAGAGGATGCCTGATTTGGCCTGGGAATACCACATCGTCGGCGACGGTCCGGAACGCCAGCGTCTGCAGGCCTTGGCGTTGGAGCACGGCATCGAGGATCGCGTTACTTTCCGAGGCCGTCTCGACTATGAGACCACGATGGCCGAGTTGGGGAAGGGCGATATCTTCGCATTGCCGAGTTGGCAGGAAGCATTTGGAATAACCTATTTGGAGGCAATGGCGCGGGGGGTACCCGTTATCGGATGCCATGGAAACGGTCCTGCGGATTTCGTCACTCCCGAATACGATGGCCTACTGATCCGGGCGCATGACGTGGACGCCTTGTCGGCGGCGTTGCAGCGGTTGATTACAGAGTCGGGCCTGCGAGATCGATTGGGGCGCTCAGCCCGTGAGACGGCGCGGAAGCATACCTGGGATGAGAATGCGAAGGTCATGCTAGGTCTGTTGGGTCTCAGTGATACCGATGAACGGACGGAGGGCGTGGGCGGTTCATCAGCCTCGGCGGTAGGAGCATCTACTTGAGCATAGGGAAAACCGTACATCTCATCTGGCACCACCCAGCCAATCAGAGACGTCGGTTGCAGGCACTCGCCAGCGGTGTTGGATGGCAGTTGAGCAAACGCGTTACAGGCCGGTCACGGAGGATTCGAGTGTGGGGCGGTGTTTCTTTCGACGTCTACCCGGACAGCACTGCCGCGAGCGCCGTCCTCTACTTCAACGGCTTGCCGGACTACGACGAGATGCGCTTCATGGCCGATTACTTGCGGTATGGTGACGGCTTCCTCGATGTCGGGGCGAACATTGGCACGTACACGTTGTACGCGGCTTCGCTGACCGGGGGACGGGTGGACGCATTCGAGCCGGGCGAGAAGGCCCGCCAGCGCCTCGCCGCTCAGGTGGAGCGGAACGGGTTCCGTGACGTCGAGGTATGGCCCTATGCCTTGAGCGACCAGGAAGGCACGGTCCGTTTCTCTGTGGATTCGGATACTACCAATCACGTGGTGGGGAAAACTGAGGCTCCAGTGAACGTGGTAGAGGTGCAGACGCGTGAACTCGACAAGTGTTGCGGGTCGCGTTCGTACGCTATGGGGAAAATCGACATTGAAGGCGCCGAGCCTTTGGCACTTGCGGGCGCCGAGAACATGCTGGCTGCCCGGAATCCGCCTGTCTGGCTGCTTGAAGTTAACGGGTGCCTGCATCGTTATGGGCATACGGAGGAGGGGCTTCGGGACTGGCTGGCCGAACGGGGCTACCGGATGGCCGTTTATGACGCCGACAAGGGCCGGCTGCGCTATCCACAAAGACCGTGGGAGGAACGGCCCAATGTCCTGGCGGTTGCTGAGGACTGCGTGGATCACGTGACGACACGAATCGCGACTACGCATGGGGACGAGTAAGGGCTTATGGCGACTGCAACGCGCCACTCGGCGGCTAGGCTGAGCGTGCGGCTGCCGCAGGCCCTGGTGGTGGAGTATGGCTACATCTTTCTGGCCATTGCGATGCGGATAGCGTCGGGACCCACCGCGAACCTGAGCTATGTGGCGCTCGCGGCATACGCGCTTACCGGCCGTGCCCAGGCCATTAAGGCGCTAGCACTGTCTTGGCTTTTCACCATGCTGAGCCCTGGCATCGGTGCGGAGGCGTCTTTCGCCACCGTCGGACGCTTCCTGGTGATTGGTGGCGCGGCCGCGGCGGTGTTGCTTCGCAGCCGTTTGGCCCGCGGCCGGCCCCAGGCCAGTAAGTTCGTGTTCGCGACTGTCCTGTTGGGGGGCTTCTTTGTCATACACGCCCTGCTGTTCAGTCCATATCCCGCGGTTTCGGTGCTGAAAGCCCTGTCGTGGACCCTTGCGATAACGACTCTACTCGCTGCCTGGCTGGGTTTGAGCGGCGAGGCGCGCGACTGGGTGGCAGCGGAACTGTTCGGCGGGCTGGCCATTCTGATGCTGGTCAGCCTCCCGCTGATCGCCATGCCGCTTGGATATCTGCGAAATGCCAGCGGTTTCCAAGGAATCCTCAACCACCCGCAGGTTTTCGGGCCGACCATGGCGCTACTTGGCGCGTGGGCTGCTAGTCAGCTACTAGCGCTGCGGCGCCCAGGCTGGCCGATCGTGGCATTGACGGGCGTTTGCCCTGTGCTCATTTTGCTCTCGGAAGCGCGCACTGCAGGGCTTGCGTTGGTACTCGGGGTGGGGGTTGCGGTCGTGATCGTGCCCTTCCTCTCGGGCAGACGCCTCACTGCCATGGCGCCAGGGCTAAAAAGCCGGCGGTTCGTCGCGTTGGCCTCCGTCGCAGCGATGGGGTTGCTGTTGGCGGGCCCCGGGCTAGCCGACCGGATCGGAGGCTACCTCGCCAAGGGGACAGCGTCCGATACGCTCACTGAGGCCTACTATACCTCCCGTGGCCGTCTCATGATGGAGATGTGGGAGAACATCGAGGCACAACCGCTGCGTGGAATAGGTTTTGGCATTGCTTCGAATTCGTGGGATATGCTTATCAAGCGGGATCCGTTGCTCGGCCTTCCTGTTGGTGCGTCCATTGAGAAAGGTGTTATGCCGCTGGCCGTTCTCGAAGAACTCGGCGTACCTGGTTTCCTAGCGGTAACTACTTGGATTTTCGTTCTCTTTCGGCGCAGTGCCCGCACGAGCATCTCCTGTCTTGCGGTGACATTGACTGCTCTGCTCACGAATATGGGTGATTCTACGCTTTTCTCTCCCGGAGGGTGGGGGATGCTTTCACTAATATTGCTGGCTTGGGGGGCGACTGGTTCACGCTCTGAAAAAAATGTTGCTTCTCGTGGCCATCATGAGTGGTATTGATTAACGCGCCAGATTTTTTGCGTACTTGGAGGCTACTAAAAAGAAGCAATCAAGATGGGCGGAATAATATCTGGCGAAAAGTGCGATGCCGGTAATAAGACAACAGGGTTTGTTTTAATGGGTGATTTGCTTCCAGATTTTCTTATTATAGGCGGACAAAAATGCGGCACGACCACATTGTATTTTGACTTGCTCGCGTCGCCTCAAGTGTACTTCCCAAACGACAAAGAACCGGGCAATCTTGCTTATTCCGATGTATTGGGTAAAGCAGGAAAATCGGATTATGCGCACTTATATAAGGGGGCAAGAAGGGGTCAGCGGCGCGGCGACGCATCCACTTTGTACACGATGCTGGAAAACAGTGAACGTGCCGCCTGGCATGCGAACCAGATCTTGGGCAAAGAAATAGACGTCTTTTATGTTATACGCGATCCTTTAGACCGCATACGAAGTCAGTATCGTCATTACTGGTCTACCGGTTCAGAGGATCGCCCAATCGATATAGCCGTACTGGATGATCCAGAGTATGTTCTACGGTCGTCGTATGCGTATCAACTTAAGCCGTGGAGAGATCTATTTTCCGATCGTGTTCATGTAATACAGTTTGAGACGCTTATTGCGCAACGGTGTGAGACGGCAAATCGTATCGCGCGTATTTTGGGGATTGCGCCATACGGAGAAAATATTGAAAGGGAGCATGTTTACAACGCGAGCGAGGATCGCCAAAGCCTAGGTGTTGGGTGGAAGTTGTTTCAGGGCTCCCAAATTTATCGTAACGTTTTGCGACCGATTCTGTCGCCACAAATGCGCCGTCGAGTACGGAAACGCCTTTTGCCGCCGGCTCCGCGACCGCCATCTGACGAGTTATCGGAGAGTACAGTCCGGGAGCTTGTGTCACGGTTGTCGAAGGATCTGACCAAGCACTCCGAAGTTCTTGGCATGGCGCCGTGGACAGTTCAATCGCTCTTGGACGCACATCTAAAAACTGTTTCATGACTGACCGCTTGGTCCCGATATGGATATGGCAACGCATAATTAGTCCGCACCGGGCAGGCTTGTGGATTGAGCTTGCGCGGCGCGGGCATGATGTTACCTACGTGGTGGAACGCGAGATGTCCGCAAGGCGAGCCGCATTGGGGTGGGACACCCCGGTACTTCCAGGAGTGAGGCTGCGACTCGCCCCGAATGCCTGCGCTATGCAACGAGCCGCTATTGAGGCACCGTCCGACGCGATTCATATATGTCAGGGCATACGAAGCAATGGTCCGATCGGTAGGGCGCAAATCGCTTTGACGCGGCGTCGCGCTCGACAGTGGGTGATGATGGAGACGGTGGACGATTCCGGCTGGCGGGGATTGCTGAAGCGCATTGGCTATGGGCACCTTTTCCGGCAGTGGCGGCAGCGCCTGGAGGGGGTCCTCGCAACCGGCGCCATTACGCCCGACTGGGTTGCAGCCCGGGGGATGCCCGCGGATCGGGTCTTCCCGTTTGCCTACTTCCTGCCGGATGATTGGACCACAGAGATGCCAGACGATGCGGAAGACCGTCCGTTCCGTTTTCTCTTTGTAGGCCAGATTATTGAGCGCAAGCGCCTTCACCTGTTGATTGACGCCCTGTCGATGTTGCGCAAGCGTGACTTCGAGTTCGTCGTGGTTGGTGATGGACCATTGACCACCGAGATGCGTACTCGGGCGGAAAAGGGGCTCGGGGGGCGAGTGCGCTGGATCGGGCCGGTTCCGATGGATGAGGTGAAGGCGCACATGCGCACGGCGGATTGTTTGGTGTTGCCGAGCCGCCGTGACGGTTGGGGAGCAGTGGTGGTGGAGGCGCTGATGGCCGGTACGCCCACGGTGTGCAGCGACGGTTGCGGTGCCGCAGAGGCGGTGCTCTGGAGCGGCTGCGGCGGGGTGTTTCGCAGCGGAGATAGTCAGGATCTCACACGATTGCTGCAAGATGTTATGACAGCGGGACGCATGAGCACCGAGCAACGTGCGGCCCTGGCCGATTGGGCGAGGTGCCTAGGGGCTGCTGCCGGTGCGAAATACCTTGAGAGTATTCTCGCGCACAGCGAAGACCAGTGTGAAAGGCCGCTGCCACCATGGCGACCATCTGATCACGAGGTTGGGTATACCGTAACCACGCATGCGGCGGGTCCACTGGAATGAGATTCGTACATGTGGTGCCGCATGTGAGCGCCGAAGCCTCTGGTCCGTCGTATTCGGTACCGCGACTGTGCCAAGCTCTTGCCGGACTTGGCCATGAGGTCGAGCTTTCCTGCCTTGGTGCCGGAAGAAAGGTCGAAGGTGTGACGATAGACGAGCACAAACAATGGCCCGTTCTCGGGCGGTTCGCGCCGTCTAGCAGTCACCCCCGGGCACTCCGGAAGAAGGCGGGCGAGGTGGACGTCATACATAATCATGGCCTTTGGTCGATGGTGAATGTGGCCACGGGTTGGGTGGTACCGGGACGGGGCGCGAAGCTGGTGGTTTCTCCGCGGGGGACACTCTCTGAGTGGGCGCTGAACCGGAGTTCGACTGCAAAGCGTGCGCTTTGGCCATTGCAGCGTCGCGCGTTGGCCAAGGCGGATATGCTCCATGCGACGAGCGAGGATGAGTACGCAGACATCCGTAGGCTCGGTTTGTCTGCACCGGTGCTGCTCAGTCCGAATGCGGTGGACGTTCCGGATAGGCTTCCGGATAGCGACGGGAGCCGGAAGGAGCGCACGCTGTTGTTCCTCAGTCGCCTGCACCCTAAGAAAGGAGTCGATCGGTTACTGCACTCCTGGGCATCCCTTGAGCGGAGATACCCGGGATGGCAGCTCCGCATAGTCGGTATTGGCCCATCCGAGTATGAGGAGGAATTAACCTCGTTGTCCCGAAAGTTGGGCCTGCGGCGGGCTGCATTCGTCGGTCCGCTTTACGGCGAGGATAAGGCGGAGGCCTATACGAATGCCGATCTCTTCGTGCTACCGACACACTCCGAGAACTTCGGCCTAGCAGTCGCGGAAGCGTTGGCCCATGGAGTTCCCGTCATCGTGTCCAAAGGGGCACCGTGGTCGCGCGTCGAGAGTCAGGGCTGTGGGTGGTGGGTTGACAACGATGTTGAAAGTCTTACGCACGCACTCGGCGCCGCGATGAGCCTGCCCGCTGAGGATCGTCTCGCAATGGGCTTGCGTGGACGGGAGTGGATGGGTGAGGAGTTCTCCTGGGACTCCGTTGCTCGGGATATGGAGCGCGCCTATCGCTGGCTTCTTGATGGGGGCGGGCTTCCGTCCTGTGTTCGCGTCGACTGATTTCGTAACGGCTGCGATAAGTGAGAAAGAATGGTTGCGCGCTTTCTGCGGAGGTTGACGGAGAGGGTGTTGGCCCCGGTGGTTCTGACACGGAATGCACCGCGCGGTGGTGGGAAATTGGTGATCAGCCCCGCTGTGGGTGGTTTGAAGTATACTTTCCGGTCGCCGGCGTCATGGGACGAAGAACTAGTACGCATGGCCGGCCTGCTTGTTGAGCCGGGTGCGCGCGTTTGGGACGTCGGCGCGAACACTGGGCTCTTTAGTGTCACTGCCGCACATTACGCGTCATTGGAAGGGGCGGTGCTAGCCTTTTGAAGCCGATACCGACGCGCTTCGTCTGCTGCACCGAACAGTTCGCCGTCAGCCGAGTGGTAGCTCGGAGATCCGCGTCGTTCCGGTTGCTGTCGGGTCGAGCATCGGATTCACAGACTTTGCCATTGCGCGAAGGGCTCGGGCGGCGAATGCGATACACGGGTACGGTTCGACCTAAACCGGGGGCGTGGCCGAGGTCCGTACTGTGCCGCTCATGACGTTGGATGGCTTACTGGACCACTTCGCGGCGCCAACCGTGCTGAAGATTGACGTGGAAGGAGCCGAATTGGACGTGCTGCACGGTGCCAGCCATGTGCTTTCTGATCATCGGCCAGCGATCTACTGTGAGGTAGCAAAACGAAACCAAAAGGCCGTAGCAAAGGTCCTCCGTAAGGACGATTATCGCCTGTATGATGGGTCTGCCTATAATGGTGACCAGGCGGGCGCGACTTCATTTTGTAGCCATAATACGATCGCAATCCCAGAAGAACGGGTCACTCAGACTACGACTACGCCGAACTAAGAATCGATGACGAGCACAGAAACCCCAAAAGTAGAATGGCAGCCGGGGCGCGCGCCAATCGCTGTCCTGATGATATCCCTAAACGAAGCGCACAATATGCGCGGTGTCCTTGATAACTTGGTCGGCTGGGCCCAAGAGGTTTTCCTAGTAGACAGCTTTAGTAGCGACGAGACTGTAGACATAGCCCATGAATACGGTGTTCGCGTGGTGCAGCGGGAGTTTCAAGGTTTTGGGGATCAGTGGAACTTTGCTGTTGCTGAGCTGCCAATCTCCGCCCCATGGTCAATGAAGCTGGACCCTGACGAACGATTGAGCGAAGAATTAAAAAAATCTATTGGGACTTTCACGATTCAAGGTGTGTCGAACGGCTTCTCATTTGAGAGAAGGCTTTGGTTCATGGGGCGCCCGTTGCCCATTAAACAAGAAGTCGTGCGGGGATGGCGTACTGGGTCGTGTACGTTTACTAATGTAAGCGTGAATGAGCACCCGATAATTGATGGAGGTGTGGAAAAACTCAAGGGGGTCGCTGATCACTACGATAGTCCTAATCTGCATCACTGGGTGGAAAAGCAGAACCGGTACACTTCAGCGGAAGCAGAGGCCCGATACTATAAGGAGTCTTTTGCGGGGAAACCTACGCTATTTGGGTCCCGATTTGAGCGACGCATGTGGTTTAAAAAAAACTATAAAAACATCCCTATGCGACATCAGTTGCAGTTTATTTTGAATTGCGTTCGCGCACAAGTATGGCACAGCGGGAAAGCCGGGATTGGGTGGGCGCGACACAGAGTCTGGGTGCAACGCCTTATTGAGGATAAGTTGTTCGAATTAAATAACAACCATTAGCTTCTGTGACGATGAGAGGGTCTGTTCATGAGAGACTGAAGCGCAAGGTTGAGGGGCTCCCTGAATGGGTGGCGCGGCCGCTGGTTTATACGCCGTTCGTTCTTCGCCTTGGGCTTACATATAGCTCGTCAACCGCTGAAATATCTCGCGTTGCAGAAGTTGACGTCAGGTCCTCTGAAGATGCCCTGTTAAACAGGCTCATTTATATATTTGAGTCGGCGATTCGAACCGTTCCTTTTTATCGAGACTTTTTCGGAGATAATGGGTTTACCACCGGGAGCGTCCGGTCAATCGCGGACTGGCACATGCTTCCAGTCGTCACAAAGCGGTGTCTCCAGGAAGTGGGGTTGGAACATCGATGCTCGGAGGTCGAGGCTGGCACAAGGGTTAACACGGGCGGGACCTCGGGGCAACCTCTTGAGTTCGTGCTGGATAAGCGGGCGTTCGCGCGCGAGTGGGCGCATATGCACTGGATCTGGCGTGCCCAGGGGTATCGGCCGCGGCATCTCAAACTCACGTTGCGTGGGAAGCATTTCAGCGATGGTGGTGCGATCCGATACAACGCGGTCCACAACGAGTACTTGGTGAATGCTAATGCGCCGATGCGTGAGGTGGTGGATGCCGCCCTCGGCCGCCCGCTGCACGTGCATGGCAGCGGAGAGCAAGCGCGGCCCGTCGTGCACGTGGAGAGCCTGGCGCACGCGGTGACCAAGGGGATTCTTGGCGAAGTGGGTTCGGGCATTCACGACGTCGTCGAGGCGAACGCCACCGTGAATGAGGCGGTGCAGGTGCTGCGCGAGTCGGATCCCTCGGTGGAGGTGATCCACACGAATCAACAGGCGCGGCTGCGGGACCTCCGCGTGGCGCCGACCGCGGGGAACGGGCTGCTGCCGCCGGTGCGGCGGACCTTCAGCGAAGCCCTTCCGGCGATGCTGGACCGTATCCGCCTCGCCTGATGGCGGACCGCCTGTGACGGCCACTCTCTACCTTGCCGTATCGGGCCATGGATTCGGCCATGCCAGTCAGATCGCGCCCGTGGTTACGGGACTGCGTGCGCAGGTCCCGGGGCTACGCGTCGTTATCCGAACCGCAGTACGCCGCGGCGTCATCGAGTCGCTGTTCGGGGCGCGACGTGCCGGTGGTTGCGGGCGCCCCGGAGCCCCTGATTCAAATGCGTGGGCCGCTGGATCTCGACGTGACAGCAACCTGGCAAAGCTATGCCCGCTATCACGAGGAACTCCGCCGGCATGTGGACGAGGAAAAGGCGCATATCCGTGATGCCGGCGCGGATCTGGTGCTAGCTGATGTGCCCTATGTCCCCATCGCGGCGGCGGGAGAACTCGGCGTTCCGGCTGTCGCCCTCTGTTCGGTGAACTGGGCGGACGTCCTCGAGCACTATCTGCCGGTGGGAGACGCCCGCATAGACGGCCTCGTCGACGAGATCCGCGCCTGCTACCGCCAGGCGGAGTGCTTCATCGCCCCCACGCCGTCGATGCCCATGCCGGGACTGGAGAACCTGGAGCGGGTTGGCCCCATCGCACGGCTCTCAACCGCGAGGCCTGGAGCGCTGAGGCAGCATTTGCCGAAGGCAGAGGGAAAGTCGATCGTCCTCGCCACCATGGGAGGCATCACCGGCGGAACCAGGGCCGCGCGATTTCCCCGGATTGACGGGGTTCGCTGGATCGTCCCGGATGAAGTGGTTCCGCCCCAACGCCCGGATGTCACCCCCGTCGGTAACCTCCAAATGCCATTCCTGGACGTTCTGGCAGGCTCCGACGTGGTGGTTACCAAGCCGGGCTATGGCACGTTCGTCGAGGCGGCGTGTCATGGCGTTCCGGTGGTGTATGTCGAGCGCGATGACTGGCCGGAAAGCGCCGCGCTGGAGGCGTGGTTGGCCGGCCATGGCGTGGCGTTGCCGGTGAACCGCGTAACGTATGAGCATAGCAATTTCGCCGAAACGATTAATACCGCCTTGACAGCTCCGCGACGGAAGAACGTCGTCCCGACGGGGATTTATACGGCGGTTAAGCAGCTTACAAATAGGTTGCAACGATCTGGATGATCGATCGATGAGACCGATGGGTTCGCTCAACTAATGTCGCGCATTGAATTGACGAATAAACCTATCAATTATTGCAATATATGTGCGGAATAGCCGGTTACATGTCGCCCAATCCGGCGTCACATTTCGCGACGGCCCTAGATGACGCCGCTCGCGGTCTTTCGCACCGTGGCCCGGATGACAGTGGGATCTTTGAGGATTCTCAACACCGCTTAGGGCTTGTTCAAACGCGTCTGTCCATTCTTGATCCTTCGCCGTCAGGCCATCAGCCGATGGTGAGCGAGGACGGACAAGTAGTCCTTGTTTTTAACGGAGAGATCTATAACTTCAAGGAGCTTCGTGACGAATTAGTAGCCGCCGGGTACAACTTTACGGGGCATTCTGATACCGAAGTCGTGCTGACGACATACTTAGCAACTCGCAAAAACAATAACGCTATAGAAACGCTGTTCCAACGGCTAAACGGAATTTTTGCGTTAGCGCTCTGGGATGCGGAGCCCGAAGAGCTGATTTTGGCCCGGGACGCATTCGGTGTAAAGCCGTTATATTACTCAGTAGAAGAGTCGAATTTCTGTTTCGCCAGCGAGATCAAAGCCCTATCATCTTTGCTGCGCATTGTACCGGCGTTGGATGCCGACGCTATCGAAAGATACCTGAGTTTTCTTTGGTGTCCCGGTGAGGGCACACCAGTGCGCGGCGTGAGTCGCTTGGGGCCTGGCGAGGCGCTTCGGGTCCGTAATGGCACGATCGTCGAGCACTCGACGTGGTATCAGTTGCCGGTTTTTCGATCTCATAACGTGGTCAGTATGGATGAGGCAGTCAATGGGACAAGAAATGTTCTACGGCGAGCTGTTCATCGACAAATGGTTGCGGATGTGCCGGTGGGTGCCTTTCTATCGGGCGGCTTGGATTCAAGTGCGGTCGTTGCGTTAGCCAAGGAAAAGAACCCTAACATCCGGTGTTTTACGATCGAGATGGCAGGCGGGCAGGACGCGGGTAGTACGGATGACTTACCCTATGCGCACCGCGTTGCTCGGCACCTGGACGTTCCCTTAGATGTGGTTCGCATTGACGCTGGGCGAATGGCAGATGACCTCCAAACCATGGTCGCGCAGCTGGATGAGCCGCTTGCCGATCCTGCGCCCCTCAACGTGCTCTACATTAGCCAACTTGCGCGAGAGCAAGGAATCAAAGTGCTACTTTCGGGCGCTGGGGGTGATGATCTGTTCACCGGCTATCGACGTCACCGGGCCGTTATGGCAGAGCGCTGGTGGGCGTGGCTACCGCGGAGTGCGCGTCAGGCGTTGACAGAGCTTACAGGAGCGCTGGACCAACGCAGAACGCTATGGCGGCGTCTGGCAAAACTCTTCGGCGGCGCGGGCCTAGAGGGTGATGCTCGTTTGGTGAATTATTTTCGATGGATGCGGCAGAAAGATTTAGAGTCGCTGTATTCGGAGGATTTTCGCGCCGCTCTAGGTGATGACGCACCCGAAAAGCCGATGCTAGAGTTTCTCGCAGATCTGCCGTCGGATGTAAGTCGCTTGGAGCGGATGCTGGCGCTGGAACAACGGTTTTTTCTGACTGATCATAACCTTCTTTATACCGATAAAATGTCGATGGCAGCAGGGATCGAGGTACGAGTACCATTTTTGGATCTTGACTTGTCTGAATTTGCGGCACGTATTCCGACGCGCCTCAAGCAACGGGGAAAGGAAGGAAAATGGGTACTTAAGAAAGCCATGGAGCCGTATCTGCCCCACGACGTGATATATAGACCCAAGAGTGGGTTCGGTGCGCCATTACGGCGTTGGATGCGAAACGAACTGCGCGAGTTGCTAGGTGACATTCTGTCTGAGGACAGCTTGAAACGTAGAGGAATGTTTAACCCGTCCGCGGTGCAGCGCCTGATTGCCGACAACGATGCAGGGCATGTCGATGCAAGTTACACACTGCTGTCATTACTTTGCGTAGAGATTTGGTGTCGACATTTCTTGGATACATCGAGTGCATCTAGGAAAAGGGAAATCAGACATTATGAAAAAGGATAAAGTAGCGGTTCGGGAATTCTGGAACGAAGCGTCGTGTGGCGAGGCGTTATACTTATCAGGAGAGGTGTCCCAAGCCTATAGGGAACAGGCGAACATCCGCTATAAGCTAGAGCCCTATATCCCCGATTTCGCGGGGTTCGCGCGAACACACGGTTTAAAAGTTTTGGAAGTTGGCGTAGGGCTTGGGGCTGACCACCAGCGTTTTGCCGAGGCAGGTGCTGATCTCTATGGATTGGACTTGACTCCGCGCGCGATCGAACACACCCAAAGGCGTGTGGCCGCGTTTGGATTGTCATCACATCTTTCCGTGGGAGACGTGGAAAATTTGGACTTTCCAGATAACTATTTTGATCAGGTGTATTCATGGGGTGTTCTTCACCATAGCCCAAACACTTCGAAAGCAATAGGGGAAGTAAAACGGGTTTTGAAGCCTGGCGGAAGCGCCAGGGTAATGATATACCACAAGTGGAGCTTGGTTGGTCTTATGTTATGGACCCGTTATGCGCTTCTAACCCTCAGGCCATGGCGGACATTAAATTATATTTATGCACGGCACATGGAGAGCCCGGGAACAAAAGCATATTCGCGCTTGGAGGCACAAGAGCTTTTTTCCGGGTTTAGCGCGGTAAGTATAGAGACTGTGCTTACACATGGGGACTTGTTGGAGTCCCACGCAGGCCAGCGTCACGAGGGTATGGCCCTAGCAATAGCACGGAAACTCTGGCCCAGAAGGTTTATTCGTGCCGCGCTCCCGAGATCGGGGTTGTTCATGCTAATTAAAGCTCGAAAGTAGCGGCGACGTGAAACAGGTTCTACAAGACCTCAAGGACGGCAGCACAGAGCTCGCGGAGGTTCCGCAACCGGGGGTTGGGCGCAGGGAGCTTCTCATCAACACCTACACGACCCTCGTCTCCGCTGGCACGGAGCGGATGCTCGTGGAGTTCGGCAGGGGCAACTGGGTGCAGAAGGCCCGTCAGCAGCCGGACAAGGTGCGCATGGTGCTTGAGAAGATGCGCACCGATGGCGTCGCCGCGACAATGGACGCGGTGCGCAGCAAGCTGGATCAGCCCCTCGCGCTCGGGTATTGCAACGTCGGCACGGTGGCGGAGGTCGGCGAGGGCGTCGCGGGATTCTCGGTAGGTGACCGAGTCGCCAGTAACGGCAAGCATGCCGAGACCGTAGCGGTTCCGCAGAATCTTTGCGCGCGTGTGCCGGACAACGTCAGCGATGACGCGGCGGCGTTCACGGTTTTAGGGGCGATTGGGCTCCAGGGGATCCGCTTGGCGAACCCCACGCTCGGCGAGTGTGTGGTGGTGACCGGCCTCGGGCTCATTGGCCTGCTGACGGTGCAGATGCTTCGTGCGCAGGGGTGTCGGGTGCTGGGGATCGACCTGGATCCGGAGCGCCTCGCGCTGGCCGAGCGCTTCGGGGCCGAGGTGGTGAACCCCGGTGCGGGCGAGGACGTGCTCGCCCGCGCCGAGGCCTTCTCCCGCGGACGCGGCGTGGACGCCGTGCTGATCACCGCCTCCACCCGGAGTAACGAGCCGGTGAGCCAGGCGGCGCAGATGTGCCGCAAGCGCGGGCGTATCGTCCTGGTGGGGGTGACCGGCCTGGAGCTCTCCCGGGCCGACTTCTATGAGAAGGAGCTCTCCTTCCAGGTGAGCTGCTCCTATGGGCCGGGGCGGTACGACCCGGACTACGAGGAGCGGGGCCAGGACTATCCGGTGGGTTTCGTCCGCTGGACCGAGCAGCGGAACTTCGAGGCGGTGCTGGACCTGATGGCCTCGGGTGCACTGGATGTGGAACCGCTGATCTCGCACCGGTTCGCCATCGACGACGCGGCGAATGCCTATGAGCTGCTGGCGTCCGACGAGCCGTCGCTGGGGATCCTGTTGGAGTATCCGCGCGAGACGGGGGGTGTGGGGTCGCCTGCGGGGCGGGCTCCTACAGGGGCGTATACGGAGACGGATGCCAGGGCTCGGACTGTTCCGATTAATGCAAAAGGGGCCGCACCGACTGGGGAGGAGGCCTCCGCGGTACGCGTCGCCTTCCTCGGGGCCGGGAACTATGCGGGGCGGGTACTGATGCCGGCGTTCCAGGAGGCCGGGGCGGCGATGCACACGGTGGTCAGTCACGGCGGCGTCAGCGCGACGCACTACGGAAAGAAGTTCGACTTCCAGCATGCGTCCACCGACGTGCAGGAGACACTGGCCGACGAGGCGGTGGACGCGGTGGTGGTTGCCACCCGCCATGACGCCCACGCGGGGCAGGTGTTGGAGGCCCTGCGGGCGGGCAAGCATGTCTTCTGCGAGAAGCCGCTGTGTTTGACCCATGAAGAGCTCGCGGAGATCGAGCAGGAGATCAACGCGCGCCCGAACCAGCGGCTCATGGTGGGGTTCAACCGCCGCTTCGCCCATCATGTGGTGCGGGCGAAGGCGCTGCTCGCCCGTGTCGACGCGCCCAAGAGTGTGATCATAACGGTGAACGCCGGAGCGATCCCCGCCGATCACTGGACGCAGGATCCCGCAGTGGGTGGGGGGCGGATCATCGGCGAGGCCTGCCACTTCATTGACCTCGCGCGCCATCTGGTCGATGCGCCAATCGTCACCCATCAGGCCTTCCCGCTGGGTTCTCACCCGGGATTGGAGATCACCGAGGACAAGGCGACGATCCAGCTCGGATTCGCCGACGGTTCCCAGGCGACGATTCACTACCTAGCGAACGGCCACAAGGGGTTCCCGAAGGAGCGGGTGGAGGTGTTCGCGGCCGGCCGCATCCTGCAGCTGGACAACTTCCGGCGGCTCCGCGGCTGGGGCTGGCCGAATCTGCGACGCTCGCGGTTGTGGCGTCAGGACAAGGGCAACCGGGCAACCCCCGCGCAGTTCCTCGAGGCGGTGCGCCGCCAGTGGCCGGACCCCATTCCCCGGGAAGAGCTGATCGAGGTCTCACGCACGGCCATCGAGGTGGCGGAGCGCCTTCGCTAAAGGTTGGGACGGCAGGGACCGGCTTGGCTACTCCATCGGAAAACACCAACGGAATCCGGATAACGGTTTGGGGGACGGGTACTGACGGTCTTCGGCACACGGCCGGAGGCGATCAAGATGGCGCCGGTGGTGCGGGCGCTGGAGGCTGCGGAGGGGGCTGATGACGGTGGAGATCGTCGAGATCCTGCGTCGCTCGGAACAGGGAGTGACGAAACCGTTCATCTGCCGGGGGGAAGACGGGGCCATTTATTTCGTTAAGGGCCGGGGCGCGGGGCGCCACAGCCTGATCGCGGAATGGCTGGCGGGTCGATTCGGACAGCATATGGGATTGCCCATCGCGTCGTTCGAGCTGGTAGAGGTCCCCCACGAGCTAGTTGATGCGGTCGGGGACACGGAAAGCCAACGTGAGTTGGGGGCGGGGCTCGCGTTTGGCTCGATGGAGCGTGAGGTCACGGAGCTGACCTATGCCCGGGTTGAGGAGATTGCGCAACAGCTGCGGGGCGAGGTCTTGGTCTTTGACTGGTGGATCCGCAACGGCGATCGAATGCTCAGTGAGGCCGGCGGCAATCCGAATCTGTTTTGGGATGAGGCGCAGCAGAGCCTTGTGGTCATCGACCACAATGACGCCTTTGACCGGGACGTTGATCCTGCGTCGTTCGTCGCGCATCACGTATTCCGGTCGGTCGTGCCAGCGCTTCGGGATGACGCTGGGCTGCGCGATGCGTGTCTGCGGAAGTGTCGAGATGCGCTGTCGCTTTGGGATACAGTGGTAGCAGAGATACCGCAGAGCTGGTGGTATCAGGATCCAGAACAGACAGTGCCAGCAACCTTCGATGTGGAGGCCGCGCAGGCGCTACTCCAGGAGTGCCTTGCGGATCGGTTTTGGCCGTGGGAACGATGATGAAACGACAAGCCTGCCGCTACGCGATCGTGCGCTTCATGCCGTTTGTGGAGACCGGCGAGTTCGCAAACGTCGGTGTGGTGCTCGTTGCGCCGAAGGGTGCGTGCTTTGACTTCAAGCTGCTCCGGCGTCGTTACGGCCGCGTAACCCGTTTCTTTGATGACCTCGATGGGCGCGTGTATAAGGCCGCCATGGCTGGCCTTTCGGAGGAGTTGACAAGGGTGCAGGAACTCGCCGCGCGGCGGAACGGCACTTCCCTGAATGCCCTTTTCGAGGAGGTCATCCGCCCACGGGAGACGATGATCCGCTTCTCGGAGCCCGGTGTGACGTTGGTGGAGCAGCCGCAGCAGGCAGTCCAACAGCTCTTTGCCCACTATGTGGAGCGGTCGTTCAATACGAAGCGCTATCGTGAGCGGGTTTTGGACAAGACCCTGCGCGGGTGGCTCACCCAAGCGCAGCTTGATCGTCGGTTCGGACCGGATCAGGTAGGCGATGACGTGTTTCATGTGCGCTTTCCCTTCGTGGCGCACGAGGGCCAGCGTGCCTACCGGATCATCAAACCACTGCACCTTGGTCAGACGGAATCAAGCCAGATCCTCGACCATGGTGGCCGCTGGTACTTCCGGCTGCGGGAGCTCAAGAAACGGCGGCTGTTGCCGAAGCATGTGCTCTTGGCCGTCGAGGGGCCAGAGGGGGATGGCACTCGTGTGGAGGCATACACAAGCGCCATTGAGGAACTGAGCGAAACCGGAGTGAATGTGATCCCGTACGAGCGACGGGATGAGATCATCGAGTTCGCCCGCGGATAGAACAAACGACGATCAGGGAAGGTAACGTTGGGGGCACGGATACTCACCGTCTTCGGCACGCGGCCGGAGGCGATTAAGATGGCGCCGGTGGTGCGGGCGCTCGAAGATGCGGACGGGGTGGATGCGCGAGTCTGCGTGACCGGTCAGCACCGGGAGATGCTCGAGCAGGTGCTCGCGCTCTTCGATATCGAGCCATCCTTCGACCTTGCCGTGATGCGCCCGGGCCAGGACCTCACCGGCGTGACCAACGCGGTGCTGGAAGGCATGGGGCCGGTGCTCGACGAATATCGCCCCGACTGGGTGCTGGTCCACGGGGACACCACCACCACGTTCGCCGCCGCGCTGGCCGCGTACTACCGCCAGATCCCGGTGGGGCACGTGGAGGCGGGGCTTCGCACGGGGAATCGCTATTCCCCGTGGCCGGAGGAGATGAACCGCCGGCTCGCCGGGGCGCTCGCCGAGCGGCACTTCGCACCCACTGCGGGGGCGCGGGAGAACCTGCTGCGCGAGGACGTCCCGCCGGAATCCGTGACTGTGACCGGCAATACCGTGGTCGACGCGCTGCTGGGCGTGGTGGACCGGCTGCATGGCGAGGAAGCCCTGCAGGCGCAGTGCCGGGAGGCCGTGGGCGCGCTGGATACGGGCAAGCGGTTGATTGTCGTGACCGGGCACCGCCGGGAGAGCTTCGGCGAGGGGTTCCGGAACCTTTGCCAGGCATTGCGGCAGCTCGCCGACCGGGGGGACGTGCAGATCGTTTACCCGGTCCACCTCAATCCCAACGTCCAGGGGCCGGTCTACGAGCACCTCGGCAACCACCCCGCCGTGCGCCTGATGGCGCCACTGGAGTACCTGCCCTTCGTCTGGCTGCTCGACCAGGCCGAGCTCATCATCACCGACTCCGGTGGCATCCAGGAGGAGGCGCCCTCGCTTGGCAAGCCGGTACTGGTCACCCGCGAGACCACGGAGCGCCCGGAGGCCGTGGAGGCCGACACGGTGCGCCTGGTGGGCACAGATCCCGTGCGCATCGTCGGTGAGGCCGAGCGGCTGCTCGATGACGACGAGGCCTACGCCGCCATGGCCCGGGCCCATAACCCGTATGGGGATGGCAAGGCCGCGACCCGCATCGTCGAGGCACTGATTGGTGCAAACAGGGAGGCCACGACTTGAGGGATTCGCAGGAGCGCGCCGCCGTCACCGTCCTGGGGCTCGGCTACATCGGCCTGCCCACCGCCAGCCTGCTGGCCACGCGCGGGTTCCGTGTGCACGGCGTGGATGTGAACGCCGAGGTGGTGGAGACCATCAACCAGGGCGCCATCCACATCGTGGAGCCGGATCTCGACGTGCTGGTGCGCTCGGCGGTGCAGAGCGGCCAGCTCCGTGCCGGCACCGAGCCCGAGCCCGCCGACGTGTTCATCCTGGCGGTGCCGACGCCCTTTACCGAGGATCGGGAGCCGGACCTCGGGTTCGTCGAGGCGGCGAGTCGTGCGATGGCCCGGGTGCTGGCCCCCGGCAATCTGGTCATTCTGGAGTCCACCAGTCCGGTGGGGACTACCGAGCGGGTGGCGCGCTGGATCGCGGAGGAACGACCGGAGCTTGGCGGTGGGGCGGTGCATGTGGCCCATTGTCCGGAACGGGTGCTGCCGGGGCAGATCATCAAGGAGCTGGTGGACAACGATCGGGTGGTGGGCGGACTGGACAATGCCGCCACCGAGGCCGCCGCGGCCTTCTACCGGGAGTTCGTCTCCGGTGAGGTGCTGACCACCACCGCCCGGACCGCGGAGATGGCCAAGCTCACCGAGAACACCTTCCGCGATGTGAACATCGCCCTGGCCAATGAGCTCTCGGTCATCTGCGAGCGCCTGGATATCGACGTCTGGCGGCTCATCGAGCTCGCCAACCGCCATCCGCGGGTGAATGTCCTCCAGCCCGGTCCCGGTGTGGGCGGTCACTGCATCGCGGTGGATCCCTGGTTCATCGTCGCCTCCGCGCCGGAGCAGAGCCGGCTGATCCGAACGGCCCGGGCCGTCAATGACGACAAGCCCGACGAGGTGGTGGCCCAGGTCGCCGCCCAGGCGCGCCGCCTGCGCGAGCCCGTGATCGCCTGCCTGGGCCTGGCGTACAAGGCGGATGTGGATGATCTTCGCGAGAGCCCCGCCCTGCGCATCACCGAGACCCTCGCGCGCGAAGGCGTGGGCGAGATCCTCTCGGTGGAGCCCCACATCCAGGAAGCCCCAGAGGCGCTCGCCCGTCATGACGTCCGCTTGGCGGACGTCACTGAAGCAATGGAACGCGCCGACCTCATCGTCCCCCTCGTCCCCCATCGCCCCTTCCGTAACATTCCCGCCAGCCAGCTCCAGCGCAAGATGGTGGTGGATGCGTGCGGTTTGCTACGTCTGCTGAGCTAATAGGGGTGACGATTCGCGTACCAACGATATTCCGAACCCAGTCGATTGTTTGCTATGTCCAGTAACAAGAATATTCCCGAGAATCTGGAAGAGGTAGCCCACCAAATTCAGAATGGGGTGTCGTATCATGAGGAGACGGTACGGACGCTGCTGTCTTGGTTCGATCATCAGAAACGTGGCCGGTGGGTCGTGGCCCGAATCAGAAACGCCTTGCGGCATTTGGATCTGACGACAGTTCCAGACTTTGAAACGGCGTTCATCGACGGGAAAGTGAGGATACAGAAGCGGGCGGAGCATGCACGGGAGTTAGTACAAACCCCGATGTCCAATGGGAGTGAAGAGGCGTTCGAAGAGGGTCATCGGGATTACGAGGATCCCGTTTCCCGGGTGCGCATGCTGCCGGCTGCTAACCGTCCGCCAGAATCCGTTTTACGGGATGACCCGGTTACATTGGCTATTACCAAGATGCTCGTGAATGATTTTTCTCAGCTTCCGGTAATGCAGGGCGAACGAACAGTACATGGACTCATCAGCTGGAAGTCCATTGGAAAGGCCCGGGCGTTCGGGCAGAGCTGCGAGCAGACACGAGACTGCCTTGAGAAAGCTGCGATTATAAGAGCGGACAAGCCGCTCCTTTCTGCGGTATCATCGATAATCGAGAATGAAGTTGTGCTCGTCAAGGAAAACGACGAAAGGATCATTGGGCTCGTTACGACAAGCGACGTCAGTGCCCAGTTCAATGAACTGGCTCGACCATTTCTTCTGATTGCGGAAATTGAAAATCATTTGCGTCGGATTATCGATGGTAAGTTTACAGTTGATGAGCTAGGTGAAGCTTGTTCTATTGATAACTCGAAGCACAATATAGCTGGGGCTGAAGACCTTACATTCGGGAATTATACTCGAATTCTTGACCATCCGGACCGATGGGAACGGGTCGGTATAGATCTTGACAGGAAGCGTATCATGGACCGCCTGCATGAGGTTCGGAAAATTCGCAACGACGTGATGCATTTTTCCCCGGACGGCATTTCTGAAGGGGACTTGGAGATTTTGCACGATACTGTCCATTTCATGCAAAGATTGTCCGCGGCGCACTCATAGGAACTGGAGGATACAGACCGGCCGGTTTAATGCGGCGAATTGTCAGGCTTTTTCACACTGCCCGCCACTTGCGCCGGGAGCAGGTGGTGTGGCGATTGTGGTATCGCGCCTACCGGCCGCGACCGGATCTGCGCCCGGCGCCGGCGCTCCGCCAGCGTACCGGGCAGTGGCAGGAACCGGTGGCCCGAGCCCCCAACATGCTGGGCCCGGAGACATTCCGATTCCTCAATGAGACGGGATCGGTGCAAGACCCCGCCGACTGGAATGATGCGGCGGCCGCGAAGCTCTGGCTATACAACCTCCATTACTTCGATGATCTGAATGCGCGGGACGCCGGCCAGCGTGAGCGCTGGCACCGAGCGCTGCTGGAGCGATGGGTAGGGGAGAATCCCGCCGGCGTGGGCAACGGCTGGGAGCCGTACCCATGCTCGCTGCGCGTCGTGAACTGGGTGAAGTGGGCCCTCGGTGGCGCGGATCTGGAGGCGGCATGGCGGCACAGTCTCGCGGTGCAGGTGCGGTGGCTCGAGCGACACCTGGAGTATCACCTCCTGGGTAATCACCTGTTCGCCAATGCCAAGGCGCTGGCGTTCGCGGGTTTGTTCTTCGAAGGGGAGGAGCCGGAGCGTTGGTTGCGGCGCGGGCGCAGGATCCTGGATCGGGAGGTGGCAGAGCAGGTCCTGCCCGATGGGGGGCACTTCGAGCGCAGCCCCATGTATCACCTCATTATTCTGGAGGACCTACTGGATCTGCTCAACGTGCACCAAGCCTACGGCGTGGAGGCACCGGCGGCTTGGCGAGAGGCGGTGGGGAGAATGCTGGGTGCCCTGCCGGGCATGCTGCATCCGGACGGAGAGATTGGCTTCTTCAATGACGCGGCATTCGGCATCGCCCCAACGCCGGCTGCGGTTCTCGATTACGCAGACCGGCTCGGTCTCCGCGGCGAAGCCATTGAGAAGCCCGTGGTGGCGCTACCGGACACCGGCTATTACCGTCTGGCCCATGGTCCGGCGGTCTGCATTGCCGATGTGGCAGTGATCGGCCCCGATTACCTGCCCGGACACGCCCATGCCGACACCCTGAGTTTCGAGCTCTCCCTCGATGGCCAGCGTGTATTGGTGAACTCTGGAACCTCGGAGTACGGGATCGGCGCCGAGCGCCTGCGCCAACGGGGCACGGCCGCACACAACACGGTCCTCGTGAACGGGGCGGACTCCAGTGAGGTCTGGAGCGGCTTCCGGGTGGCACGGCGCGCGCGTCCGCTGGATGTCGACTACAGTGCCGACGGCGAGGAGCTCTGGCTCGCAGGCGCCCATGACGGCTACCGCCGTCTCTCTCGAGCGCTGCTGCACCGCCGCTCCTGGCGACTGGGCCCGAGCGGCCTTTCCGTACACGATGAGCTGACCGGCCCCTTCGATGAAGCGTGCGCGCGTTTTCACCTGCACCCTACGGCCACGCTGATCGAAGTGGGGCAGAGTGAAGCGCGGCTCCGCACCGCGGCGGGGCGTGAGGTGGTACTTGCGCCGGAGGGGGGCACGTTGCGCGTTGAACCCGCCACGTATCACCCGGAGTTCGGGGCGGTCATCCCAACGCAGTGTCTGGTCGTCGCGTTCCGGGGGCCGCGCTGTGCAAGTCATCTGCACTGGTAGAAGGGCATCGTGCCTTCATGAGGATCCTCTTTCTTTCCGATAACTTTCCCCCGGAGACCAACGCGCCGGCCACTCGGTTGTACGAGCACGCGGTGGAGTGGGTGCGCACCGGTGATGAGGTAACGGTAGTCACCTGCGCACCGAACTTCCCCGAAGGGAGGGTCTTCCCCGGGTACCGGAACCGCTGGTACTCGGTGGAGGAGATGGACGGTATCCGGGTAGTGCGGGTGAAGACGTTCATCACCGCCAATGAGGGCTTTCTCAAGCGCACGCTGGATTACATCTCGTTCATGGTGGCAGGGGCGGCGGCCGGTGTGTTTCAGAAACGTCCGGACGTGGTGGTGGCGACCTCGCCACAGTTCTTTGCTGCGGTCGGGGGCTGGCTGGTATCTGTGCTCCGACGCCGACCCTTCGTCTTCGAGCTGCGGGACCTGTGGCCGGCGTCCATCGTGGCCGTCGGGGCCATGGAGCAAAGCCGCACCATCCGCTTCCTGGAGCGCCTGGAGCTATTTCTGTATCGCCGGGCGCGGCGGATTGTGGCGGTCACAGAATCGTTCCGGAAGGATCTCGTTCGCCGCGGTGTCCCCGAAGACAAGATCGATGTTGTCCGCAACGGCGTCCATCTGGAGCGCTTTCAGTCGGCGGAACCAGACCAGTCGTTGGTGCAGGAGCTCGACCTCGAGGGGAGGTTCGTCGTCGGCTATGTCGGTACGCACGGCATGGCCCACGCCCTGGAAAAGGTCGTGGAGGCGGCGGCGTTGTTGCGGGATCGCCCCGACATCGCCTTCCTCTTCGTCGGCTCGGGCGCGGCCAAGGCCGAGGTGGACGGCCTCATCCGGGAGAAGGGTCTCACCAACGTGCACTCGCTGCCACGCCAGCCCAAGGAACGGGTGCCCGCGATCAGCGCGCTCTGTCATGCAGCGGTGATCCCGTTGCGTGACTCACCCGTATTCGAGAGCGTCATCCCGTCGAAGCTCTTCGAGTGCATGGCGACGGGTACACCAGCGATTATGGCCCTGCCCGAGGGGGAGGCTACCGGGTTGCTCGAGGCCTATGGCGTCGGGGTTCGGGTGCCACCGGAAGACCCGGAGGCTTTGGCTCGCGCGATCGTGAAGCTTGCGGATGACCCGGCGCGCCGCGCTATGTACCGGCAGGCGGGGCTAGCCGCAGCGCCCGCCTTTGCCCGCGACGCGCAGGCCGCCCGAATGCGTGAGTCGTTGGCGCGGGCCGTCGGAAACGCTGATGTGGTTAGACCGCACGGTGAAGAGAGGAAGCGCGGTGCGGACAACGAGCCAGCCCGGCGTAGGGGGGATGGAGGCTAGGGACCGTAGTCCGGTAGATGGCGTGACGTCGCTGATATCCCGCCGAATGTGCAACCGTAGACCTGAATCCGTGACGGCGCCCTATGTGGCAGCGCAGCAATGAGGTTCATAGCGGTGCAGAAGCCCTCTATCGGTGAAAATGATCCGAGCGCCGGTGCGTTTTGGTCGCGCTGGCTAGCTTGGTGACCGGCGTCGAGGGCGCAATGTGGGCACACGGCGGTTCGGACACGAGCGCCACACTGCCGTGTCGTGGCGGCATCGCTTCGGGGGTGGGCCGTCGCGGCGAAGGCCGGCTCATGGCGGCGCCATGCGCCATTGCCCGTGCAGGCGCGTAAAGCACGCCAGTGCCGGGCAGTGGGCGCCGAAGACAAGCCAGCGGCGGCGGGCGTGATGGGCGATGGCGGCAGCGACGCACATCAGCTCCTAGATTACCGTGCGCAGGCGCCGACGCTTGGCCGGATGCCGCGGCGGGGCATCGTCACCGGTGAGTGCGTTCTGGCCGATCAGCCGCAGCACGTTGTAGGCGAGCGCGGCCAGCGAGAGCACCAGGTCGTTGGTGGCGAATTTCCCCGAGGGCAGGCGCTCGAGGTCCAGATCGGTCTTGATCTCGGAGTGGAACTGCTCGTGGGTGCCGTGCTCGGCGTAGAGCGTGATCACGCGCTCGGCGTCGGCGGCCTCGACGCTCAGGGTGGTGAGATAGCCGTGCACCTCGTAGGCGGGCACGAGCAGGTGCTGGCCATGGCGGTCGATGGTGCGCTCGGTGACGCGCAGCACCCGGCGCAGGATGAGCCCTTCGCCCTCGCCGCCGCGGCGCTCGAGGGTGTCCTCGAAGACCGCCACGCGCTTGCCCTCGCGCGGGTGCTGCCAGCTGAGCGTGTCATTGGCCAGCGCGGCCTCGACCACGGCCTCGGCGCCGCCACCGCGCGGGTTCCACTTCACCAGCGCCTCGACCGGCGCGCCGCCTTCGGCCTGGCGCGCCCGCGAGGCGTGATCGATGGTGGCAAAGAGCTTGCCGGCGTCGAAGCCCGCATCCATGCGAACGAGCAGCGGCGCATCACTCAGCCGCGCCGCCGGCGCGAGGGCGCGCTCGAGGGCATAGTCGGCCTCATGGGCCGAGTGCGCACTTCCGGCGCGCAGCTCGAGACCCACACACCAGCCTTCTTCGCCGAGATAGGCACCGATCGGCGCATAGCCGTCGTAAGCGTTCATTTCCGGCCGTCTTGACCGGGCAGTGAGGAAGGCCTCGGGGTAGCGCTAGCCGAAGCGGTTGTCGT
>NZ_JBPODZ010000016.1:0-48178 GCF_052060015.1 Arhodomonas sp. SL1 | reverse complement strand
CTCGCCTTCGCGCTGATGAAAAACCAAACCGAATACCAGCCACATATACCTTGCGAGCAGACATAGAATCTCCTACACGGGCCTTGGCCCGGGCGCCGGTACCGGGATCCCGTAGGAGCCTGCCCGCAGGCGAACGGACCGCAAACAAAAAACCCCGACCGAAGCCGGGGTTTTTCACGCAGGAGCCGATGGCTTACATCTGCGGCTCGAAGACCCGCTTGGTGACGATCTCGCCGTCCTCGATCGCCCAGTGGGCGAAGGTGCCGGGAACGTCGCCATTGTCGTCGAAGTTGATCGAGCCCGAGGCGCCCTCGTAGTCGATCTCCTCGCCATTGGCGATGAGCTCGGCGGCCTTGGCGAACTCGCCGGGATAGATCATCTCCCCGGGCGGGTTGCCCACAGAGCGCAGGTTGTCCCGGATCGCCTCGCTGTCTACCGAACCCGCCTGCTCCGCGGCCAACGCGATAGCGTAGACGGCGTCATAAGCCGTATCCATGAACGGCTTCGGCGGGCGCTCCTCGTACTCGTCGACGTAGGCGTCGTTGAAGTGCTGCGCCCCGGGGGAATCCTCGCGGGCCTGCGGCGCGGTGCCGATGGAGCCGTTGAGGTACTGGGCGCCCAGGTTCTCGACGAGCTCCGGGGCCTTCATACCGTCGGTGAACACGAAGCGGTCATAGTATCCGCCCTCCAGGGCCTGGCGCAGGATGGTCTGGCCGTTCTCCGGATAGCCGATCAGCACCAGGGCGTCGCCGCCGCCGGCCTGCTGGAGCTCGCCGCGGTACGCGGACTGGCCCTGCTCGTAGGCCACCATCTCGGTGACGCTGCCGCCGTTGCTCTCGAACGAGGCCTTGAAGGCGTCCGCGAGGCCCTTGCCATAGTCGTTGTTGATGTAGATCACGCCGGTCGAGTCGTAACCCGCCTCGGCGGTGATCTCCGCGAGGGCCACGCCCTGGAAGGCATCCGAGGGTACGGTGCGGAACAAGAAGTCATCGTCGTCGAGATCCGTGATCACCGGCGAGGTGGAGGCGCCGCTGATCTGCGGGATGCCCTCGGGCTTGGACACGCTCTGCGCAACGGGAATGGTCACACCGCTGGAGAGCGCCCCCACGAAGGCATGCACGCCGCGGACGTTGGCCAGGTTCTGGGCGGCGTCGACGCCGGCCTGGGGCCGCGTCTGCGTGTCGCCGTCCAAGATCTCCATGTCCTCGCCGAGGACCCCGCCGGCGGCGTTGATCTCCTTGGCGGCGAGCTCGATGCCGTTCAGCGACGGGCCACCATAGGACTGCAGGTCACCGGTGAGCGGCACCAGCGCGCCGACCTTGAGCGGCTCGGCTATGGCCGTGGCACTGGCGGCGATGGCCAGCGCGGAGACCGCACCGATTAGCTGTTTCTTCACTGACATAATGATCGCTCTCCTGTCTGTTCTTCGAGTTGGGTTGCTGATGACCCGGCAGATACCGGGTCTGTGAGCGAGCATACGCACGCGCCGGGAGGCGTGCAAAGCGCGCCCACGCTGCCTATCGCCCCTCAGCATAGAAGGAGCCGCGGCCCTCCGCACGGGCAACCAACCCCGACGCGGGTGCAAAGCGCTCCCCATGATCCCTGCGGAAGCCGTCCAGCCAGCGGCACACGGCGTCCGCCTCCACATGATCCATATAATGAAACGGCCCGCCCCGAAACGGGGGGAAGCCGAAGCCATAGACCGCGGCGATGTCCCCGTCGCGGGGAACGGCGATAATGCCCTCGTCGAGGCATCTCACCGCCTCGTTGAGCAGCAGCCCCACTGTGCGCCGGACGATCTCCTCGGCCTCGACGACCCGGCGGGGCTGGATGTCGAGGAGCTCGTAGACGGTCTCGTCCACCTCGCCGGCGCTGCGGCCCCCATAGCGGTAGAAGCCCCGCCCGGCCTTGCGGCCAAGGCGGCCGTCGTCGATCATCCGCTGTGCCACCTCGGTAGGCCGCATCCTCTCGCCGAAGGCCTCGTGGAGCACCCCCGCGACGTGGGCGCTAACATCCAGGCCCACCTCATCGAGGAGCTTGAACGGGCCCACCGGGAAACCGAAGCCCACCAATGCCCGGTCAATAAGGTGGATGCCCACCCCTTCGCCGAGGAGGTGGATGGCCTCGTTGATGTAGGGGGCCAGGATGCGGTTGACGTAGAAACCGGGCGCATCGCCCACCACCACCGGCGTCTTGCCCTGACGCCGCGCCAGCGCCACGGCGGTCGCCACCACCTCCGGGTCGGTCCCGGCGTGGGGAATGACCTCCACCAGGGGCATCCGCTCCACCGGCGAGAAGTAGTGCATGCCCACCACGTTCCCCGGACGCCGGGCCCCCTCGGCGATGCGGGCGATGGGCAGCGACGAGGTGTTGCTGGCAAAGACGGTGGTCGGCTCGCAAACCGCCTCGATCTCCGCGAGCATGCGGTGCTTGAGGGCGAGCTCCTCGGGGACCGCCTCGAAGACCAGATCCACCTGGCGGAAACCGGAATACTCCAGGGTGGGCGTGACCCGGCGTCGCACCAGCGTGGCCTTGTGCCCGGGCAGGGTCCCGCGGCGACGGCGCCCCTCCACCTCGGCGGCCACGTGTCGCAACGCGGCGGACAGGCCCTCAATGCGGACGTCCTTCAGGCGCACCGGCAGCCCGGCCCGGGAGGCGGTTACGAACCCGATCCCCCCGCCCATGAGCCCGGCACCGAGGACGGCGGTACGCCGGAGCTCCCGGGGTTGGGCGTCGGCGCCGCGCTCCTTCTTCATCGCCGTGGTCGCGAAGTAGATGCCCATCAGCGCCCGGGCCTCCGGGGTCATCGCCAACTCGCCAAAGGCACGGGCCTCGCCATCGAGACCCGCCTCCATGCCCCGGGACAGGCCGGTGCCCACGCACTCGAGGATCCGCTCGGGGGCGGGGTAGTTACCGTGGGTGCGCTGTCGCGTTTGGTTGCCCGCCCGGTTCAGTACCAAGGCCCGCCCCGCCGGGTTGCCCGTCAGCGCCCACCGCGTGATCCGTTCCCGCAACGGGAGCCGCCGTCCCCCGCCCTTGAGACCAGCGACCCGCGCCACCGCGGCCTGCTCCAGGATGGCCGCCGGCACCACCTCGTCCACCAGCCCCATCCGGCGCGCCTTCCTCGCACGCACCTCGCGCCCAGTGAGCATCATCTCCAGCGCCGCCGGCAGGCCCACCAGCCGCGGCAGCCGCTGGGTTCCGCCACTGCCGGGGAGCAGCCCCAGCTGGACCTCGGGCAGGCCGAGGCGGGTATGGGCGGCGTCGCTGGCGACCCGGCCGTGGCAGGCGAGGGCCAGCTCCAGGCCGCCACCCAGGCAGATCCCGTCGATGGCCGCGACCACTGGCACCCGGAAGGCCGCGATCCGGGAGAAGATGCGCTGGCCGGTTCGCGCCAGGGCGCTGGCCTCTTCGCTACTGGCACACTCGTGGATCATTTGGACATCGGCACCGGCGATGAACGACCCGGGCTTACCGCTGGCGAAGACCACCCCGGCCACCGCGTTGTCCCCCGCGAGCTCATCAAGGATGTGGCTGGCGGCGTTGACCGCCTCGCGATCCAGGGTGTTCTGGCTATGACCAGGGGTGTCGATGCGCACCACGGCGATACCGTCGTCACGGCGCTCCAGCCACAGCGGTGCCGCCGCTTCCGGCGTGTCCGCAGCCATCTCAGTCCACCTCCAGGATCATGGCGGCCGCCAGCCCCCCGGCGGCACAGGCGGTGGTCAGTGCGCTACCCCCGCCGCGGCGGCGGAGCTCGCGCAGGGTCTGCACGATCATCCGGGCGCCGGTGGCGGCGAAGGGATGGCCATAGGCGATGGAGCCGCCGTTGACGTTGAGCCGTTCCCAGTCCAGCTCGCCGATGGGAGCGTCCCGCCCCAAATGCTCCCTGCTGAAGGCGGGGTCATTCCAGTACTTCAGGTTCGCCAGGGTCTGGGCGGCGAAGGCCTCGTGGATATCGACGAGCTCCAGGTTCGCCAGGCTCAGGCCGGCCCGGTCCAGGGCCGGCGGGGCCACGTAGGTCGGGCCGATCAGGGCGTCCTGGAAGGGATCCACTGCCCGGAAGGCCCAGGAGCGGAGGGTACCCAGGGGTTCGTAGCCGAGGGCCCGAGCCCGGGACTCGGACATCAGCACCAGGGCGGCGGCGCCATCGGTCAGCGGGGTGGAGTTGCCGGCGGTGACGGTGCCGTAGCGCCGATCAAAGGCGGGCCTCAGCCGGGCCAGGCCCTCCGGGCTGGCATCAGGGCGGATGTTGTTGTCCCGTTGCAGGGCCTCCTGCTCCCGGCCGGTGAAGGCGAGCATCACCTCTTCGTCCAGGTGGCCGGCCTCCCAGGCCGCATGGGCCCGTTGGTGGGAACGCGCGGCGAAGGCGTCCTGCTCCTCGCGGGGGATGCCGTGGCTCTTGGCCATCTGCTCGGCGATCTCACCCATGCCCAGGCCGGTGGTGTAGTCACGGATGGCCGGGGGCCGTGGCACCAGATCCCTGGGCCGTAGCCCACGGAAGGCACGCAGCCGTTCGCGGGTACTCTTCGCCCGGTTAGCGCGCAGCAGCGCGCCGGCGAGCCGCCGGCTCACCCCCATGGGGAGCACGGAGGCGGAGTCCGCACCGCCGGCAATGCCCACCTCGATCTCGCCGCGCTGGATGGCGCAGGCCACGTCCGCGGTGGTCTGGAAACTGGTGGCGCAGGCCCGCGAGACACTGTAGGCATCCACGCCCACGGGCAGGCCGGCATTGAGCCCCACCTCGCGGGCGATGTTCGGCGCCTCCGGGCGAATGACTACCTGACCGAAGACCAGTCGCTCCACCAGCGCCGGATCCAGGTCCATGCGGGTGATCAACTCGTTGACCACCATGGCCCCGAGCTCCACGGCGTCGGTGTCGGCATAGGCGGTCAGCTGCCGGGCAAAGGGCGTGCGCAGGCCGTCCACCACCGCCACCCGATCGCTTGCGGGTCTCGCCGGCACGGCGCCTCCTTTCCATACGCCTACGTATGGATAGCTTCGCCAGCGCCACGGCCCCTGTCAACTCCTAGCCATCACAGGGTCGCCCCGCCCCGTCCCGGGCCACGTTCCAGGACCGCACGCACGCGCTGCAGCCCCTCGGCGACGGTGGCGCGATCGCCGGGGGCGCTGATCGCCAACCGCACCGCCTGGGGCACAGGGTAGCGCGAGACCGCGAAGGGCTCTCCCGTCTTCACCACCACCCCCGCCTCCTCGCAGGCGCGGGCGAGCTCCCCGGCCCGCCAGGGCTCGGGGAGTCGGAGCCAGACATTGAATCCGTACGGCCGCGCGGCATAGTCGAACCCAGCGAGTTCCTCCGCGACCAGGACCTGGCGCTCGCCGACCGCCCGGCGCTGGCGGTGCGCCACCTCGTCCGCCTGCCCCGAGGCGATCCAGCGGCAGGCAAGCTCGGCGTTCAGCGGCGGCGCCATCCAGCAATGACTGCGCAGCGCCTCGGCCACGGCGGTGCGCCAGCGTCCCGGTGCCCGCACCATGCCCACGCGGAGCCCGCCGGCGAGTATCTTGGAGACGGCGCTGACGTGGATGACCCTTTCCGGTGCCTCGTCCACCAGCGCCCGGGGGCGCTCGGCGGCGTCCACCAGGTGTACCGCATCCTCGATCACGGCGACGTCGTGACGCTCGGCGACCTCGAGCAGCGCTGCGCGGCGCTCGGCAGGGAGCAGGGCCGTGGTCGGGTTGTTCTGGTCCGGTGTGACGTATACGGCGCGCACCGGCTGTTGGCGGCACAATGCGTCCAGGGCGTCCGGGTCCACACCGTCCGCGTCCAGCGACAGGGGCAGGTGGCGCAGCCCGAGCCCGCGCGCGGCGGCGATCAGCCCTGGGTAGACAAGACCTGGGGAAGCGATGGTATCGCCGGGACGGGCCACCGCCTGCAGGGCGAGGTTGACGCCGTGGAGGGCCCCCAGGCAGATGACCAGCTCACTGGCATCTATACGGAAGCCCCAGCCCTGCAGCCACCGGGCGAGGCACTCGCGGTGGGGCTCCAGGCCGGTCTCCGGCTGATACGCCAGGCAGGTCGCAAGGGTAGCCGGATCAGCGGCGATGTCCTGCAACAGGGTTGCCACGGTCGCCTCGCGATCCATGGGCACCGGGAAGGCGAGCCCGAGGTCGATGCGCCCGGTATCCCCACCCGGGGCGATGGCGAACGCGGGGGCGGAGGAGGCCCCACCCGCGTTCACGTAGGTACCGCTGCCCACTCGCGCGGTGACCAGCCCCCGCCGCTCGGCCTCGGCGTAGCCGCGCGTAACCGTCCCCACCGTCACGCCGAGCGCCTCGGCGAGCGCCCGATGAGTGGGAAGCCGCTGCCCGGGCGCCAGGGCCCCCGTCTCCACCGCCTCGGCGATGGCCTCGGCGATGGCGCGATAGCGCGGCCCCGGGAAGCGGGCAAGCGACGACACCGAAATTGTATCCATTACAAAATTCCCGTTTACACGGATTGTCTTCTTGGATAACACTAGGAAACGCGTGGTTCACGTCAGATTGTACCGATAAAAAATAAAATTGTAACCGTAAATAAGCGGAGGACCGCCATGTCCGCCATCGTCCCCACGGAACGCCTGTTCGAGACCGACGCCTATGCCACGGAGGGAGAGGCAAAGGTGGTAGCGGTCACAGCCGGCGGGGTGATCCTCGACCGCACCCTCTTCTACGCGGAAAGCGGCGGGCAGCCCGGGGATACCGGGAGGATCACCGCCGCCGACGGTCGGCGTTGGCGGGTGACGGACACCCGCTACCTGCCCGGACGCCTGCGTATCATCCACGAGCTCGACGAGGAGGGCCCCGAGCTCGAGCCCGGCGACAGCGTGACCCTCGCCATCGACCCCGCGCGGCGCCGGCGCCACATGCGCATGCACACCGCGCTGCACGTGCTCTGCGGGCTTGTGCCGGCAGCGGTAACCGGTTGCGCCATCCATGCCGGGCGCGGGCGCATCGATTTCGACCTGGGCGAGCGCACCCTGGATCGTGAATGGCTGGATGAGCGCCTCAACGCAGTGATCGCCGCCGGTCACCCCGTGCGCCAGGAATACCGTGATGGCGCCCGGGACAGCGCCCGCACCCTCCGTCGGCCACCGGGTAACGGCGACGCCGTGCGGGTAGTAAGCATCGAGGGCATCGACAGCCAGCCCTGCGGCGGCACACACGTGGCCAGCACCGCCGAGCTCGACGGCATCCGGGTGGCACGGGTTCGCAAGAAGAACCGCAGGGCCCGTCGCGTCGAGCTGGTGGACGACGCGGCGGAGGCGGGATGATGCCGGCGGACCAGCTCCTCGCCGTGGCCCTGTTCGCCTTCGCCATGTCGGCCACCCCGGGGTCGAAAGGGGACTACCAGCGGCGGCAGTAGGGATCCCAGGGCCCGAAACAGTCCCACCAGTACGGCGGCGCGCCCACCGGGCGGTTGATGGTCACCGGCACCCGCCGGGGCGGCCAGAGGTTATGCCCGTCCACCTCCACGACCACGTAGCGGTAGGGATATTCCCCCACTGGGCGGGTCTCCAGGCCGACGACGCGGCCGGTAATCGTGAGATCACGGCCGGCCGCGTAGACCGCCGGATCGAGGAAACCGTCAAAGCGTGCAAGTAAACGTCCGCCGCTGTCGGCGTCTTCCCGGGGCCGCGCGGCGGCGTCCAGCGGGCGCTGGCTCACCGCGACCAGGGTGTGGTCGGCACGATTGATCACCTCGACGATCTCCCCGCCCCAGCGCACGCGCTCACCGCCGTAGTCCTCCATCGCGGCGCGCATTGCCTCGGGGGCCGGCGAACGCGGCGGCGCATCCCGCACCGCCTCAGGCACCATCGCACAGCCACCCAGCCAGACGACAACGAGGATCACAACGCTCAGACGGCCCATAACCGGCCTCCCAGAATGCCCGCGGCGGGATGGCCCTCACCCCGCGGGCGTCTCCATATGATAGACCTCGGCGATTTCGTCGCGCTCGTGGACACTGACGCCAAGGTCCTTCACCCGACCGTCGGTCAGGGCGTAGATCCAGCCGTGAACCCCCAGCGGCTGCCCCCGCGCCCAGGCGTTCTGCACGATGGTGGTATGGCAGACGTTGCGCACCTGCTCGACTACATTGAGCTCACAGAGCCGGTCCACCAGGGACTCCCCGTCATCGATGCCTCGAAGGCTCGCCTCGTGCAGACGGTAGACGTCCTTGATGTGGCGCAGCCAGTTGTCGATCAGCCCCAGCTGGGCGTGGCCCAGGGCGGCACGGACGCCACCGCAGCCATAATGGCCGGTGACGATGACATGCCGGACGCGCAGCACCTCCACGGCGAACTGCAGCACGGACATGGCGTTCATGTCGCTATGCACCACGACATTGGCCACGTTGCGGTGGACGAACAACTCCCCGGGCAGCAGGCCGACGATGTCGTTGGCCGGCACCCGGCTGTCCGAGCAGCCGATCCACAGGTAGTCCGGGTTCTGCTGCCGCGCCAGCCGGGGGAAGAAGTCCGGCTGCTCGCGGGAGAGCCGCTCGGACCACCGACGATTGTTCGCCAACAGTTCCTCGAGTCCGCTCATTGCCTCCCCCCACGAGCATCGGGATGGTGCCTACCCTGTTACGGTACCAGACCCTGAATCGGGGTTATTCATTGTCACGGCCGGCCGCGGCCTCCAACAGCTCCCGCACCAGTGGATTAGGGAAGCGACGCCGCTGAAAGATGGCATAGAAGCGCTCCCGAACCTCCGGGATTCGACAGCGTTCCACCAGCACCCCCGCGCGCAACTCATCACGTACCACCACCGGTGGCACCAGCGCGTAGGCGTGTCCCTCACGAGCGACCAACCGCAGCATCGCCATGTCGTCCACCTCCGCGAGGATCACCGGACGCACGCCGGCGAACTCCAGCAATCGATCAAAGCTTTCGCGTACCCCGCTCTCCAGGCTCGGCAGCACCAGCCGCACCCCCTCCAAGTCCCCGGGGAAGCGCAGCGGGCCGTCGTCGGCGGAAGGCGGACCCACCACGCTGATGGGCTGGCTGCTCACCAGTTGGCTGTACCAATCGGCGCCCGCGTCGCGGGGCAAGGCCTCGTTGGAGAGCACCAGGTCGACGGCATGGGTCTGGAGCTGGGCAAGGAGCTCGCGGCGCCCCGCCGAGCGGATCACGAGCTCCACGTCGTCGCGATGGATCAGCGGCCGCAGCAGCTCGAGCTGGAAGTTCCGCGACAACGTGGTCAGCGCCCCCACGCGCAGGACACGCCGCCGCTGCCCCACCCCGCCCTTCAACGTGCCCACCAACTCGGCGCCGGCGGCGAACACCGTGTCCGCATAGTCCAGGGCGATACGGCCCGCCTCGGTGAGCCGTAGCCGCCGGCCCTCGCGCTCGAGCAGGTTCTGCCCGAGCTGCTCCTCGAGCTTGCGGATCTGCACCGACAGCGCTGACTGCGAGACATGCAGCCGCTGCGCCGTGCGCGAGAGGTTCCCGTCGTGGGCCACGGCCCAGAAGTAGCGGAGATGGTGGTAATTGAGCTCGGCCATATCGTTCGATTTTATCGAACGTTTTATCGCAAACAATGAATTTTTTTGTCTTGACGGGGCTTGGTACAACTTCGCCGTGTTCCGCGGCCTGTCCCAACGAGGAAAACGATGACCCCCGAGGCCCTACCCCTACTCGCCCCCCTGGCACTGCTGGCCACAGCGGCCGCCGCGCTGACACGGCCCGCAGCCTCTCCCGGCCCACTGCCCCGGCTCGCCGAGGGTGCCGCGCTGGCGGCCCTGGCGGTGGCCGCCGTCTCGACACTGTGGGTCGCGATCGAGGGGCCACTCGCAGCCCCGGGCGTACGCCTGGATGTGGTGGGCGCGCCGATGTTGCTGCTGGTGGGTTTCGTCGGCTGGGTGGTGCTGCGCTTCTCCGCCATCTATCTCGACGGGGAGCCCCGCCACCGCGCGTTCACCGGCTGGCTCTGCGCGACCCTGGCATCGGTGCTGCTCCTAGTGCAGGCCGGCCACCTGGCGGTGCTCGCCGGCGCCTGGGTGGCGATGAGCCTGTGCCTGCACCGGCTGCTGCTGTTCTACCCCCACCGTGCCGCGGCACGGCGCGCGGCGCGCAAGAAGTTCGTGTTCGCACGGGCCGGCGACGCCGCGCTAATCGCAGCGGCATCCCTCCTCGCCGCAGGCTTCGGCACCGGGGACATCGGGACGCTCCTGGAGGCCGCGCGGGACGGCGAGGCACCGCCGGGGACCGGCTGGGCGGCCGCCCTCCTGGCCCTCGCCGCCGTGCTGAAATCCGCGCAGTTCCCCACCCACGGCTGGCTCACGGAGGTCATGGAGACCCCCACCCCCGTTTCTGCCCTGCTCCACGCCGGGGTGATCAACGCCGGCGGCTTCCTGCTCGTGCGCTTCGCCGACGTGCTGCTGCTCGCCCCACCGGTGCTCGCCGCCCTCGCAGCCGTCGGCGGCTTCACCGCCTTGTTCGGCGGGCTGGTCATGCTTACCCAGCCGGCCGTCAAGACCTCGCTGGCCTGGTCCACCGTGGCCCAGATGGGGTTCATGATCCTGCAGTGCGGGCTGGCGCTCTTCCCGCTGGCGCTGCTGCATATCCTGGCGCACTCGCTGTACAAGGCGCACGCCTTCCTCGCTGCCGGCGGCGCGGTGGAGCGCATCGCCGCGAACCGCCGTCCCGGTCCGGTGGCGACGCCCGGCATCGCGGCGGTGATGTGCGCCCTGACGGCGGCATTGGCGCTGTATGCGGCGGTCGGACTCGCCTTCGGCCTGGCGTCGAAGCCGCCGCAGGCCATCGTGCTCGGGGCGATCCTCGTCCTCGGCGTGGCCTACCTGCTGGCCCAGGGGCTCGCGGACGCCGCCCCCGGGGCCCTGACCGCCCGCACGGCCGCGTATGCGGCGGCGACCACCGTCGCCTACTTCACCCTGCATGCCGTCGCCACTTGGGCCACGGCGGACCGCCTGCCCGCACCGCCGCCGCCCGGTGGCCTCGAGTGGGCCCTCATGGCCCTAGCCGTGGCGAGCTTCACCCTGGTGGCCGTCGCCCAGGCCGCCCTGCCGCTGTGGGCCCACCGTCCGGCCGCGGCCGCGCTCCGGGTGCACCTGGCCAACGGTCTGTATGCCAACGCCCTGCTCGACCGGCTCCTCGGGGGCTGGACGAGGTCCCCGAGTCACTGACCCCTGGAGGCCTCCATGAGCCACGATGATCACCCCATACCCCACCCCGCCGACGACGCCGACCCCGTTCTCAACGCGGCGGAAGCGGCCGTCCGCGCGGTGCCCCCGCTGTGGCCCCTGCACGGCTCGGTGGCCGTGAACCCGTTCCTCGGCCAGGGTGATGAACCCCTGGCGACCACGGCGGCCCGGCTAGAACGCACGGCCGGGGCCCGGGTCACGATGCCGAGGGAGTGGTTCCAGGCACGCATCCGCTCCGGCGCCATCGAGGACGACGACCTGCTCGCCGCCCTTGCCGCCGCGCCCGCTCGGCACCGCCCCCGGGATCTGGCCGCCCTGAAGGCGGCCGCGGCGGAGCCCGCGCCGGCCCCACGGGCACTGCCCACGGTCGCCGAGCTGGCAGCGGATGCCTCAGGCACCGACTGGCCGGGGCTCATCACCGAGCGCGTGGGCGCCTGGGCAGCGGGGTACTTCGACCTGGGGCAGGCCCTATGGCCGGCACCTCGGCCGGCGAACGCCTTCACCGCCTGGCGGGCCCACGCCCGCCGGGACCGGACCCCGGAGATCGCGGGGCTGGCCGGCTTCACCCGCCGGGTGGCGGCCACGCCCGAATCCGCCGAGGCCACCATCGTCGCGGCGACGGAGGCCCTCGGGCTACCCCCCGAGGCCCGGGAAGGCTATTTCCACCGGTTGCTGAACGACCTGGGCGGTTGGGCGCAGTACGCCCGCTACCGGCTGTGGCAGGCGGAGCTCCGCGACAGCACGGACGGCACGGGCATCGCCCTGCTCGCGGTCCGGCTGGTATGGGAGCAGGCGCTGCTCGCACGTCACCGTGACACCATCGCCGAGCGCTGGGCGGCAGTGTGCACTGCCCATGCCCGGCCGGTTCGGCCCGGGCGAAACCACGTCATCGATGCCATCCTCCAAGAGGCAGCGGAACGCGCCGCGCAGCGCCGCCTCGCGGGCCGCATTCCTGCCGCAGTCGGGGACGACGCCAACGAACGCCCGGCGATTCAGGCGGCGTTCTGCATCGACGTGCGCTCGGAGGTCTTCCGCCGTGCCTTGGAGGCAGCGGACCCGGGGATCGCGACGCTGGGCTTCGCCGGCTTCTTCGGCCTGCCCCTCGCCCATCGGCGGTTTGCCTCCGAGGCAATCGAGGCCCGTTGCCCCGGACTGCTCGCCCCGACCCTCCCCAGCCGGGCCGCCGACCCCGAGGACGGGACTGCGTCCCGTCGAGCGCGCATCGCCGCGCGCACGGCCCGCGCCTGGGGGCGATTCAAGCTGGCGGCGGTCTCCTCGTTCGCCTTCGTCGAAGCCACGGGTCCCGTCTACGTCGCCCGGCTGCTGCGCGACGCCCTGCGCCAGCAGCGTAGCCCGCTGCCCGGCCACGAGCCGCCGCCGGTGCCTGATCCGGCCCTGCCCCTGGAGGCGCGGGTCGACGCCGCCGAGACGGTGCTGCGGGGGATGTCGCTGACCGGGGGCTTCGCGCCGGTGGTGATGCTCGCAGGCCACGGCGCGGGGGTGATCAACAACCCCCACGCCGGGGCACTCCACTGCGGGGCCTGCGGTGGCTATCCGGGGGATGCCAACGCGCGGCTGCTCGCCGGGCTCCTGAACGACCCCGCGGTCCGCGCCGGGCTCGACGGGCGGGGCTTCCTCATCCCCGAAGACACCGTGTTCGTCGGCGCATTGCACGACACGGCCACGGATGAAGTGACCCTGTACGCCGGGGATACACCGTCACCGGCCCACGCGGGTGCGCTGGACCGGCTCCGGGCCGCCCTGGACGCCGCCGGCCACGCGACCCGTGCCGAGCGCGCACGGCGGTTGTCCCGGGCGCGCGAGGCCGCCGACGTGCCGGCACGGGCACGGGACTGGGCGGAGATCCGTCCGGAGTGGGGGCTCGCCGGTTGCCGGGCATTCGTCGCCGCACCGCGTCACCGCACCGCCGGCGTCGATCTCGGCGGAACGGCGTTCCTGCACAGCTACGACTGGCGCGCCGACCGGGGCTTCCAGGTGCTCGAGCAGGTGATGACCGCGCCGGTGGTGGTGGCCGGCTGGATCAGCCTGCAGTACTACGGCTCCACGGTCGCGCCGGCGCTGTTCGGCGCGGGCAACAAGCTGCTGCACAACGTCACCGGCGGCATCGGCGTGGTGGAGGGTAACGGCGGGGCCCTCCGGGGCGGCCTACCCTGGCAGTCGGTGCACGACGGCGAGGACCCGGTGCACGAACCACTCCGGCTATCGGTGCTGATACAGGCACCGGTGGCGGCGATGACCGCGGTGCTGCGACGGCACCCGGAGCTCCGGGCGCTATTCGACAACCGCTGGCTACACCTCTTCGCCCTGGACGAGCGCGGCCGTATGGCGTGGCGCTACGTCGGCGACCTGCACTGGAGCCCCGAGGCCGGGGCGGGTGACGACGCCCAGACAGAAACGGCCGGGCGCGACGGCCAGCGCGCCGCCGGCTAGCGGCACGAGCCGCACTGTCATGCCCGGGCCGCGCATGCGGTCCGGGCGAGGCCTGCGAGGCTCAACCGGCCGCGGCGTCGGCGAAGCCGCGCAGGGCTTCCTCGATATTGCCGAGCACCGGCCCGCAGTCCTCGAGCCCATGGCGTTGGGCAAGATACGCGGGCGTGTTGTAGCCGACGTACACAGCGCCGTCCTCGGCCCAGACGAGCATCTTCATGGGCAGATCGATGGCGGTACTCCGGTCACAGTGCATGAGCTGGGTGCCCACCTTGGGGTTGCCGAAGATGACGAGTCTTGTGGGGGGCAGCTCCATACCGGCCTCCCGGGCGCCAGCGGCGTGATCGATCACGGCGAATACGTTCATGCCCTTTTCCTCGAGGACCTCCACCAACCGCTCCGTGGTGGTGGCGACATCATCGGTGCTGGTGACCTGCTCCATGCCCTCGGCACCGTGGACGCTACCGGCCCCCAGGAACAGGGCGACGGCGGCCGCGGCGATCATTCGGTACAACCTCGTTGCGATCATCACGCTCACTCCTCTCCTCACGGTTTGCTCGTCGCGGGACCATTACCCGCACGGGTCAGGCGCCAGTATGCCCGCCACCGGATCACCAGCGCCCTAGGGGTTTCCGCGTACAGGCGGCGGCCGACGGCGAAGGCGTCGGCCTGCAGGGTGGCGCGTCGTCGGGCCACGGCGCGGGCCACGGCCCGGCGCGTGGAGGCAGGCCCGAACACGCCGGGCTCGACGTCCATCAGGGCCTGCAGCATCGCCAGGTCGTGATCATCGCCCAGGGCATCGGAGAGCTGCTTGAGCAGCCGGCGCCGGGCACCCAGCATCGCGGGCCAGCAACGCTCCAGCAGACAGGTGTGGTACCAGTGGTCCTTCACCCGTTTTCGCCACTCGTGGAGCCCGGCGTCGGTGAGGCCGTCATCCAGCACCGCGAGTCGGCGGCCGCCATCCCGGTAGCTGCGATGCAATCCCTCGCGGACGAGGGCGAAACCGCGGGCCCCCAAAGGCCACTCGGACACCCCCGTTGCGGCCTCCGTGAGGGCGGAGTGCGCCCCCTCGATCGCCTCGGCCGGACCGCCCTCCCCCACGCCGGCATCCCGGCGCGACACCAGGCGATCCCGCACCCGACGCATAGCGGCACGGGAGAAGCGCGTCGGCTCGGCCACGGCCATGGCGTCCCAGGCCTCCAACAGGGCATCGGCATCACGCATCTCCGAGAGCCCCCTCGCAATATCGCGAAAGCGCGCGTTCTCGCGGCGGAATCGATGCTTGCCCAGGCGCGGCCGAATCAGCCGCAGCAGGGCGCGTAGCTCCTTGAGCCGCTTGCGTGCCTCGTGCACCCCTTCGGCCCGGCGCTCGGCGGGCAACGCCAGGGCATCCCGGGCCCAAGCAATGCACTCACCGGCGATACGCCGGACCTCCTCATCGGCGTCGCACTGCGGGTCCAGTCGATAGGCCATGCCGTCTCCTGCCAGCGGGGCACATCTCCCAGTCTAGCCACGGCCGGTGGCAGCCACACCCCGGCGGCGCAGCGCCGGCCACCAGCCGAGGCGGGCGCAGACCTCCGAGAAATCGTCCGTCAGCGGGGCATGGATCTCCAGCCACTCACCGGAACCGGGGTGGCGGAAGGCAATGCGCCAGGCGTGGAGCAACAGCCGGTGACTGCCCAGGTGCTCGCGAAACAGCCGGTTGTGGGGACCACGACCGTAGGTGGTGTCGCCGATCAGGGGGTGATTCGCCCGGTCCATGTGGCGACGGATCTGGTGGCGGCGGCCTGTCAGCGGCGTAACCTCCACCAAGGAGTAACGGGCGGCGGGATAACGATCCACCGGGATGGGCAGCTCCACGGTGGCCAGCCGTCGGAATCGGGTCCGGGCGGGCCGGCGCTCCCCGCCCTTCTCCCGGGCCAGCGGACGATCCACCTCGCCGGAGGCGGGCGCCCACCCCCGGACCACCGCGAGATAGGCCTTCTCCACGGCACGGCCGCGAAACGCCGCAGCCAGGATGCCCGCCCGCTTCGCGGTCAGCGCGAACACCAGCACCCCAGAGGTGGCGCGGTCGAGGCGATGCACGGGATAGACGCGGCGGCCCAGGCCGTTGCGGACGCGCTGCAGGGCCACATCCCGCTCCCGGTCCAGCTCCGTACGATGGACCAGCAGCCCGGAGGGCTTGTTCACCGCCACCAGGGTATCGTCGAGGTACAGCACCTCGAGACCGCTTAGCGTACGCATGAACCGCCTACAGCCGAACCATCCCGGCGCAGCACCTCATTCCAGCCAGTTCCGATACGGTGCGACGCCGAAGCCTTGCACGTAGTCGACGCCCAGGCCTTGCAGCAGTGACACCGTCTCGCGGCGCTCCACCCATTCGGCGATGGTGCGAAGGCCCATGCGCTGGCTGACACTGACGATGGATTCGACGATGGCCTGGCAGCTGGGGCTGTCGGCGATATCACGGACGAAGTGGCCGTCGATCTTGATGCAGTCGCAGGGGATCCGCTCTAGATAGGCATAAGAGGAAAAGCCGCTGCCGAAGTCATCCAGGGCGATCTCGCAGCCGATGGCCCGCAAGCGGCTGACGAACTCGATGCAGCTGTCCAGGTAGGTCACCGCCGCGGTCTCGGTGATCTCGAAGCACAGCCGCCGCGGCGAGATGCCACTGGCGTCGATGGTCTCCAGCACGAAGTCGGCGAAACCGGGCTCGCTCAGGCTATTACCGGAGACGTTGATGCCGTAGACACCCGCATCACTGCCCTCGCGCGCCGCCAGGTGCGAGAGGGCGTGGCCGATCACCCACCGGTCCACCCGAGGCATGAGGTTGAAGCGCTCCGCGGGCGGAATGAAGTGATCCGGCGGCACAATGCTGCCCATTCGGTCGCACAGCCGCACCAGCAGCTCGCCGCGCTCCGCGGGCCGGCCCAGCGCCTCCTCCCGCGCCGGCACGATGGGCTGGTACTCCAGGAACAGGCGACCGCTATCCAGCGCATCCACGATCCGGGAAACCCAGCTCATCGCATTGCGACGGGCATCCACCAGGGTGGTATCCGTCACCGGGACGGTCTTGATGCGGTTCCGCCCCTCCTCCTTGGCGGCGAAACAGGCGTTATCCGCGCGACTGACCAGCTCCACGCGGGAGGCCCCCTGCGGTGGGATCTCGACCAGGCCGACACTGGCGGTGACCGGGTACTGCTCGCCGGCCCAATCGAACCGGTAGCCCTCGATGCTCTGCAGCAACCGCGTGAGGATGGCCTCTGCGTGTTCGATGCCCACGTTGCTGAGGATCACCCCGAACTCGTCGCCACCGAGCCGCGCCAGGGTGTGCCCCCCGGCCAGGGGCTCCTGCATGCGTCGAGCGAGCTCCCGAAGCAACTCGTCGCCGGCGGTGTGGCCGCAGGTGTCGTTGACCACCTTGAACTGATCCAGGTCGATATAGGCCAGGGCATGACCCGCATCCCCGGCGAGCGGCTTGTCCAGCAGGGCGTCCAGGCGCCGCTCGAACTCGTAGCGGTTGATCAACTCGGTGAGGGCGTCATGGGAAGCCTGGTGGGCGAGCAAGGCCTCGTGGCGGAGCCGCTCGCTGATGTCGTGGATGACCAGGAACAGCTGCCCCCCGGCGCCGTCATCGAGGGGCCGGGCGTTCACTTCCACCAGGCGCGCCGCGCCATCCCGGTCACTGAGGCGGAGCTGGCCAAACGCCCCCTCCGCCACCCGCGCGCGACGCAGGAGATCGCGCACGGCATAGTGCTCATCGTCGGCCACCAGGCGCGGGAATGCGACGCCAGCGAGGCCCGCGCCCGTCTCGCCCACCATGTCCGCGAATGCAGGATTGGCCTCGATGATGCGCCCCTCGGGGCTGCACACAACGATCCCCTCCCGGGCCATCTCGAAGACCGCCTCGGCGCGACGGCGCGCACCCGCCAGGCTCTGCTCATGGGCCATGGCGCGCCGCAGTGCCTTCTCCAGGTGCTGGCGGATCAACTGGAAGAACCGCAGGCCGGGCTCGTCGAGGCGTCGGCGCGGGTCCACGCCCAGCACCAGTACCGCATCGGGCTGCCCCGCATCGGTGCCGGCCACTGGTATCACCACCGCCTCAGCGGGCGCACCGGCGGCACGGCCCGGCGTCAACCGAAGGCGCTCGTCCCGCCAATGCTGTGCCGGCGTTACCTCGTCGCCGCCGAGGGCCTGGGCCAGGGGCCAGGGTCGCTCGCTGTCCGAGCGCAGTGCCCGCCAGGACGGTGGCACCGACTGGCAGCCGCGGTGGCCGCGCAACCACAGCTCGGTACCATCGCCGCTGGGCTCGTAGAACAGTACGAAGGGGACACCCGCCTCCGTCCCACAGAGGCTCTCCAGGGCAACCGAGTAGACCACATCCCGGCTCAGGGCGTCATGGAGACTGCCGTCGAGACCCTGCAGCATCGCCATCCGCCGGGCCTGCAGCACCGCCTCGGTGGTCTCGGCGCAGGTGACCAGCACCCCTCGCGGGATTCCCTCCTCGTCGCAGAGCGCGCTGTAGGAGAAGTCGAAGTAGCAATCCTCCGGATAGCCGTGCCGGTACATGACGAAGCAGTGATCGGTGACGGTGACGGGCTCCCCCGTCTCCAGGACCCCACGGAACATGGGCCCGACCTCGTCCCAGATCTCCCCCCAGGACTCCGCGGTCCCGCGGCCCAGGGCCTGTGGGTGCTTGCTGCCGAAGATCGGGGCGTAGGCATCGTTGTAGAACTGCACGAACTCCGGGCCCCAGGCGATATACATGGGATAGCCCGAGTTCAACATGATGCCTATGGCGGTACGCAGGGTCTGCGGCCAAGTGTGGACCGCTCCAATCGGGGTGGACGACCAGTCCAGCTCGCGGATGCGGCGTCCCATCTCTCCGCCACCGCGCAGGAAGCTGGGCATCGGGGTGTCCGGGGAAAACATAACGCTCCCTTGATCAATCGACAGCCGCCCCTTCGAGGGAAGTAAGAAGTACTTGTCGGGCTGATCATAAAGCAAGCAGCCGGTACGGGCAGCCACCATCCGTCATCGAGCCGATAACTTGAAATCGTATTGCGATCGATTCGCGTTTCGCTTATTGTTCGCCTTCTAACAATTAGTATACGAGGGAAAACAACGATGCGCGTGTACCGTCTTCGCTTCACTGCCACCACGATGTCTTCCGTCCTCGCGCTATTGGCCTCCACCTGCGCTCACGGCGAAGTCACCACGAGCGCCGCCGTGGTGGTATCGGCCACACGCACCGAGCAGCAGGTCTCCACTGCCCCAGCGTCGGTGAGTGTGGTCTCCGGCGAGGAACTGCGGAACGTGCCCAGCGACGATCTGACCGACGCCGTGCGTCAGCTCCCGGGGATCAGCCTGAGCGCCGGCAGTCAGGGGCGTTCCGAGATCAGCATCCGCGGCATGGATTCGGATTACACCCTGATCCTGGTCGACGGCAAGCGAGTCAATTCCCGGGAAGCGGTGTTTCGCCATAACGACTACGACCTGGGCATGATCCCGGTGGACGCGATCGACCGAGTGGAGGTCATCCGCGGCGGCATGTCGGCGCTCTACGGCTCCGAGGCGTTGGGCGGCGTGGTCAACATCATCACCAAACCGGCGGAGCGCACATGGGGCGGCAGCATCAACGCCGAGGCAGCCAAACCCACGGAGGGCCGCGACGGCCTGGAGCGCAATACCAGCCTGCGCGTCAGCGGTCCACTGGTGAGAGACCATCTGGCATTCACCGTCACCGCCGCCTACAGCCGGCGCGAGCCCTGGCGCGCCGGCGATGATCGCGTGCTTACCGGTGGAGACGGCGATCCGGTCACCCGCGGTGACGGCAGTGTCGTCAAGGAAAGTGACCTCGGCACCGTCGAAGGCCGGGACAACCGGGACGTCGGCGCGCGGCTGTCCTGGACTCCGGCAGAGGGTCAGACGGTGAAGGCCGAGATCGGCCACCGCGAGCAGGAGCGCTTCGGCGAGTACTTCATCCGCGGCTGGGGCGAAGCGGACCAGGAACTGGTCCGCGACGACCTTTCCCTGAGCCACCAGGGCCGATGGTCGTGGGGCGACTCGGAGTTCCGCGCCTATGGTGAGCGCATCGAAACCGACTCCGACGGTGTCACGCAGACGAACCGCCTCATTGAGGGTAATGCCACCGCCTACCTGGGCAACCACGCCCTCACCGCCGGGGCGGAGCTATGGCGGCTGGAGCTGGAGGATGCCCCGGGCCTCGGCGGCGCCGGCACTCCGGGTGACGACCGGGTGCGCCAGGCCGCCGTATACCTGCAGGACGACATTATGCTCACCGACCAGCTGGATCTCCTTTTGGGGGCGCGTGTGGACGACCACGAGCGATTCGGCACCGAGGTCACCCCGCGTGGGTATCTGGTCTATCGGCTGAGCCCCCGGGTGACGGTCAAAGGCGGCGTCGCCACCGGCTTCAAGGCACCGACCCTGCGCCAGAACAGCCCCACCTCTCAGACAGCGAGCTGCCGCGGGGCTTGTACCCTGGTCGGCAACCCGGACCTGGAGCCTGAAACCAGCACCAACTACGAGGCCTCCGTGGCGTATGACGGTGGTGCCTGGAATAGCTCGCTCACGTTCTTCCGCAACGACGTGGAGGACCTGATCGAGCGAGACCTGGAACATGCAGTGGGCAGCGACGAGGACGGTAACCCCTACTACACCTACGTGAATGTCGCCGAGGCCCGCCTGCAGGGCGTGGAGGCAACCCTGCGCCGCACACTAACGCAATCACTCACGCTGACCGCTAACTACACCTACCTCGACGCCGAGGACCGTGAAACCGGCGAGACCCTCACGTATCGCCCGAAACACAGCGCCAACGTGCGGCTCGAGGGAGAACTCGGCATGGAGACACGCTGGTTCGTGCGTACGGAATACCGCGGCGAGCAGAGCGACGGTGAGACCACCCTCAGTGGTTATGCGCTCACCGATGCCGGAATGAGTCATGACCTCAGCGATACCCTCACGGTCCGCGGCGGCGTGCTGAACATCGCCGACCAACGCACCGAGCGCGATGATGGCTACTCGTACCAGGAACGCGGTCGTACCCTCTACGCGGCGCTGACGGCCCGCTTCTAGGCCCCATCGGCCTGCGCGGTTTCCAGGGCCTCTTCCGCCTCCATCCACTCGGCCTCCAGGGCGTCGTGGTGGCGGCGGAGCTCGCCCTGGCGCCGCAGCAGGTTGTTGAGGCGCTCCTTGTCGTCGGCCTCGTAGAGCGCCGGGTCGGCCAGGTCCCCCTCCAGTTCCGCAAGCTCGGCGGATACCCGCTCGATCTCCCGGACCAGGCGTTGCACGCGCTCGCGCAAGGGCTTGAGGGCACGTCGCTGGTCCGCGGCGCGCTGGCGCTCGGCCTTTCGTTCCGCGGCACTCTGGCCGCCGGCGGGGGTCTCGGCGGCCAGGCTCCGTCCCGCGCGGCGACGCTCGGAGAGCCACTGCTGGTACTCCGCCAGCCCCCCGTGGAAGCGACGCACCCCGCCATCGGCGACCAGGTGGAACTCGTCGACGGTGGCACCAAGGAGGTGGCGGTCGTGGGAAACGGTGACCACCGCACCCTCGAAGCCCTGGAGGGCGACCGTCAGGGCATGGCGCATCTCCAGGTCCAGGTGGTTGGTGGGCTCATCGAGGAGCAGCAGATTCGGCGCCTGCCAGACCAGCAGGGCCAGCACCAGCCGCGCCTTCTCGCCACCGGAGAGCGGCGCCACCGGCTCCAGGGCCTGGTCGCCGTGGAAGCCGAAACCGCCGAGGAAGTCGCGCAGGGTCTGCTCCAGGGCGTCCGACGCCAGCCGCGCCAAGTGCAGTACGGGACTGGCCTCCGGGTCCAACTGCTCGAGCTGGTGCTGGGCGAAATAACCCACCCGCAGGTTGCGTGCCCGCGTGACTCGACCAGTCACCGGCCCCAGCTCCCCAGCCAGGGCCCGCACCAGGGTGGATTTGCCCGCCCCGTTGGGGCCGAGCAGCCCCATCCGCTGGCCGGGTCGCAGGGCGAGATCGATACCCGTGAGCACGGGCACTTCCCCGTAACCCAGGCTCACCGCCTCCATGGCCAGCATCGGATTGGCCACCGCCGGCGCCTGGCGGAACTCGAATTGAAAGGGCGAATCCACATGGGCCGGGGCGATTCGCTCCATGCGCTCCAGGGCCTTGACCCGGCTCTGGGCGGCGCGGGCCTTGTTGGCCTGGGCCCGGAAGCGGTCGATGAACTTCTGCAGGTGGGCGATCTCGCGCTGCTGCTTCTCGTAGAGGGCCTGCTGCTGGGCCAGGCGCTCGGCGCGCTGGCGCTCGAAGTCGCTGTAGCCGCCCCGGTAGAGGGTGAGCTTACGGTGCTCGATGTGGAGGATCTCGTCGACCACGGCATCGAGGAAATCGCGATCGTGGGAGATCAGCATGAGGGTGCCCGGGTAGGCCCGCAGCCACTGCTCCAGCCAGAGCACCGCCTCCAGGTCCAGGTGATTGGTGGGCTCATCCAGCAGCAGCAGGTCGCTGCGGCTCATCAACGCCCGTGCGAGATTGAGCCGTACCCGCCAGCCGCCGGAGAACTGGGCCACCGCCCAGCCGTGCTGCTCGGCGGGGAAACCCAGGCCGTCCAGCAACTCCCCGGCCCGGGCGTGGGCGGTATAGCCGCCGGCGTTGTCGTAGGCGGCGTGGGCGGCGGCGATCGCCCGGCCATCGCCGCGGGCGTCGGCCTCGGCCACCGCGGCCTCGGCGGCACGGAAGTCCCGATCGCCGTCGAGCACGAACTCCAGGGCCGGGCGCTCCAGTGCCGGTGTCTCCTGGGCCATGTGGGCGATCTCCCAGTCCCGCGGAATGGAGACCTCGCCGGCATCGACGCCGAGCTCGCCCTGGAGCAGCGAGAACAGGCTGGTCTTGCCGGTACCGTTGGCGCCGACCAGACCCACCTTGTGGCCGGCGTGCAGGGTCACGCCGGTGCGCTCCAACAGCGGCTCCGGACCGCGTCGGAGGGTGATATCACGCAGCTCGATCATGCCTCTCCCCGTTCCGAAGGGGCGACGTGCCCGCAGCGCCAGCAGGCGGCGAACTGGCCCTCGATGCGCTCGCCACACCCGGGACAGGTCCAGTCCGGTCCGTCGGCGTCGTGGTTCGCCAGCACCTCGTCGACCAGACGCCGGGCCACGGCCTCGTCATCGTTATCCTCCACCCACAGCTCGGGCCAGACCTCATTGGGCGGGAGCTCGCCCACCCCGCCGCTCAAGTAATAGTTGCGCAGGACGCAGACGATCCCCCGCGCCCGCAGCACTTCGGCGAGATGACCGACGATGAGGGGATCGCTATCGGTGTAGACGCGCCTCATTGCCACTCCAGGCGATAACCGTGCTCGAGCCGCCAGTCCGGCATGACCTCCAGCAGGCGGCGATTGTCCGCCGAGCGCTGCGGCTCGGGGTCGGGCCGGGCCTGCACCGCGGCAATGGTCTCCACATAGTCCGCAGGGAAACCCTGCCAGCGCGCGCCGTGCCAGACCAGGTCCCGGTACCAGGCGAAGGGGCGCCAGTCCGGCACGATGTGACTGTCGACGGCGACGTAGAGGAAGACCGTCAGCGCCTCGCCGTTCAGGGATACCGTTTCTGTGGTCACCCGGTAGCCGCCGGGGCCGAGACCCTCGATGCGGTCGAGCACCGGGATCTCATCGTCGCGCATTTCGTAGACCGCGCCCAGCACCCGATCGTCGCCGGCGCCGGTGTGGCGGGCATCCGCCTTGGCCGAGCCGTCCCCGTCGCTGCGCTTGTGGAAGCGCAACTGATAGTCGGGCAGCGCCGCGGTACCGAGCAGTCGGCAACCCGGGGTGCGCAACCCCAGGCGCAGCGGATGGAGATTGGAGCCGTAGGCGAAATAGCGTCTTGTTCCGCGTTCGTGCATTGCCTTCCCCTTACTCGTGAGCCGCTACCCTAGCGCCGACGTGCCAGCGGGTGAAGCGCCACGGGTTATGCCAGAATAGCGCCCCGCGCCCGAACCGGAGGACTGCGACCATGGATGCCGTGACCCACCTGGCCGAGAACCTGCAGCGCCTGCTCGAGCGCCTGGACCCCGTCCTGCCTCCGGCCTCCGCCGAGCCGGAGTGGGCCGCCAGCACGGCGTTCCGCTGGCGCCATCGCCAGGGGCGCGGCCATCTGGAGGCAATCGCGCACCCCCAGCAGCTGCGCCTCGCCCAGCTACGCAACATCGACCGCCAGCGCGACGAGCTCGAGCGCAATACCCGTCAGTTCCTCGCCACGCTGCCCGCCAACAACGCCCTGCTCTGGGGTTCCCGGGGCACCGGCAAGTCGTCGCTGATCAAGGCGCTGCTCACCGAATATGCCGCCGACGGCCTGCGGATCATCGAGGTGGAGCCCCATGACCTCGCCGATCTGCCGGAGATCGTGGCGCTGGTCCACGGCCGCCCGGAGCGCTTCGTGATCTTCTGCGATGACCTATCATTCGAGGCGGATGATGCCAGCTACAAGGCGTTAAAGGCGGTGCTCGACGGCTCCCTGGCCGCCGCCCCCGAGAATCTGCTGGTCTATGCCACGTCCAATCGTCGCCACCTGCTGCCGGAGTACATGGCCGACAACGAGCAGGCCCGCAACATCGACGGCGAGATCCACCACGGCGAGGCGGTGGAGGAGCGCATCTCGCTGTCCGAGCGCTTTGGGCTGTGGCTGTCCTTCTACCCCTTCGACCAGCAGCGCTACCTGGACATCTGCTTCGCCTGGCTCGAAGAGCTCGGCACGGACACCACCGACGGGGAGGCCATCCGGGCGGAGGCACTGCGCTACGCGCTGGCCCGCGGCTCGCGCAGCGGCCGGGTGGCCTGGCAGTTCGCCCGCGACTACGCCGGGCGCCAGGGCCTTGCAGGCCGATAGGCTCCCTCCACCCTCACCGCCCGAGCAGGGCGATGCCGACCCGAAGGGGGTCCGGTCGTTGCGCTCCGAGGGGATCCGCTGACGGAAACGGCCATTGGTGTCACTGCCACAGGCGGGATCGACGCGGCGGGTAGCCGTGCGCGTCGCTCCGAGGGGACCCCGCCCCCAGTCGCTTGCACCCGGCTACCCGCCGCGTCGACCCCGCGCACGGAAGGCTCGGCTACGGGGACTGGTGAACGCACATCGCGCCACCATCCGCGCACACGATAGCGAACTCAGGCGGTACCGACCGGCACCTTGCACGCGTCATGTCGGCGTTTCCAGCGTAGTCGACGCCGGGGCCACAGTGTTGGCCAATCTCCGGAGCGGTGCTTGAAAGCGAGCGCGGTCCGTAGGGAGAGCGGGCGTAAGCGACTGGGGGTGCCCGCCCCCGAAATCGCCGGGGCCTCACGGCCGTCAGGCATAGGTATGCTATACGCACAGGCGGGCGGGGTCCCCTCGGAGCGCAACGACCGCTCTCCCTGCGGACCGGGGTCGCCCTTATCGAATGGCGCCACCTACCCATGAACAAGAGTAAGCCGTCCGCGACCGCCTGCGACCCGCGGCTACAACACCTCGCTGGCGTAATCAGCCAGCCGCGAGCGCTCGCCCCGTTGCAGGGTGATATGGCCGGCATGCGGCCAGCTGCGGAATCGGTCCACCATGTAGGTCAGACCCGAGGTGGTTTCGGTGAGATAGGGCGTGTCGATCTGCCCGATATTGCCCAGGCACACTACCTTGGTCCCGGGTCCCGCCCGGGTGATCAGCGTCTTCATCTGCTTGGCGGTGAGGTTCTGCGCCTCGTCCAGGATCAGATAACGGTCCAGGAACGTGCGCCCGCGCATGAACGACAGCGAGCGGATGCGGATGCGGCTCTGCAACACGTCCCGGGTGGCGGCCTGGTGCCAGCCGCCGCCCTGGCCCGGACCGGCCAGCACTTCGAGGTTATCCATCAGGGCCCCCATCCAGGGGGTCATCTTCTCCTCCTCCGTACCCGGCAGGTAACCGATATCCTCGCCGATGGCCACCGTGGCCCGGGTCATCACGATCTCCCGGTAGCGGGCATCGTCAAAGGTCTGGGCCAACCCGGCGGCGAGGGCCAGCAGGGTCTTACCGGTACCCGCCGGGCCCAGCAGGCTGACGAAGTCGATGCCGGGATCGAGCAGGAGGTTGAGCGCGAAATTCTGCTCGCGGTTGCGGGCATGGATCCCCCAGACGGAATCGCCGCCGGAACGGAAATCCCCCACTGCCCGCGCCTCGGCCTCGCCGGTCGCGGATACCGCCGTGATGATGCCCTCGCGCCCACTCGAGTACACGCACTCCGCAGGGGCATAGCCGGCCTCCCCCTCCGGTGGCGCGGGCAGGCTCATGCCCTCGTCCCAGCCCGGGACCTCGCGCATGCCCCGGTAGAGCAGGTCCACGTCATCGAGGACCTGGTCGCTGTGGTAATCCTCGGCGCGTAACCCCGCCACCGTGGCCTGGATGCGCAGGTTGATATCCTTGCTCACCAGTACCACCGTGGCCGGGCTCAGCCGCTCGCGCAGCGCCAGGGCAGCGGCGAGGATGGCATCGTCGCCGCGGTCGCCACCGTCGCGCAGGAAGTACAGCCGCCCGCTCGGCCGTTCGCCCACGGCCACCGGCGACAGCGGCAACCCGGCATCCAGCTCTTCCGGGCCTGCACCGCTAAGCAGGGCGTCGAGGAAGCGGCTCACCTGACGGACGTTGCGCGCCTCCTCGGAGACGCCCTGCTTGGCGGCATCGAGCTCGCGCAGCACCGCCGCCGGGAGGTAGAGGTCATGCTCCTCGAAGCGGAACAGCGCTGTGGGCTCGTGCATCAACACCGAGGTGTCGAGCACGTAGGCCCGGGGGTACGCACCCTCACCCGCCGGCATGGAGCGCCCGTGCCGCTTCCATGGCCTCGGCGGCGTGGCCCTTGACCTTCACGCCCCGCCATTCCCGGCGGAGCACCCCCTCGGCATCGATGAGGAAGGTGGAGCGCTCCACGCCGATGACCTTGCGGCCGTACATGTTCTTCTCCTTGAGCACCCCGAAGAGGTTGCACACCCGCTCCTCCTTGTCGGAGAGCAGCGGGAAGGGGAAACCGTACTTCTCCTTGAAGTTCTGCTGGGCGCGCACACCGTCACGAGAGATACCGACCACCGCAGTGTCGGCGGCGGTCAAGTCCTCGTGGAGGTCGCGGAAGTCCTTGCCCTCCTGGGTGCAGCCCGGGGTATTGGCCTTCGGGTAGAAGAACAGCAGCACCTGCCGGCCCCGATAATCGGACAGCCGGAAATGGCCGTCGTCGGTGGCGGGCAGCTCGAAATCGGGGACAGGCCGGTCGATGGCGACCTCGGACATGGTCATTGCCTCCCTGAATCGGTATCCATGTGCAACCCCGCGCGGTATCAGGCCTTGGCGGGCTCGATAACGGCGTCGAGGTTGAGCTCGTCACAGAAATCCATGAATTCCTCGCGCAGGCGGGCGATCTGCATCCGCGCCGGCACGTCGATGGTCATGCGCACGGAGAACATGGGCGTGCCGGTATACACCGCTGCATAGGTGGTGGTCGCCAGGTCACGGATATCGATCTCGCGCAGCGAGAAGAAATTGGAGAGCTGATGCACCACGCCGCGCTGGTCCAGGCAGATGACCTCCACGGCATAGGGCAGCAGGTCGCCGATCCGGCGGGAACGCGCGGTGCGCCGGGTCTGCACGGTCAAACCGAGGCGGCGCTCCAGGCTGGGCAGGGTGGTCTCGAGCTTGGCGAGCTGATTCCAGCGGCCGGAGACCAGCGCGATGGCCGCGAACTCGCCACCGAGCACCGTCATGCGGCTCTCCTCGATGTTGCAGCCTGCGTCGGCCACGAGGCGGGTCAGCTCGTCGACCAGGCCCGGCCGATCCTCGCCGAGGGCGGATATCACCAGAAGATTATTGTGCATGCCCACCGGAACGTCACGTGCGCTGGTTCACCGGTCAGCGAGTGTAGCACGGCGGCGTGGCTTGCTTGTCACACCCGGGCGCCGTCGCTACTATGCGGGCTTTGGTCGAGGCCCGGTTGGGAGGTCGTTGCGATGTTCCGCGGCAGCATGGTCGCATTGGTAACCCCGATGCACGAAGACGGCTCGCTGGACGAGCCGGCCCTGGAGCGACTCGTCGAATTCCACGTCGAGAACGGGACCGACGCCATCGTGGCCGTGGGCACCACCGGCGAGTCCGCCACCCTCGACTATGACGAGCATTGCTATGTGATGCGCCGCGTCGTGGAGATGGCGCGGGGGCGCACCGCGGTGATCGGCGGCACCGGCGCCAACTCCACTTGGGAGGCGGTGAAGCTCACCCGCTGCGCGATGGAGGGGGGCTGCGACGCCGCCCTGCTGGTGACGCCGTACTACAACAAGCCCACTCAGGAGGGGCTATACCAGCACTTCCGCACCGTGGCGGAATCCGTGCCGCTGCCCCAACTCATCTACAATGTACCCGGCCGCACCGCCTGCGACATCCTCCCCGACACCGTGGACCGGCTCGCCGACATCTCCAACATCGTCGGCATCAAGGAGGCCACCGGCAGCGTCGAGCGCGCCGAGGACCTGGTGGAGCGCTGCGGCGATCGCATCGACGTCTTCTGCGGCGAGGACGCCAAGAACCTCGCGCTGATGCTGGTCGGTGCCAAGGGCTCCATTTCGGTGACCGCCAACGTCGCCCCGCGGCAGATGCACGAGATGTGCACCGCCGCCCTCGACGGCGACCGCGAGGAGGCGGAGCGGATCGATGCGCGGCTGGCGGCGCTGCACAAGGCGCTGTTCGTCGAGACCAACCCCATTCCGGTCAAGTGGGCCGCCGAGCAGATGGGGCTCATCGGCCCCTGCATCCGGCTGCCGTTGACCCCGTTGTCCGAGCAGCACCACGAGACCGTGCTGCAGGCCATGAAGCTCGCGGGCTGCCTGGGAAAGACATGAAACGCCCCTTCACCTACCTCGCCATGGCCGCCCTGGCGGGCATGCTTTCCGGCTGCAGCTGGTTCAGTGGGGATACCGACTCGAGCCCGCGCATCGAGCAGCTCAAGCTCCCCCCGGACCTTACGCGGGACCGCACCGAGGGCCTGATGGCCATCCCGGGCTCGGTATCGGCGCGAGGCGGGGATCCCCTCACCGGCGAGCCGGTGTTGCCCCAGCCCGGATCGGTGTCCGTGCGCCGCGCGGGGGACGATCGCTGGCTGGAGGTGGATGCCTCGCCGCAGGAGGTCTGGGGCTGGATCGACGATTTCGTCGACCGCCAGGGGGTGCGCCTGGAGCGGCGGCGGCCCGCCCTGGGCATCGCCGAGACGGAGTGGCTGTACACCAACCGCCCCCTCAGCGGTGGCGTGTTCGCGCCCCGGGTGGCAGGACCCGACGAGGCCACGGTGGCGGACCGCTACCTCATTCGCGTGGAGCCAGGGCGCGACGACGGCAGCGCCGAGGTGTTCGTCGCGCACCGCCGTGTGGCCCGAAAGGCGGAGGGCTGGCGCCTGATCGGCAACGATCCGTACCTGGAGGCGGAGCTGCTGCGTGGCATGCTGGTGTTCCTCGGCTACGAGCAGGAGCGCAGCCACGAGGCGGTAGCCGCCGCCAGCGCCGGCGAGATCCAGGCGGAGGTACAGCGCTTCGGCGGCGAGCCACAGTTGGTCCTGGACAGCGACCGTTTCGATGCCTGGCGTCGGGTGGGGCTCGCCCTGGACCGCGCCGGCTTCACCGTGGACGACCGTGACCGCAGCGCCGGCGTGTACTACGTCCGCTATGACACCATGGCGGAGACCGGCGCCGAGCCCCCCGAGGAGGGCTGGCTCGCGTCCTTCGCATTCTGGCGGGACGAGCCGGTTCCGGATACCATCCGCACCTATCGACTGGTGCTCGATCAGGCCGAGGCCGGTACCCGCGTGCGCGTGCTTCCCGGTGAAGAGGACGGCGAGGCGCCGGACGAGGAACTGGTCACCCGCATGCTCGGGCTGCTCGCGGAACAGCTGCGCTGATCCACGGGCGCCCCCGCCCCCCGCAGCACGCCCGGGGGCGCGGCCGCAGGGCCCGCTCCGCCGGGCGTAATCCTGCACGAGGAGCTCTGCGCATCGATGTTGCAAATCCCCGGTAACCCCGCCTTCTCCGCGTTCCGTCTCCAACGGCTGGCATCCGCATTCCGCGCCGTCGTGCCCCGTTTGAACGCAGCCGGCGCCCACTATGTCCATTTCGTGGACACCGAGACCGCCCTCGGCGAGCCCCAGCGACGGGTGCTCGAGGCCCTGCTCGATTACGGCGAGCGCGCCGACGTCCCCCTCCCCGCCGGCGAGCAGCTGGTGGTGGTGCCGCGGATCGGCACCATCTCCCCCTGGGCGAGCAAGGCCACGGACATCGCCCACAACTGCGGCCTCACCGCGGTGCGACGCATCGAGCGCGGCGTGCTATGGGCGCTGACACTGGACGGCGACGGGCCGCTTACTGCCGCGGAACGCGCGCGCATCCTGCCGCTGCTCCACGACCGCATGACCGAGTCCGTGCTCGACGATGCCGCGGACGCGGAGGCACTGTTCCTGCGCCACGAACCGCGTCCAGTGGCGGTGGTGGATGTCCTCGGTGGCGGACGGGACGCACTGACGCGCGCGGACGCGGAACTCGGTCTCGCGCTGGCGGACGACGAGATCGACTACCTCCTGGACAGCTACGGCGAGCTCGGCCGTAACCCCACGGACATGGAGCTCATGATGTTCGCCCAGGCGAACTCGGAGCACTGCCGGCACAAGATCTTCAACGCCGACTGGATCATCGACGGCAAGCGCCGCGAGGGCTCGCTGTTCGCCATGATCCGCGAGACCCACGCGCATCGCCCCGAGGGGGTCCTCTCCGCCTACCGCGACAACGCGGCGGTCGCCGAGGGGCATCCCGCCGGGCTCTGGTTCGCCGACCCGGAGACCGGCGTCTACACCCGGCGCGAGGAGCCCGCGCACCTGGTCATGAAGGTGGAGACCCACAACCACCCCACCGCGATCTCCCCAAGCGCCGGCGCGGCCACCGGTGTGGGTGGCGAGATCCGCGACGAGGGAGCCACCGGCCGTGGTGCCCGGCCCAAGGCGGGGCTGGCCGGCTTCACCGTCTCCAATCTGCATCTGCCGGACGCCCCTCGCCCGTGGGAGGACGGCCACGGGCGTCCCGCCCGGATCGCCTCGGCACTGTCGATCATGATCGACGGCCCCGTTGGGGCCGCCGGCTATGCGAACGAGTTCGGCCGGCCGCAGCTGGCCGGCTATTTCCGCACCTTCGAGCAGCGCGTCCCGGGGCCTCAAGGCGAGGAAACCCGCGGCTACCATAAGCCGGTAATGATCGCCGGCGGCATGGGCAACATCCGCGAGTCCCAGGTGCACAAGGGACGCGCGCCGGCAGGGGCACCGGTGGTGGTCCTCGGCGGTCCCGCCATGCTCATCGGCCTCGGCGGGGGTGCCGCCTCCTCGGTGGCCAGCGGCGAGAGCGACGAGGCGCTGGACTTCGCCTCCGTGCAACGCAGCAACCCCGAGGTGGAACGGCGCTGCCAACAGGTCATCGACGCCTGCTGGGCCCTGGGTCCGGACAACCCCGTCGTCGCCATCCACGACGTCGGCGCCGGCGGGCTGTCCAACGCACTGCCGGAGCTGCTCGACGACTCCGGCCGCGGCGGGCGCATCGAGCTGCGCACCGTACCCAACGACGAGCCCGGCATGTCGCCCATGGAGATCTGGTCCAACGAGGCCCAGGAGCGCTACGTCCTGGCCCTGGCCCCGGAACGCCTAGCGGCCTTCGAGGCCATCTGCGAGCGCGAGCGCGCCCCCTACGCGGTGGTCGGCGAGGCCACCGACGAGGCCGATCTCGTGGTGGGCGACGGCTACTTCGACAACACGCCGGTGAACATCCCCATGGAGCTGCTGCTCGGCAAGCCGCCGAAGATGCTCCGCGATGTCCACCACCACCCCTTCGCCAAACCGCCGCTCGCACTCGACGGGGTGGACCCGGCAGAGGCCGCCCGACGGGTACTACAGCTCCCGGCGGTGGCCTCCAAGGAGTTCCTCATCACCATCGGCGACCGCAGCGTCACCGGCCTGGTGGCCCGGGACCCGATGGTCGGCCCCTGGCAGGTGCCGGTGTCGGACGTCGCGGTCACCCTGGCGGACTACGAGGGCTACACCGGCGAGGCCATGGCGATGGGCGAGCGGCCGCCGGTGGCGGTCCTCGATGCGCCTGCGTCCGGGCGCATGGCGGTGGGGGAGGCGCTGACCAACCTGGCAGCGGCGCCGGTAGGGGCCCTGCGCCGGGTCAACCTCTCCGCCAACTGGATGGCCGCCGCCGGCCATCCCGGCGAGGACGCCCGCCTGTATGATACCGTGCAGGCGGTATCCCGGCTGTGCCGGGAGCTGGAGGTGGCCATTCCGGTGGGCAAGGACTCCCTGTCCATGCGCACGGTCTGGGAGGAGGCCGGCAGGACCCGCTCGGTGACCGCCCCCCTCACCCTGGTGGTCTCCGCCTTCGCCCCGGTGGACGACGCCCGCCTCACCCTCACCCCCCAGCTGGATCGCGGCCACGACGAGAGCGCGCTGCTGCTAGTGGATCTCGGCAAGGGGCACAACCGATTGGGCGGCTCGGCACTGGCCCAGGTATACCGGCAGATCGGAGACGATACCCCGGACCTGGACGATCCCCGTGCGCTGGCGGCGTTCTTCACTGTCATCCAAGGGCTGTTGCGCGAGGGCCGGATCCTCGCCTATCACGACCGCTCCGACGGCGGTTTGTTTGCCACCGTCGCCGAAATGGCCTTCGCCGGGCGAACCGGCGTCGAGCTCGTCCTGCCATCAGCGGCCGATCCCCTGGCGCTGCTGTTCAGCGAGGAGCTCGGCGCCGTGCTACAGGTAGCGGAGACCGAGCTCGCCGCTGTGGAGGCGGCCTTCCACGAGGCCGGCCTGGGCCGCCACTGTCATCGCGTCGGCGCCTTGCGTGACGACCAGCGTATCCGCATTAGCGCCGGAGAGACGGTGCTCCTCGACGAGTCCCGGGCGGCGCTGGAGCGCACCTGGCGGGAGACCAGCCATCAGATCCAGCGCCTGCGCGATGACCCGGACTGCGCGGACGAGGCCCTGGCCACGGTGGACCACGATGCGGACCCAGGTCTGCAGGCGAGCCTGTCCTTCGACCCCGCCGAGGACGTGGCCGCGCCGTTCATCGGCACGGGTGCCCGGCCGCGGGCGGCGGTGCTGCGCGAGCAGGGGGTGAACAGCCACTCGGAGATGGCGGCGGCCCTCGACCGGGCCGGCTTCGAGGCAGTGGACGTGCACATGAGCGACCTCGCTGCCGGCCGCCGCGAGCTCTCCGCGTTCCGGATGCTCGCCGCCTGCGGCGGCTTCTCCTATGGCGACGTCCTCGGTGCCGGGGGCGGCTGGGCGAAGTCGGTGCTGTTCAACCCCCGCCTGCGGGACGCCTTCGCCGGCTTCTTCGATCGGCCGGACACCCTGAGCCTCGGCGTCTGCAACGGCTGCCAGATGCTTGCGGGCCTACGCGAGCTGATCCCCGGCAGCGAGCTCTGGCCCCGGTTCGTCCGCAACCGCTCCGAGCAGTACGAGGCCCGGCTCTCCCTGGTGGAGGTGCTGGACTCGCCGTCACTGCTACTCGCCGGGATGAGCGGCTCGCGGCTACCCATCGCGGTCGCCCACGGCGAGGGTCGTGCCGTCTACGAGCCGGAATCGGGGCCGCGCAAGGTGCTGAGCGCCGGCCTCGCGGGCCTGCGCTACGTGGACAATCACGGCGAGGTCACCGAGCGCTACCCGTCCAATCCCAACGGATCGGCCCTGGGGCTGACGGGCTTCACCAGCCGCGACGGCCGGGTGACCATCATGATGCCCCACCCGGAGCGGGTCTTTCGCAGCGTCCAGCACTCCTGGCGCCCGACGAGCTGGGGCGAGGACGGCCCCTGGATGCGGCTGTTCCGCAACGCGCGCCGGGCACTGGGGTGACACCCACCCGTAGGGCCGGCCCTGCCGGCGAACGGGGCTCGCCTCTCGCGGGCAGGGCGCGCCCCTACGCGGGTTCGTCCCTGCCCTGTCCGACCGCCTCCGCGCCGGCCATGGGGCGGCCGCTTCCGCCACGGCGATGCTGAACGATCTCGGCGATCACACTGAGGGCGATCTCCTCGGGGGTGCGGGCGCCGATATCCAGGCCCGCCGGCGAACGCACCCGGGCCAAATCCGCCTCGCCACGGCCGCGCTCGCGGAGGTAGTCCATCACCAGTCCGGCGCGCTTGCGGCTGGCAATGAGGGCGATATAGCCCGCCTCCGAGGCCAATACCCGGTCCAGGGAGAGATGGTCGCCCTTGTGCTGAGTGGCGATCACCACGAAGTCGCCCGGCTCCGGTCGCAACCGCTCGTAGCCGGGGTCATCGATGATCCGCTCCAGCGCCGCCGGGAAACGCTCGCGGCTCGCCTGGGCGTCGCTGACCCGTACGGCAAGGCCCAGGCGATCACCGAGCTCGCAGAGGGTCTCCGCCACCCGGCCGTGGCCGACGACCCACAGACCGGGCCGCCGCAGCACCGGCTCCACGAAGACCCGCATGTGCCCGCCACAGGGCATACCCACGCCCAACACCTCATCGTCCAGGTCGATCTCCACCACCCGGCCCTCGCCCTCGCGTAGGGCGGCCACCGCCTGCTGGCAGACCGTGGACTCGGCGCAACCGCCGCCCACCCACCCATGCAGGAGCCGGCCCTCGCCATCGATCACGGCCTTGGAGCCGGTCTTCGCCGACGCGCTGCCGATGGTCTCGATCACCGTGGCCAGGGCGTGGCCCACCCCGCGCTCGCGCAGGTCTCTCAAGGTCTCCAGCCAGTCGTCACTCACCTTGCTTCCCTCCCCCGGCGAGCCGTTCCAGGTCCGCCGGCGTATCCACGTCCAGGAGCACCCCCGGGTCATCCACCGGTAGCCGGCCCAGGTCACGGCGGTGGCGCTCCACGACCCAACGGGCCCCCACATCGCCGCCGAGCACGGAGAGCTCGGCGCGCAGCGAAGCAGCGAAGCCCACCGGATGGCCGCCGCGTCCCTTGTACTCCGGTCTTGCCACGAGGCTACCACGCGCCAGGGCTGCGACCACCGCCGCCACGCTCGACGGCCGCACCGCTGGCATGTCCGCCGGCAGGATCAGCCAGCCGTCCGCGTCCGGACTCGCCGCCACCCCGGCGGCGATGCTCGCCCCCATGCCCTCCGCACATGCATCGGTGACCACCACCTCGCAACCCGCGGCCTCCAGTGCCCTTATCAGGGCCTCTCGGCCGGGGCGGGTCACCGCCATCACCCGTTCGACACAGGCGAGCAGCGGCATCGCCGCGGCCACCGCCAAAGGGGTCCCGTCGGCAAGGGGGGCGAGGAGCTTGTCGCCGCCGAAGCGGCGCCCCTCACCGCCGGCGAGCAGCAGCGCGCAGATCCGAGCGCTCGCCACGACCGTACTCCCCGCCCAGGGCACGCGCGAGCTGCTCCAGGCTGTCCAGGCTGTGCACCGGGCGGAACTCGTCCACATAGGGCAGCAGCGCCCGCACCCCCGAGGCCCGCGCCTCGAAGCCCTGCCAACGGAGCAGCGGATTCACCCAGATCAGCCGCCGGGCGAGCCGCCCCAGCCGCGCGGCCTCCCGATCCAGCCCGTCCTCGGGGTCACGATCCAGGCCGTCGGTGAGCAGCACCACCACCGCCCCCTGGCCCAGCAGGCGTCGGGCCCAGCGGCGGTTGAAGGCGCCCAGCATGGCCGCGATCCGCGTGCCCCCGGACCAGTCCGGGGCGCTACGGCCCACCGACGCGAGGGCTTCGTCCGGGTCTCGCGCCGCCAACAGCCGGGTCACCCGCGTCAGCCGGGTACCGAAGAGCAGCACCTCCACCCGGTCACGCTGCTGCATCAGGGCATGGAGGAAGTGCAGGAAGGTCCGCGCGTACTGACTCATGGAACCGGAGATGTCCACCAGCACCACCAGCGGGGGATCGCGCCGGCGCCGGCGTCGGCGCTGCAGGTCGATGCCCGGGGCGCCGCCACGCAGGCTCGCGCGCAGGCTCGCCCGGGGGTCCAGGTATTCGCCACGGGGGTGGGGTTGGAGCCGCCGCGTGGGTCGCGCCGGCACTGGCGGGGTCAAGCGGCGGATCAGCCGATGGGCCAGCGCCAGCTCCTCGGCGCTCAGGGACTCGAAGTCCCGGTGCTGGAGGCGCTCGCGCTCCGACCAGGTATGCACCCCCGCATGCTCCTCGATCTCCTCGTGCTCGCGCTGCCTCGGACCCTCGCTCGCCTCCGGGGAAAGGGCATCGGCCAGCCGCCGTGGTGGTGGCCGCCTCGGGGGGCTCGCGCCACCTCCGGCCGCCCGCTCCGCCAGGCGGCGCAGGGCCCGCTGGCCAAGATGGGGGTGTTGCCAGAACATCGCGAAGGCCTGATCGAAGATCGGGCCTTCGCTGCGCCGACGCACGAGCACGGCCGCCAGCGCGGCGCGGAGGTCGGCACGGCTGGCGACACCCGCGGTGCGGGCGGCCTCGATGGCGTCCAGGGTGCTATCCGGGCCCACCGGCAACCCCGCCGCACGCAGCAGGCGCACGAAGTGGGTGATGTTCTCCGCCAGCCGTCCGGAAGGCTCAGCCGTGCCGTGCATCGGCGATCTCGGCGTTGATCTGCTCCAGCAGCGTCTCCACTTCCCGAGCGTCCAGGCGCTCCAGGTCCTCCTGGTACTTGAGCACCGCCCCCAGGGTCTCGCCCACCACCGACGGGTCCAGGCTCACCCGGTCCAGGGCCGCCAGGGCCTGGCTCCAGTCGATGGTCTCGGCGACGCCGGGGAGCTTGTACAACGGCATCTCCCGCAGGCGCTGGACGAAGGCCACCACCTGGGCGCTGAGCGCCTCCGCGGCCTCGGGGGCCCGACGGCGCACGATGGCCAGCTCCCGGGCGGCATCCGGATAGTCCACCCAGTGGTAGAAGCAACGGCGCTTGACCGCGTCGTGGATCTCGCGGGTGCGGTTGGAGGTGATCACCACGATGGGCGGTTCCTCGGCACGTACGCTGCCGAGCTCCGGGATGGTGACCTGGTACTCGGAGAGCACCTCCAGGAGGAAGGCCTCGAAGGGCTCATCGGTGCGGTCGAGCTCGTCGATGAGGAGCACCGGCGGCCCTTCCGGTTGCGGTTCTAGGGCCTGGAGCAGGGGCCGGCGGATAAGGAATCGTTCCGCGAAGATGTCATCGGCCAAGTGCTCCCGGTCGACGACGCCACCGGCCTCGGCGAGCCGGATCTCCACCATCTGGCGCTGGTAGTTCCACTCGTAGACCGCCGCCGCCACGTCCAGGCCCTCGTAGCACTGCAGCCGGATCAGCCGCCGGCCCAGGGCGGCGGCAAGGACCCGCGCGACCTCCGTCTTGCCGGTGCCAGACTCCCCCTCCAGGAACAGCGGCCGCTGCAGGCGCAGGGCCAGAAACACCGCCGTCGCCAGGCGGCGGTCGGGGACGTAGTCCTCGGCCGAGAGGAGCTCCTCCACGGCGTCGATGGAGCTGGGGAGATCGCTATGCTCTGCCATACTCAATACGCTGACGTTATCCGGTTGGGTATCGCGGCCGGTCTCCCGGCAGCGGAGCGTCGGCGGCCAGGGATGGCCGCCGTCGAGCGTACAGGGATGTATTCACAGCGTCTCCGCTGCCGGGAGATCGGCCGCGATACCCCTTCCCCTCCCCGCCGCAGGCACTCGGACGGGGGATCATTACGCCCGGACCTACCTCGCCGCCGCCACGGCCCGCCGGGCGATCACCCCCACCAAGTGGGCACGGTACTCGGGGGTTGCGTGGAGGTCCTCGTTGAGGCCGCCCGGGTCCACGCGGATGCCGTCCAGGGCCTCGGGTCGGAAGTCCCGGGCCAGGGCCTGCTCCATCTCCGGGACCCGGAACACGCAGGGCCCGGCCCCGGCCACCGCCACCCGCACCCCGTCATTGGTCTCCGCGACGAAGACACTCACCAGCACATAGCGGGATGCCGGCTGCGGGAACTTCACGTAGCCGGCGCGTTTCGGCACCGGGAAGCGCACCCCGAGGATCAGCTCCCCCTCCTCCAGGGCGGTCTCGAACATACCCGTGAAGAAGTCGTCGGCGGCGATCTCCCGGCCGGTGGTCACCACCGTGGCACCGAGGCCCACCAGGCCCGCGGGGTAGTCCGCCGCCGGGTCGTTGTTGGCGATGGAGCCGCCGAGGGTACCCATGTTGCGCACCTGGGCGTCACCGATACCCCCGGCCAGCTCCGCCAGGGCGGGGGCGGCATCACGCACGGTGGCGGAGGCGGCGACCTCGGCATGGCGCGAGAGCGCGCCGATATCCAGCTCATCGCCGTCGCGCTCGATGCCGGCGAGCTCGGTCAGCCCACCCAGGTCTACCAGGGTCGAGGGCATGGCCAGGCGCTGGCGCAGGCTCTGCAGCAGGGTCTGGCCGCCGGCGATGAACTGCGCCTCGTCGTCGGCCGCCAGCTGCTTCAACGCGTCGTCGATATCACTGGCGCGATGGAATTCGAATGCATACATGTGCCAATCCTCCGAGGCTCACGCCGCGCGGCTGCCGCCGGCCTGCTGGATGGTCTGCCAGACCCGAAGCGGGGTCAGCGGCATGGAGATATCATTCACCCCCAGCGGCTGCAGGGCGTCGATCACCGCATTCACCACCGCCGGCGGGGCACCGATGGCCCCGGCCTCTCCGCAGCCCTTCACCCCCAGCGGATTGTGCGTGCAGGGGGTGTTGCGGGTGTCCACGCGGAAGCTCGGGAGGTCGTCGGCACGCGGCATGGTGTAGTCCATGTAGGTCCCCGTGATGAGCTGGCCGCTGGCCTCGTCGTAGACACAGCCCTCCAGCAGCGCCTGGCCGATGCCCTGGGCGAGGCCGCCGTGGACCTGGCCCTCGACGATCATCGGATTGATGACGTTGCCAAAGTCATCCACCGCAGTGAAGTTGACGATCTCCACGCGCCCGGTCTCCGGGTCCACCTCCACCTCGCAGATGTGGCTGCCGGCCGGATAGGTGAAATTGGTGGGGTCGTAGAACGCGGTCTCGTCCAGCCCCGGCTCCAGGGTCTCCAGCGGGTAGTTGTGGGGGACGTACGCGGAGAAGGCGATCTCCGGGATGGACAGGGTGCGGTCAGTGCCGGCCACCCGGAAGGTGCCGTGCTCGTCGTGCTCCACGTCCGCCACGTCCACCTCGAGCATGTGCGCGGCGATCTTCCGGCTCTTGTCGATGATCTTATCCAGGGCCCGCATGATGGCGGTACCGCCCACCGCCAGGGAGCGCGAGCCGTACGTGCCCATTCCGAAGGGCACCCGGTCGGTGTCGCCGTGGACGATCTCGACGTCCTCGATGCCGATGCCGAGTCGATCGGCCACCACCTGGGCGAAGGTCGTCTCGTGGCCCTGGCCATGGCTATGGGAGCCGGTGAACACCGTCACCTTACCGGTGGGGTGCAGGCGCACCTCGCCGGCCTCGTAGAGCCCCGCGCGGGCCCCGAGGGCACCGGCGATGTTGGACGGGGCCAGCCCGCAGGCCTCGATATAGGTGGAATACCCGAGGCCGCGGTAGCGGCCGCGGGAGCGGGCCTCCGCGCGGCGCTGATCGAAGCCCGCCACGTCGGCGAGCTGCATGGCGGCATCCAGGGTGGCCTCGTAGTCGCCGACGTCGTAGTTCAGCGCCACCGGCGTCTGGTAGGGGAAGGCGTCCTTGGGGATGAAGTTCCGCCGCCGGATCTCCGCCTGGTCCATGCCCAGCTGGCGGGCGCAGGCGTCCACCAGGCGCTCCACCACATAGGTCGCCTCCGGCCGTCCCGCGCCCCGATAGGCGTCCACCGGGGTGGTATGGGTAAACGCGGCGGTCACCCGACAGTGGATCTTCGGGGTACGGTACTGCCCCGCCAGCAATGTGGCGTAGAGGATGGTGGGCACCGACGGCGCGAAGGTGGACAGATAGGCCCCCAAGTTCGCCGTCGTACGCACCCGCATGGCCTGAAAGTGCCCGTCCTCGTCCAGGGCCATCTCCGCGCGGGTGACATGGTCCCGGCCGTGGGCATCGGTGGCGAAGGACTCTGAGCGCTCCGCGGTCCAGCGCAGCGGTCGGCCCACCTTGGGGCTCGCCCAGGTGAGCACCGCCTCCTCGGCGTAGTGGAAGATCTTGGAGCCGAAGCCGCCGCCCACGTCCGGGGCCACCACCCGCACCTTGTGCTCGGGGATCTGGAGCACGAAGGCGCTCATCAACAGCCGGGTGACGTGGGGGTTCTGGCTGGTGGTATACAGCGTATAGCGCTCCTCGCCGGGGCTGTACATCGCCACCGCGGCCCGCGGCTCGATGGCGTTGGGGATCATCCGGTTGTTGGTGAGATCCACGGATACGGTATGCGCGGCGGCGTCAAAGGCGGCGTCCACCTCACCGCCCTCGCCGAGCTCCCAGACATAGCAGCAGTTGTCGTCGAACTCGTCGTGGACCTTCGGCGCGTCCGGCTCCAGGGCCGCCGTGGCCGACGCCACCGCCGGCAGCGGCTCGTAGTCCACCTCGATGAGCTCCGAGGCGTCCTTCGCCTGCCAGAAGGTCTCGGCGACCACCACCGCGACCGCATCGCCGACGTAACGGACCTTGCCCTGGGCCAGGGGCGGATGGGGCGGCTCCTTCATGGGGTTACCGTCCACATCGGTGATCTGCCAGCCACAGGGCAGGCCGCCCACGCCATCAGCGGCGAGATCCTCGCCGGTGAGCACCGCCACCACGCCCTCCGCCGAGCGCGCCGCGGAGACGTCTACGCCGCCGATGCGCGCATGGGCATGGGGGGAGCGCAGGAAGTAGGCATACGCCTCGTTGGGGAAATGAAGATCGTCCGTATAGCGGCCCTGGCCCCGGAGGAAGCGCTCGTCCTCGCGACGCTTGACCGGCTGCCCGATTCCGGATTCGCTCATGGCTGCCTCCTCCTTACATCCGGCCGGCGGCCTCGCGGACCGCGCGCACAATGTTGTGGTAACCGGTGCAGCGGCAGTAATTGCCTTCGAGCTGCTCGCGGATGGTGGCCTCGTCGGGATCAGGGTTCCGGCGTACCAGGTCGACGGCGGCCATCACCATGCCCGGTGTGCAGAAGCCGCACTGCAACCCGTGGCACTCGCGGAAGGCGGCCTGCATGGGGTGGAGCTCCCCATCGGGGGCGAGCCCCTCGATGGTGGTGACTTCCGCACCTTCCGCCTGCCCGGCGAGCACACTGCAGGCCTTCACTGCCCGGCCGTCCAGATGCACCGTACAGGCCCCGCACTGGCCGGTATCGCAGCCCACATGGGTGCCGGTAAGCGAGAGGTGGTCACGCAGCAGATCCACCAGCGTGGTCCGCGGATCCACCTCCCGCGTGACGCCCTGGCCATTGACCGTAAGGGATACTTCCATCGACGGCTCTCCTCCTCGCCGCGGCGGCCCGGTGCCGCCTGGTTGTCATTCGATACCCGGTAAAGATAGCCGGCCGTCGCCGGCACGCCAACGCGGCCGCGCTCAGCCCTGGCCGCGCCGCCAGAACCGCCAGCCACCCTTCTTCTTCGATGGCTCGGCCGGGGCGGATTCCGCGCCCTCCCCGCCGCCTTCCGCGGCGCCGGCCGCCGCCTTGCCCTGCCCCTTCGACTTGTCGGGAGCGGGCTCGCCGACGGGCTCACCGCGGAGATAGGCGCCCATGTTGTCGAAGAACTCGTCGGCAAGCTTGCGCGCCGCGCCGTTGACGATACGCGAACCCACCTGGGCGAGCTTGCCGCCCACGGTGGCCTCCACCGCATAGCCGAGCCGGGTGCCCTCCGGGTTCATTTCGTCGAGGCGCACCGAGGCCGCCCCCTTGGCAAAGCCCGCGGCGCCCCCCTGGCCTTCGAAGCGCAGTCGATAGGCCTCGGGGGGGTTGGCATCCTCAATGGAAACGTGACCCCGAAAGCGGGCCTTCACCGGTCCCACCTTGGTCAGCACCTCCGCCTCGTAGCGATCCGCCTCCAGCTGCTCCAACCCCTGGCATCCCGGGATACAGGCGCGAAGCGCCTCCGGGTCATTGAGGGTATCCCAGACGGTCTGGCGGTCGAAGGGGAGCTCGCGCTCCTGGTTCATCTCCATGGCCGGCACCCTCGCGCTTGTCCGAATCCGGCCCCAAACATAACGCGACCGCGTCGGCCGCGCACTGACGCGCTGCAACAGCCGCTCAGAAACGCCCGACGCGGTAGTCCTCGAAGGCCTGTTGGAGCTCCTCCCGGGTGTTCATGACGAAGGGACCATGCCGTGCCACGGGCTCACCGATGGGCCGCCCGGCCACCACCAGGCAGCGACCGCCGCCGTCCGCGGTCAACGTGAGGGTGTCACCGTCGGCGAGCACGGCGAGCTCACCCCGGGGGAGCGCCGCTGCCCGTGCCGCAGGCCCTACGTGGACATCACCCTCGAAGACGTACACAAAACCGGCGTGACCAGCGGGGACCGGCAGCGTCCAGGAGGCACCAGCCGCCAGGGCCACATCCACCATCAGCGGCGCCACGGCGATACCCTCCACCGGCCCGCGGGCGTCGGCGGCGTCGCCGGCGAGCACGCGGACCTGCACACCTTGCGCCGGCGTTCGCTCGGGCACCGCCTCCGGGGGCACATCCTGGTAGCGCGGCGCCGCCATCTTCCGGGCCGCCGGGAGATTCACCCAGAGCTGGAACCCCCACATCAGCCCGTCCTGCTGCTCGGGCATCTCCGAGTGGACGATGCCCCGGCCCGCCGTCATCCACTGCAGGCCACCGGGCTCGAGCACCCCGCTATTGCCCTGGTTGTCGCCATGGCGCATGCGGCCGGCGAGCATGTAGGTGACGGTCTCGAAACCGCGGTGAGGGTGCTCCGGGAAGCCGGCGATGTAGTCGCCCGGGTCGTCCGACCGGAACTCGTCGAGCATCAGGAAGGGATCGACAGCATCCAGGTACGGGGTGCCGATAATCCGCGTCAGCCGCACCCCCGCACCGTCACTGGCGGGAAGTCCACGGACCTGACGAGCCACGAGGCGGCCGGCGGAGCCCGCCGATACCACCGTCTCTTCATCCATCACTGCCTCCCGGCGGAGTGACCGCCCTCTTGCCTTCATCGATGCCCCCACGATAGGACCGGGCGTAACGACCACCAATCCCCTTTGCGACAACAAAGTATTCGCGCTCCAGGCACAGTCGCCTCCATCGACGAGGCGGTCCATCATTACCCGCTCGACCACAACCCGTTTCGACGACGTAAGCGTACCCGAATGGGCGGAAGGCGGCCCTGCCGCAGGGCTCCTATACCCCCTGCCCCAAGATCTCTCCGAGCAGAGAAAGTTCAATGATTGATGAATAGTGTAACTGGAAGTAGTCCGAGTACCCGGTTAGCCGACACACACCTATATAGGCCGATCCTTGGGCACATCGATGTGCGTTCAGTTGGCCCGTATCGAATGCAGTTTTTGAGCGGAAGCTCCGGAGCCGCCTACGGGAACTCATTATCGCTGATGGTGGGTTGGCCGCATCCCGTGGGTCGGGGGCACCATCGCCCGGTGGGCTTGCATCGTCTCGAGGAACTTCAGCCGCTCCACGATTCGGTGGTTCAGGGCAACGAGATGAATGGCCATCGCGTTCGACATCGCTGGTCAGGGGGTCGTGGGCGAACCGCTCCTTCCAGACGCGGGGCGCAAGCGTGATGGTCTCGCAGGCCGGCAACGCGGTGTTGGAGGTACTCGCCGATTCGCCTACGCACGGAGGCGTCGAGCTTGGGATCGGCGAGGTAGATGTCCTCCAGCGCCTCAAGGTGTTGCTCAACGGTCGCTCGGATATCGGACGTTGCTGGTCGACCCCGACTGATGGGAACTCGGGCGCCACTGACACCGCTATCGGCACCCTGTCCCCTGGGCTATACTGCCCCTAGCTCTTCGATGGGATTCAACGCGATGCTCTTCCCTCACCGGCCCGTGAAAATACGCAGAAGGAGCGTGCGCTCGGTCCGGCCGTAGGTCCGGCCAGGTGCGTGTGCGTGATCGCCACCTGGCCGCCCTTCCCTGGTACTGCTTTCAACCTGACTGGCGCCGACCCCGTGCCGCGTCAGCAATGCGTCGTGGATTGGTGGAGGACAATGAAATGGTGAGTGAACGTATTCCCCTGCTCTCGGAATTCGACGTCCGTCGTCTGGAGGCGGTGGTGGCCCGGCATTCGGATCTGCGGGTGGCCACGAACCCCCTCTCGGAGCTGATCGCCAAGATCTACGCCTACGATCAGGCGCCCTCGGACGCCATCCCGGCGGACGTGGTCACTATGAACAGCCGCGTCCGCATCGCGTCCCTGTCCAGCGGCAAGGAGTTCGACTGCACGCTGGTATTCCCCCATCGGGCGGACTCGGAGGCCAAGCAGATATCGGTACTGGCGCCGCTGGGGGTCGCGCTGTTCGGCGCCCGCGTCGGGGAGGTCCTGGAGGTCGTCACCGCGAGCGCCACCACCGAGTACCGGGTCCTGGAGATCCTCTATCAGCCGGAGGCGCAGGGGAACTTCAACGAGTAGGGCGCGCGGGGCGACCGTCCGCCCCGCCGCCACCCTCAGGAGAGCCCCTGCTCGATCATCGCGTTGGCGACGCGCCGGAAGCCGGCGATATTCGCCCCGCGCGCGAGGTTGTGGGGCTCGCCGAACTCGACGGCGGTCGTCCGGCAGCGCTGGAATATGTCCGCCATGATCGCCTGCAGATGGGCGTCGACCTTGTCCAGGGACCATTGCGTGAGACCGGCATTCTGCTGCATCTCCAGCTGACTCGTGGCCACGCCGCCAGCGTTGGCCGCCTTCCCCGGGCCGTACGCGATCCCGGCCTCAAGGAAGCGATCCACCGCCTCCCGAGTGCTAGGCATATTCGCGCCCTCGCTTACACAGACCACCCCGCTATCGAGCAACGCCTCGGCGTCACTAGCGCCGAGTTCGTTCTGGGTGGCGCACGGGAAAGCGGCGCGGCCGCTATAACGCCACACCGCGTGGCCCCCTTCGGGGTAGTCCTCGGCAGGTATGTACTCCGCCTGGGGATGGTGGGCCAGGTACTCGGACAATGGCAGCCGTTGCTCCTCCTTCAGCCGTTTCAGCAGCGCCAGATCGATGCCGCGCTCGTCATGGACGGCGCCCCCGGAGTCCGAACAGGTTACCGGGATCGCCCCGAGCTGGTAGAGCTTCTCGATGGTGTAGATGGCGACGTTGCCGGCCCCGGAGACCAGGCAGACGTTGCCCTCCAGGCTCTCGCTCCGGGCATTGAGCATGTTCTCCGCGAAGTAGGCGCACCCATAACCGGTCGCCTGCCTGCGACCGAGCGAACCGCCCCAGTCCAGCCCCTTGCCGGTGATCGCCCCCTCGTAGCGGCCGCTGAGGCGGCGGTAGTGGCCGTAGAGATAGCCGATCTCCCGGGCGCCGACCCCAATGTCCCCCGCGGGTACGTCCACGGTGGCGCCGATGTGGCGATGCAGCTCGGTCATGAACGCCTGGCAGAAGCGCATGATCTCGGCGTCGGAGCGCCCCTTGGGGTCGAAGTCGGCGCCGCCCTTGCCGCCGCCGATGGGCAAACCGGTGAGGGCGTTCTTGAAGATCTGCTCGAAACCGAGGAACTTGATCACGCTGGCGGTGACGGCCGGGTGAAAGCGCAGTCCGCCCTTGTAGGGACCAAGCGCGGAGTTGAACTGCACCCGGTAGCCCTTGTTGACCTGCACCGCGCCGGCGTCATCCATCCACGCCACCCGAAAGAAGATCTGGCGCTCGGGCTCGACCAGTCGCTCGATGATGCCATGGCGGGCATAGCGCGGGTCGTTGTCGAGCTCCGGCGCCAGCGACGCCAGGATCTCCTCGGCCGCCTGGTAGAACTCGGTCTGCGCCGGGCTGCTGCGCCGGAGGTTGCTCAGGGTTTCCTGGACGTAGGACATGCGCGGCGGCCTTCCTTGTCAGAAACAATACGCGGGCTAATCAGTGGCCCGCATACTATCATTTACGCCCGTGCGAATCCGACGCCGCCTCCCAGCTCGCGAAGGCATGCCGGCTGTGGGCGACGGCGCCGCCGGCGCGCATCTCGGCGGCCACCCAGATGGCCTCCATCAGCTCCGCGGGCTCGGCGCCGGCGCGCTTGGCCGCGCGGGTATGGCCGTCGATGCAGTCCGGGCACTGGGTGACGTGGGCCACCGCCACCGCGATCAGCTGCTTGGTCCGCGCATCCAGCGCCCCGTCGGCGAAGACCTGCCGACTGAACGCCCGCCAGGCCGTCTCCGTATCGGGGGTGTGGGTGGCGCGATGGTTCGGCTTGCGGGAATCGGTCATTGGGACGCTCCTGTTCGTCACTGCGAGAAGGCGGCGCGCACGGCCTCACCACCATCCCAGGGCTCAGCGTCCGCCATGGACTCGCGCAGTTCCGCCACGCGCGCGGTGGTGACCGGCGACGCGTGGTTACCCCAGCTCTGGCGGATGTGGCTGAGTACGGCGGCGATCTCGGCATCGCTCAGGGACCCGGCGAAGGCTGGCATCTGCCCCTCGTAGGTGGTGCCCTGCACCTCGATGGGCCCGTTGAGGCCGCGGAGCACGATGGCCGCGGCCCGGGTGCCGTCGCCCGCGCTCACCCAGTCACTGTCCGCCAGCGGCGGAAAGGTCCCCGGCACACCCTGACCGTTGCCCTGATGGCAGGAGGCGCAGTTGCTGTTGTACACGGTGGCGCCACTGACCTCGCCCGCCTCGGATGCGGCGGCCGGCAAAGGCGTTCGGGCATCACCGGCGTTGAGGGGGTAGCCGGTATGGGCGACGAGATAGAAACCGCCCCACAAGAACAACCCGCCGACCAATTGGTACACCCACACGGGGATCGGCCGATCGCCCTCCTCGGGCTCCGGGTGCTCACGACCGCGGGCGTTGGGTGCGCGATCACTCATGGTCGCCCTCCGCCGGCTCGCGAGTGGGCAGCGCGGCCGTGGGGTAGGTGCGGTCCAGCGCCTGCAGATAGGCGACGAGGTCCAGCGCCCGGCGCGTGGCCACCACCTCGCGCCCCCCGGAGGGACCGAGCCCCTCGGGCAGCGAGACCACCCGCTCGCCGTCCACTGGCGTATCGACCGTCTCGAATAGGTAGCGATACGGCGGCATGATGCTGTCCGCCACGACCGCGCGGGGGTTGTACAGATGCACCAGGTGCCAGTCGTCGCTCGGCAGCCGCGCGCCGACGTTGAGCAGGTCCGGGCCGGTGCGCATGGTCCCGAGCAGGTGCGGCTGGTCGTAGGCATAGTCGGCGGGCACCGAAGGCCGCCCCCAACCGCGCTCGCGATCGGCGGCGGAGAAGGCGCCGTCGCGCGGTTGCTGGCTGTGGCAGTAGATGCAGCCCTCGGCGATGTAGACGGCGCGCCCGCGCTGCTCCGCCTCGGTATAGGGCTGGAGCTCATCGGCGGGCTCCGCGCCCTGGATCTGCAGGTAGGGCATCAGCACGAGGAAGAGCATGGATAGCATGAGGATGAGCGCGGCGCCGGCCATGATGGCGAGGGTGTTCCTCATGGCGTCGCCCCCCGCTCACCGAGTATGCGCGGTCGGAATACCGCCGCCCCCCGCAGCGCCCGTCCCTGGTGGCTGAGCGCGAGGAAGAAGTGGGCGGCGAAGACCAGATGACCCAGCGTCATCAGCGCGCCGCCCAACGAGCGCGCCTCCAGATACGGCAAGGTCAGGCGCACGATATCCATAAATGGGGTATCCGCGTCCAACAGCGCCAGCCCCTGCAACCAGCCGCCCACCGTCATCGATACGAAGTACACGGTGATCCCCGCGGCGGCGAGCCAGAAGTGCAGGCTGATCAACCGCACCGATGGCCACTCCCAGTCGGCCAGGCGCGGCAGGATGAAGTAGATGGCGCCGAAGAGCACGAAGCTGAGGAACCCATAGAAGCCCAGGTGCGCGTGGCCCACGGTGTAATGGGTGAAGTGCGTGACCGCGTTCACCGAGCGCAGTGCCTCCATGGAGCCCTGCAGCGACGACGCCGTGTAGCCGACCGAAGTTCGACAGTTCACGCCCTGGCGTCCTAACGATGACGACGCGGTGATGCGGCCTCTGGGCTGATTCTGCGAATCGCGCCGTAGTGCCAATATAGGACGCGTTTCCTATTTATTCGTTGTGGTTGCACCGTTATACTGTGCAGCCATGTATATCCGCGCCTCCCGCTCCGGCGGCCATACGTATCTGCGCCTGGTCGAGTCGTATCGCGACGACAACGGCCGTGCCCGTCAGCGCCAGATCGCGCAGCTCGGCCGCGCCGACCAGCTCGGCGAGGCGGAGGTCGAGGGCCTGGTCCGCAGCCTCCGTCGGCTCACCGGCCGGGAGATGCCCGAGCCCGGCACCCCGGAGTTCGAGGCGGCCCGGGAAGTCGGCGGCCCCTGGGCGCTGACCGAATTGTGGCGCGCGCTGGGTCTCGAGGAGGGGCTGCGGCGGGCCCTACGCTCGGGGCGCCACCACTTCGATGCCGAGGCGCTGCTGCGGGTGATGGTGTTCAATCGGTTGTGCGATCCCGACAGCAAGCTCGGGGTGCTGCGCTGGCTCGAGACCGTGGTGATGCCCGGGCTGGACACCGAGGGCATCACCCATCAGCAGTTGCTGCGCGCCATGGATGCGCTCGA
>NZ_JBPODZ010000015.1:0-50257 GCF_052060015.1 Arhodomonas sp. SL1 | reverse complement strand
CCTCGCGTAGTTGTGCCAAAAATGCCAACCGCCCACCGACGGATCAATAACTTATCGCTGTGGCTGTGGAACTTGAGTGGTAGAACTCCACGGTGGATTCGGTGCCCCGGGGCGAGCGCTTGACCAGTTCGAAGGCCGGAGCCTGGCCGCGCGGCTCGGGGTGGTAGATCAGGCGGTAGCCGGCATCAGCCTCGTCGCCCTGGTGCGGGCCGAACGCGAAGCCGCCTCCGGTCCCGCTGACGCTGCGGGCGCTGAGCTCAACGCGCATGGCGAAGGCGTTGGGCATCTCGATCGCCGCCATCGCGCGCGTTTGCGAGGGCACCTCACGCTGCTGGCGCTGTTCCTGCTGTTGGCTATCCCGCTGCTGCCCCTCCGGCCGGACGGCCTCTTCCAGAATGCGTCCCAGCATGTCGCGTACGCTGTCGCCGCGTTCCCGGGGCTGTTCTTCCCGTGGCTGTTCCTGGCCCGCCTGCTCAGCCTCGCTGCGCGGCACCACCGTGCGCAGCCCGAGCGTGCGATCCACCGTTACCGCCCCCTCGGTGACCCGCCAGGGCCGGGGTATACCATTCGCGGTGCGTGTGAAATCCTCGGCGTAGATGTCGCGCGTCCAAGGCCAGTCGTATCTCGCCAGCAACGCGCGCATGTCCCGAATCAGCCAGGGATCGGCCGAGCGTTCCTGTTCCGCACGCTCCAACAGCGTGCGGATCTCGCCAATCAAACCCTGAAGCTGCTGGTCGCCGCCTGGCTCGAGGTCCTGCGCGGACACCGACACCGGCCCCGCCAGCAAAATCGCGGCGATTACGGTCGGCAGAATCCTGCTTCGCATTGCGTGCGCCTTTCGAAGATTGGCGGTGTTGATGAAGCGCCCCCGCCCCCAGCAAACCTTGATACCAGCCATCTTGGTGCGAGCGTTTATCCCATTGTTCCCTGAGTATAGGCAGCATAAACGGGCTTTTCCCGTCCGGTCCGCGCAATCCGGGCCATCGCGACCGCGGATTCCTGCGGCAGGGCCAAAATCGGTGACGCTCCGGCCCGGGATCGTCGACGCCTCTCCGTATCCCGGTGAAAGGCAATGCGCCATCCTCTCACCGGGGCGCTAGCACCGAGCAAAAGCCTCCCTGGGTTCGGACAAGCCATGGCCGGGATGCTCCGGAAATGCATTCCTCCGTAGGTATTGCAGCCCCAAGGCGACCAGACCCACGCACAGAAGGAACAAGGTCCGAGGCTCCGGGACCGAGGCGATGCTCACCGTCCCCGGACCCGAGGCCGTCCAGCCCTCCAGGCCGCCCGAGAAATCCCCGTTGGGAATGGGCATGCCAGCGAAGGAGACGTTGTCGATAAGCACCCGCGAGCCCGGCTCGCCATCCAGGGTGAAGCCGAGAGCCACATCGTTCCGCCCCAGCAAAGCCTCCCGCTCGATCTCGATCACCGAGCGGTAATAGTCCTCCTGGGAGGTGTCACCTAGCGCCAGCGGGCGTCCTACCCTCTCGCCATCCAGGGAGACCGACAGCTCCCCCGTCAAGGTGTCAAACAGGTAATCAAACATCAGGTTGAAGGGATCCGCCGGCGTGTCCACCACCTGAGTAACGGAAGCGGGGGATCCGGTTTCCAGGGCCAGGACCCGCCCTTCCGCTTCGCCCTCCTGTGCGGTCCATTCCAGCCAGTTGCTGGAGCGGCTCTCGAGCGTGTCGGGGGACTCGCCGGACTTGCTCGCAAACACGCGCACCGCATAGTCACGCCCGACCTCGATTGTCTCGCCGGGTGCCGTCACCTCCGTGGCCTCCCCCAGGAACACGGGCACGCCGGTGCTGCCGGTAAGGACCTTCTCCTCATCGACGTCCCAGAGCTCATACTGGTAGAAATCCGGCGATGCCCCTGCAGGGGGATCCCAGCTGATGGTGGGCTCGGTGGCCGGCCCGGAGATCGACAGACTGTCGACGAAACCCATCAACGGTGCATCCCTCCGGTCCGGCGTGGCCACGACCCGCGTATCGTCCTCGTTGGTCACCGTGACCTCCCAGGGCGCATGCTGGTTCGAGCCGGCCACAAAGGACCGATCGACCCCGAACACGCCCGGACGGCCGGTGGAGCGCTGATCCGGAAGGGGGGAAATCTCCTCCCCCATCACTGTGTTCGCCGCCGTCGCGGTGGTGCCGGCGTTGGCATTCGGGCTGACCGAGTGCACGCCGAACGAGAATTCGTCGCCGCTCCCTTGGCCCAGGAAGTTCACAGGCCCGGCATTGTCCCGAAACGCGAACGGCACCGCGGAGGTGATCGGCGCGGCGAACGCCGGGGCCAACGCGATGGAGATGGTGACCCCTCCCAGTAGGGCAGCACATAGGATCATCCGATAGCGCATTTCGCATCCTCCTTCCCCCGAGTGGGGTGTCGTTCCATCCCGAGAGCGGGCGATGCATGATGCGCACCACTTGCGTCACCGTGGGGCACAAGCGGATAGGTGCCGGCTATTGGCTCGGCTAGGCCAGGCGGGTGTAAAGGGGACTGACATCGAGGCCGTGATGGTGGGGAGATCCCGGCGTCGACTGCCGTTGACTCCAAGGCATTACGACCATGTCGTCGCCGGTCCCACCGCGTCCCGCCGTCGCCTCGCACGGGTCCGGCTGGCCGCCGGCTGGCCCGGCGGTAGCGGCGCCGCGCTTGCGCCCGCCATGCCCGTCCGGCATGTGTGAAGGTCGAGAAGGTGGAATACTGAGCCCGTGTGAGCGCCTCGCCGGTGATCCGGATGGGGTGACGGTACAGATCGCTCGGCGTCTCCAGGAAGGCGCGCGGGAGATGCCCCTGCCGGAGCCCTTGAGAGAGCCCCCCACCCTGAGCATCGGCATCGCCGTTCGGGCAGGGCCCGAGGTGCAGATATCGGAGCTCCTCAAGGCAGCCGATACGGCCATGTACGAGGCCAAGCAAGCCGGTAGGGACCGGATTGTGGGCGAGTGGAGCGGGCAGGGCGTGTTGTAGCGTTGGGGCGGCAGTTACGGGCGCATATCACGCCAAGGCTCTCAGAACCGCTCATCACGGAGGTAGTACCAGTGGTACAGGAGGCGTTGCCCGAGGCGGCGGAAAGGGGCAAGCGGATGCCCGGGTAGCCGGTTGTCGAAGATCGGTATGTCCGTGTCCCCGGGCTTGCCCGCTATGCGCTCCGCCATGCGGCGCCCCGCCTGCGCGGAATACATCACGCCATTGCCGCCGTAGCCAAGGGCATAGAATACGGGACTGTCCGGGTCCGGTTGGCAAACCCGCGGCATCATGTCGTGGCTGACGTCCACCCAGCCCCACCAGGAGTAGTCCACCTCGATGCCTGCCAGAGGTGGGAACTTCCGTGCGATCGCGTCGGTGAGCAACTTCTCGTGGCGGGGATGCGTTGCGTCGGCCCCGGTGATGGCGCTGCGACTGCCGATCTGCAGCCGGTCATCCGGCAGTTTGCGGTAGTAAAAGCGCAGGGTACGGGTGTCGGTGATCACCTCGTTGGTGAGGAAGTTGCAGGCCGCCTTTTCTTCCGCGCTCAGGGGCCGCGTTACCAGGGAGTTCGACAGCACGGGAAACAGCCGGTTGCGAACGCTCCCGTGCAGGCCGGGCATGGTGTAGCCGCCGGTGGCGATGCCGACCGCCCGCGCGCGGACGGTGCCGCCGGGGGTGTGGAGGTGCTGCACCCCGTTGCGCTCGTCCCAATCGAGTACCGGGCTTGCCGGGTGAACCCGCACCCCGTATTGGCGGGCGAGCTCCAGGTATCCGTAGGCCAGCTTGAGCGGATGGACACCGATGCCGTCGGGTTCGTGCATCGCGCCTACGGCCTCCGCCTCCTTCATGTAGTGGCGGTGCAGGCTGTCACGGTCGAGGAGCTCGGTCTCGTAGCCGAAGGTCTCGGCGAGTACCTTGGCCTCCGCCTCGAGCTTGCGCATCGCCTTGTCACGATGGGCGACGTAGAGGTGGCCGCCGGGCTGGGGTTCGCAGTCCACCGGCACGGCCTCCAGAAGCCCCTCGAAGGTTTCGAAGGCGTCTCGGATCTCCTTGTGTAGCTGCCGCGCCGTATCCACGCCCCAGCGCTGGATCCACTGGCTGCGACTGAGCCGACCCGAGGCGTTCTGGGCCTGCCCGCCATTGCGGCTGCTGCAGCCCCAGGCAACCCGGTTCGCCTCCAGCACGGTGGCGCGGATGTCGTGCTCGCGGGCGAGGAAGATCGCGGCGCACAGGCCCGTGTAGCCTGAACCCACGATCACTACGTCGGCGTCGGTGTCGTCGGTGATCGGGCCGTCGTCCGCCGGGGGCATACCTGCGGTGGCCGCCCAGTAGGTCGGGGCGTAATCCTGGCCGGTACCCGGTGTCGGCGAAACCAGCGGGTCATGGCTGGGATCGTAGGTAGCCGGGTGCTGGTTCGGGTGTGCTTCCGGTTGCCGATGGCTGGCGACACGGCCCATGTCTCGACTCCTCCGATATTGTCTACTCGCCCGTGGCGGCGCAGCTAGTCCGCGTCCGGTGCCAGCAGCGGGCGATCCTTGCGAAAGGCCTTTTTCTCGCAGATCAGTCCGTCCCGGAACCGGAACAGATCGCAACCCTCGGCCTCTATGCGGTAGCCGTCCGGCCGTGTCGCCACGAAGGTCCACTCGGAGACGCCCCGGTCCGCCGCGGCGAAATGGCGGGCGTTCCGCCACTGCACGTCGGGCAATCCCTGCCAGACCTGCGCAAACGCATCGCGTACGGCCTCGCGACCCTGGATCCGGGTGCCGTGGGCCTCAGCGCCGCCGGCGGTTTCGAACACGCAGTCCTCGGTCATGTACGCGACTACGGCATCCGCATCGTGGCGGTTGAAGGCCTCGAACACGGCCTGCAGCACTTCGGTATGGCTGCGCTCATCCTGCATGGGTGTCTCTCCCGTTGTTCTTCCGTCCCGGCCGGCGTTTTGTCATACCCGGGCCAACTTAGGGGGGAATCCCCGGGGAAACTAGGTCCAGTGGTATGCTGCGGCTTGGACCAGCGTGGGACAGCTGTCCGCATCAGCCGCCGAGCTGTTCGTGAACGAGGGCGGCGAGGCGCTCGATGCCCGGCTCGATACGCTCCACCGGTATGGACGAGAAGCCCAGTCGGAAGTAGTGAAGGGGCGGGCGCTCGGAGAGGAAGTTCACGTCGCCGGGCTCGAACAAGATGCCGTATTCGGCGGCCCGCTCCGCGAGCTTGCGGGCGTCCAGCTCTTCGGGGCCGCGGACCCAGTAGGAGGTGCCACCGAAGGTCGGCGTACGGAAGCTGTCCGGCAGGTGCTTGCTCAGCGCCTCCCCCATGGCCTGCCAGCGCTCGTGGTAGATATGGCCCAGGCGCTGAGCGAGGGCATCGTGATGGCCCAGGGCGAGGAATTGCGCCGCTGCGTGCTGATTATTGGTCGGCGGGTGGCGGAGCATGAGCCGGCGCAGCGCCCGCGCCTCACGGATGAGCTCCGGGGGACCCACGAGATAGCCGAGACGAAGCCCCGGGTCAAGGGTCTTGGAGAGGCTGCCCACATAGAGGACACGTCCCTGGCGGTCATAGCTCTTTAGGGCCGGCGTGGGGCTGCCGAGGAAGTTGATCTCGCTCTCGTAATCGTCTTCGATGACCACGAAGTTGCCTGCCGATGCGCGCTCAAGCAGGTCCTTGCGGCGCCCTGCCGGCAGGGTCACCGTGGTCGGCGACTGGTGACTCGGGGTCACGAAGATGTAGTCACAGCGCTCCAGGTGGCCGCCGATCACCAACCCCTGGTCGTCGAGGGGCAACGGCTCCACATGATCGGTCATGATTCGCAGGATGTTGCGAGCATCCGGGTAGCCCGGATCCTCGATGCCCACGCGCGTTTCGCGGGATACCAGAAGGGTGGCGAGCAGGTACAGGGCGTTCTGGGCTCCCAGTGTCACGAGAATCTCGTCCGGAGCCGGCCAGACGCCGCGTTTGGGTAAAATGCGCGTGCGGATCTGTTCCACCAACAACGTGTCATCGGTATCCAGCCGATCACGCACCAGCTCGTGGACGCCCTGGACACTCAGCGCCTGCCGGTAGCATTCCCGCCAGTCATTGAGCGGGAACATGGATGGGTCCATCTGCCCGTAGATGAAGGGGTAGGGGTAACGTTCCCAGTCTATGGGCTTGACGATGTTGCGCTGGCGCGACGGCTGCAAGGAAAGTCGCGCCTCCCAGTCGATGCAGCCCCCCACGCTGGCGTCCGTGGTCGGTTGCCCGGGGGCGAGTCGGCGCTCGTGCATCTCGGGGTTGAGGTAGAATCCGCTGCGCTCGCGGGCACGCAGGTAGCCTTCGTCGACCAGGTGCTGGTAGGCCAGCATGACCGTGTTGCGCGCGACCCCGAGCTGGCGGGCAAGCTCACGGCTGGAGGGTAGGGGGCTGTTGACGGGCACCTTGCCGTCGAGGATGGCGCCTACCAGCGTTTCCCGGATCTGTTGCTGCAGGCTAACGCCACTGTTGGCGTCGAGCTCGAACAGGCGCGCCCACATCACTCGGTCGGAATGCGTCAGTGTGGACATGGGACCCCCGTAGCGTTCCCGTGACGTGCCGGCCGATAGCCGTGTCCTACCAACCGCCGGGCGCTGCGGTTACCGCGGGGCGATAAGCTTGCATACCTTCTCATCGTCTGGATGCGCGTTACTGCGGCGGCAGAGTCGCGGCCAGCGTGGTACCACTCAGTCGGCCAGTCTCGGTAACCAAAGCGCGATCTCCGGAAATATGAAAATCAAGGTAAGCCCTACGAGCTGGAGTGCGACGAAGGGCCAGATCGAGCCATACACGTTACCCATGGTCACGTCACTGGGTAATATGCTCTTGATCCAGAACAGGACAAACCCGAAGGGTGGCGTGAGATAGGCGATCTGGATGTTGACGATGAACAGCACGCCGAACCAGATTCGGTCGACGTCCAGCGCGTTGACGATAGGAATGAATATCGGCGTGCAGAGCATGATGATGGCCCAGTCATCCATCACCATGCCGAGCAGGATGATGATGAGCATCATCATCAATAGGATGCCGGTCGTGCCTCCCGGCATGGCGAGAACGAGGTCGGTGATCAGCCGTTGACTTCCCAGAGCGTTGAAAACGTTGAGAAATGCATTGGCGCCAATGAGGATCCACAGGCCCATTCCCGCCAGCTTTATGGTGGTAGTGAGGGAGTCCTTGAGGACGGCCCAGGTTAGGCGGCCATAGACGAGATTGATCAGGAACGCCCCCGTGGCGCCGAAGGCGGCGGCCTCTGCGGGGGTGGCCACGCCGCCCCAAATGACGCCGAGTACGATGGTGATCAGCACCACGAATGGCCAGATCCGGACGACCGCGCTCAGCTTTTCGCGGGTTGTAAAACGCGTGTCCGCTGGCAGGGGAGGGCCAATATGCGGCTGAAACCAGCATCGGACGCCGATATAGAGCGCATAGAAGAAGGCGAGCATCAGGCCGGGGATGATACCGGCGAGAAACAGATCACCGATGGAGGCATTGGCGAGCAGGCCGTAGAAGATAAACGGCACACTCGGGGGAATAAGGGCACCGAGGGCGCCGCCTGCCGCGATGGAGCCGATGGCGATCCTGCGGTCATAGTTGTAGCGCATCATCGATGGATAGGCGATCTGGCCCATCGTGATGGTCGCCGGCGGGGTGATGCCGGTTACCGCGGCGAATATCGTGCAGACCTTGACGGTCCCGATGGCCAGTCCGCCGGCAATATGGCCGATGAGCTTGTAGACGGCGTCGTAGGCGGCGTCTGCAATGCCGGAGTAGCGGATCAGGTTGCCCATGAAGAGGAACAGCGGGATCGTGACCAGGATCGGGTTCCAGGGCGTCGAGTAAAAGGCGCTGGGAATGGCCATGAGTGACCGTGGCGAGAAGATGATCGCGAACAACACGGCCGTGCCGCCGAGCCCGAAGGCCACCGGCAGTCCCAGGAACAGCGATACAAACAGGCAGCCAAAATACAGAAGCGTTATCAGTTCTATGCTCATGTGCGACCCCGTGCCGTGCGCCGTCCGGCGGTGACCGTCAGTGGCGGCGACGTCAGGAAAATGCAGTGCCCGACCGGTTGGCCGGGCGGGCACTGCCAGCCGTGGTCTTTGCCACGTTCCCTGCCGGCTGCAGGCCGTTAGTCGAGCATGCCCTTATCGCGCAGGTAGCGCTTGTAGATCTCCACCCCTTCGGCGGCGAGATCGGACTGCTCCGAGATCTGGGGCCAGACCTCTTCGAGGGCGATGCGGCGCATCTCCGCCACCTGTTCCTCGGAGAGCTCGACGACTTCGCCGCCTTCATCGCGGACGGCCTGGAGTGCCTCCTCCACGCCTTCGGCATGCATGCGGCTGGTCTCGAAGTAGGTCTCCTTGAACACGCCCATGATCTGATCCCGCTGCCACTCGGTGAGTGCGTTCCAGGAATCGAGATTGATGTAGGTCGACTGGTGCTGCGCGGGATTCCAGCCCGGCATCACCGCATAGTCGATCACCTCGTGGAAGGACATATCATCGATGCCGCCGGTGTCCCAGTAGGTGCCATCGATGGTACCCAGGCGGATGGCGGTGTAGATGTCACCGGGCTCCATGGAAACCGGTACCCCGCCGATGGCCTCGTGGAACATCGCCTGGGGGCCGCCTGCGCGCATCTTCCGGCCCTCGAAGTCCTCCAGCCCATTGACCTCAAAGTTGGTGAACATGGCGTTGGGACCCTGGTTGGTCCAGCCAGCGAACTGGAGGCCGATTTCGTTCGCTGCCTCCTGTACGACATGGCCGGCACCGTAGTCCTCGCCCCACATGACCTCCCAGGCTTCCTCGGGGCTCTCGGCACCCATGGGCAACCCGAAGGCCAGCATGCCTTCGGGCATGTCGCCACCGTAGACGGTTGCCCAGCAGGCCGTGCCGTCGGTGACACCGGCGACGGCCGCACCGAAGGCCTCGGAGGAACTCGTCAGGGCGCCGGCCGGTTCCACGGTGATCTGTACGGTGCCTTCCGTCGCCTCCTCGACGGCCTCCGCCCAGGGTAGGATGCCGCTTGCCCAGCCGGCGTCGCCGGAGTCGAAGCAAGGTTGGATGACCCATTCGGTGACCTCATCGGGCGGGCCGTCCTGGGCTGAAGCGATGGACGCGCTCAGGCCCAGGGCGGTTACGCTGGCAACGGTGGCACCGGTGATTCTGGCTCGTTTACGCATGGCTCTTCTCCTCCTCGTTGATTACTCGCGTTGGCTTGCGAGCTACTGCTGTCGGTTCATCCGATCATTGGTTTGTTTCGTTGGTGGTGACCCGTCGCGGGGCACAGGGCTTCGGCCCGGATCACCGCTGCGTGTCCGCATGTCGCTTGCCGGTGATGACCAGGACATCATTTCCGAGCTGCTTGATTACCAAAAGAAGCACAATGGCCGCGGTGACAGGAATGAAGATTTTGATCGGGTAAATGGGGATCGCTATGGCGGTCGGTGTGTGCTGGTCGAGCTTCACCGACAACATGGCGGCGTCCCAGCCCTTCCAGATCAGCGCGCCCAGGAACAGGAGCGTAAGCCCAGAGGTGGCTAGGTCGAGGACCGCCTGTGTGCGGCGGGAAAGCGCTGCGTAGAAGACATCCAGCCGCACGAAGGTGTCGTGCTTGAGCGCGTAGATCCCGCCGACGCAGGCGAGCAGGACCATTGCTGCCTGGATCGTGGTGCTGATCCACATGGACGCGGCGTTCATCACATAGCGAAGGAACACGTCCGTCACGCCCAGCACCATGCAGTACAGCAAGAGAAGCCAGCCGATGACGCCCATGACTTCGGCAATGAAGTCAATCGATCTCTCGAACCATCTCCAAGCCACCATCAGGGCCGGCACCTCCCCGTCATTCCCGTTTGCATATCGGTCTCCACGCAGGCCTTTGCCGCGAACCGGTGGTGCAGCCGGGGTGCTGCTGCGTCTTTACGACGTCTGTTTGCTACGGACGCTAAGCCTGCCTGCCTGACCTATATAGACCCAGTTGCTTGAAGACGATAGGGCCAGTTGTGCCAGATGGGCGGAAATATCGGGCTGACGGAGTCGTTGCACTAGGTAGGGTTGCGGCGGAGCCACTTCCCATTCGGACACGGAAAGGGGCGTGGTTGAGCCCACGGCGAGGGCCCAATGCCGGTGCCCTTCGCCGTTGGACCGCCCGGCGCTCCACCGCCGGGCAGGCAGGCGCCGAGGGATTGCTGGTCCCAGCAGTGAAGCGCAACTGGCACTAGCCAGTCGTGCCCATGCTTCCTAGCGTGGTCACAACGTTTCCTCGGCCTATGGGGCGGTCATGCTGGCAACCGCGAGTTCACGGCGAGCGCCCGGCGCTGGGTTGGGGCCATTAGCCGGAATCGTCCCCGGTGGCCGCCAGAGCGGCCGCAATGCGGGCAGTGGCCACAATCTCCTCTACGTCGGCGCCTCGGGAGAGGTCCGCGATCGGGCGCGCGAATCCCTGCAGGATGGGTCCCGTCGCGTGGGCACCACCGAGGTGTTGGACCAGCTTGTAGGCGATGTTGCCGGCATCCAGGTCCGGGAATATCAGTACGTTGGCGTGCCCGGCGACCGGGCTATCGGCAGGCACCTTGCGCCTGGCGATCGCCTCGACAAGCGCCGCGTCGGCCTGCAGCTCCCCGTCGATGGCGAGCTCCGGTGCCTGCTCGCGCGCGATCGACAGGGCCCCGTGGACGCGCTCGATTTCCGCGTGTTGGTTACTCCCATGGGTCGAGAACGAGAGAAGGGCGACGCGTGGGGGTTCTCGCAGCAGCCGGGCAGCGCTGCGGGCGGAGGCAAGCGCGATGGCGGCGAGCGCGTCGGCGTCCGGGGCTATATTGACGGCACAGTCGGCGAACAAAAGCTCCCGGGCGGGCACCGTAGTGGTGGCCCGCGTGCGCATCAGGAAGAAACTGGAGGGGATATCGATGCCCGGCGCCAGGCCCACGGTGAGCATGCCCGCCTCAATCACCCGGCGAGTGGGGTTCTCGGCTCCGGCCACCATCCCATCGGCGTCACCGGCGGCGACCATCATGCCGGCGAACGGCAGGGGGCGCCGCAGCAACCGCCGCGCCTTCGCCGGATCAAGGCGTTCGCGATGCTGGGAACAGAGCTCCGCGTAATGGGCGAGGCGCTGGCTGTCGTTGGGGTCGATGGTGGTGAGCCCTTCGGTGGAGATGCCGGAGCGTCGAGAGCTATCGGCGATCTCATGGGCGGAGCCGAGCAGCAGGGGGCGGACGCTGCCCTCGTCGGCCAGTTGACGGGCGGCGGCGAGGACGCGCTCGTCACCCGTCTCGGGAAACACCAGCGTGGGCATTGTGGTGGAGGGTTCGCTCGCTGTCATAAGGCCTTCTCCAAACGAGTGTAACGGGGCTTGCCGCGACGGGGTGCTCCCGCCGGCAGCCTGTAGGGAGGTTCGAAATGGGTGAGACATCGACGCCGCGAATCCATCGTGGGCTCAAGGAAGTGTATTTCGACCGGTCGCGTATCTGTGACATTGACGGCCGTGCGGGCCGGCTGTGGTATCGCGGCTATTCGATCGACGAGCTTGCGCAACGCTCGACATTCGAGGAGGTGGCGTACCTCCTCGCGCACGGCGAGCTGCCGACAGGCGCTGAGCTGGAGACATTGAAGGCCACGCTGCGTGAGGCCAGGGTCCTGCCCGATGCCGTCCTCGAGGTCATCCGCGGGCTCGCTGGCGACCATCCGATGGCAGTGCTGCGCACCGCTGTCTCGGCGCTTTCGGCCTTCGACCCGGAGGCAGCCGATGGTTCGCCGGAGGCGGTCGCGCGCAAAGGCGTTCGCCTTACGGCTCAGGTCCCGGCCATCGTTGCCGCCCACGAGCGTATCCGCAATGGCCTCGAGCCGGTCGCTGCCGATCCGGAGCTCGGTCACGCGGCGAATCTGCTCTACCAGCTCAAGGGCGAACGCCCGAGCCCGGATGCGGCCCGCTTGCTCGATACGGATCTCATCCTGCACGCCGAGCATGGCTCCAATGCCAGCTCCTTCACCGCCCGCGTGGTTACCAGTACCCGTGCGGATACCCACGCGGCAATGACCGCCGCTGTGGCGGCGCTGTCGGGCCCCGCCCATGGGGGTGCTGCCGAGGATGTCATGCGCATGGCCGAGGAGATCGGCGATCCGGCGAATGCCGCCGAGTACGTACGGCGCAAGCGCGCGGCGCGGGAGCCGGTGATGGGCTTCGGCCATCGTGTCTACCGGGCAGAGGACCCCCGGGCCTGCCATATGCGAGAGGGGGTCAAGCGGGTGTCCGAGGAAATGGGACAACCGCACTGGTATCAGATCTTGGAGGCGGTGGTTGAGGCCATGCGTCCCTATGCTCGGCACGGTGTCAACGTCAATGTCGACTTCTATTCGGGCGTCGTCTATCACTTGCATGGGCTACCGCGCGATCTCTTCGTGCCCTTGTTCGCCATCGGGCGGGTGCCGGGCTGGACCGCGCAGATCCTGGAGCAGATGGAGCAGAACATCCTGATCCGTCCGCTGACACTCTATGATGGCCCGGAGCCTCGTCCCTACGTCCCCATTGAGGAACGGGGCTAAACGGCAGCGCCCAGCTTGGGCCCTGCCTTGCGTGTGGGCTAGGGCCAGAGGACCAGCTTCGATTGGGCCAGCGCCAAGCTGGGCATGCCGTGTCCCTCGGTCGCTGACGGTCCTGTGAGTCGATCACGCTCGCTGGTAGGCGTCGCCATTGCGACCGAGGGGTGGTCGCCATCGGCCTGAGGGTTGTCATAGTCCTTGATCAACGATGGTGCGCGAAATTCCCATCCGCCCTTCGTGGGTGCGTTGAACCCAAACGTATTATATTGTGAGACGTACGGTTTCATTATAAGAATATCTGCGTGGTTGCCGCCGGCGTTCCAGCGGTCGCTTGCGGCAACATTGGAGGAGGAACGGTGCAGCGAACACAGAGCACGGGGGCGCTCACTGAGGAGACCACCGGCGGAACCAGCGGTCGCTCGGCCATCTCCGCGCCGGAGGTTGCGGCGGCGCTGCCGAGCTTCGAGGACCACGCCCACCAGCAGCGCCGGTTTACCACCTGCTATATGTGCGCCTGCCGCTGCGGGATCGAGGTGACGCTGGAGAACGGCCAGCCGCGCTACATCCGCGGCAACCCCAATCACCCGGTGAACCGCGGTGTGCTTTGTGCCAAGGGCAACGCCGGCATCATGAAGCAGTTCTCGCCGGCCAAGCTACGCAACCCGCTGATGCGCAAGCCCGGCAGCGAGCGCGGCAGTGGGGAGTTCGTGGAGGTCTCCTGGGAGGAGGCGCTGGACACGCTCACCGAGCGCCTGCGCGAGATCCGCGCCAGCGATCCGAATCGGCTCGCGTATTTCACCGGGCGCGATCAGATGCAGGCGCTGACCGGACTCTGGGCGCAGCAGTTCGGCACCCTCAACTGGGCCGCCCACGGCGGCTTCTGCTCGGTGAACATGGCGGCGGCGGGGCTCTACACCATCGGCCAGTCGTTCTGGGAGTTCGCCGACCCGGACTGGGACCGCACCCGCTATTTCCTCCTCTGGGGCGTGGCCGAGGATCATGCCTCCAACCCGATCAAGCTCGGCATCGAGAAGCTCAAGCGCCGCGGCGCCAAGTTCGTCGCCATCAACCCGGTGCGCACCGGCTACCAGGCGGTGGCGGACGAGTGGGTGCCGATCCGCCCGGGTACCGACGCCATGCTGGCGCTGGCCATGTGTCACGTGCTGCTGGCGCGGGACTTGGTGGATTGGGAGTTCGTCGGTCGCTACACCAACGCGCCCTATCTTGTGATCCAGAATCCTGGCCAGTCGGATGACGGTCTGATTGCCCGCGACGACGACGGCAATCCGCTGGCCTGGGACCCCGAGCGGCAGGCCCCGGTGAACGGTGCCGAGGCGGGCGCGACCCGGGCGCTGTTCGGCGAGTACACGCTGCCCGATGGCCGCCGCACCAAGACGGCGATGACGTTGATCGCCGAGCGCTACCTCGACGAGCGCTACGCGCCGGAGCAGGCGGCCGAGGCCTGCGGCGTGCCGGCGGAGACCATCGAGCGCCTGGCCCTGGAGATGGGGCATGTGGCCTTCAACGAGACCGTGGAGATCCCCTGCGCCTGGACCGACTGGGCCGGCCGCGAGCACGAGCGCTTCGTCGGCCGGCCGGTGTCCATGCACGCCATGCGCGGGGTCTCCGCGCATTCCAACGGTTTCCAGAGCTGCCGCGCGATCCACTTGCTGCAGGTGTTGCTTGGCACCATCGACGTGCCCGGCGGCCACCGGGCCAAGCCGCCGTTCCCGCGGCCGACGCCGCCGGCGATCAAACCAGCGAAGGGGAGCGCGCCGAATACACCACTCTCCGGCCCGCCGCTCGGTTTCCCCACGGCCCCCGAGGATCTGGTGGTGGACGCGGAGGGCCGGCCGCTGCGCATCGACAAGGCCTACTCCTGGGAGGCGCCGCTGGCGAACCACGGCCTGATGCACATGGTCATCAACAATGCCGTGAACGCTGACCCCTACCCCATCGACACGCTGATCCTGTTCATGGCCAACATGGCCTGGAATTCCAGCATGAACGCGGGCAGCACCCGCGAGCTGCTGCAGGCGAAGGATGACAACGGCGAGTACAAGCTGCCGTTCCTGGTGGTCGTGGACGCCTTCCACTCGGAGACGGTGAACTTCGCCGATCTGGTCCTGCCGGACACCACCTATCTGGAGCGCTACGACTGCATCTCCCTGCTGGACCGGCCGATCTCCGAGCCGGACGGGCCCTGCGATGCCATCCGCGCCCCGGTGATCGAGCCCGATCGCAATGTCCGCCCCTGGCAGGAGGTGATGGTTGAGCTCGCCACCCGGCTCGAGCTCCCCGCCTTCGTCGACGACGGCGGGCAACCGAAGTACGACGGCTACAAGGACTTCATCGCCCGCTGGGAAAAAGCGCCTGGCGTCGGCTTCCTCGCCGGCTGGCGCGGCCAGGACGGCGAGACGCACCTGCGCGGCGAACCCAACCCGGACCAATGGGAGCGCTACGTCGAGAACGAGGGCTTCTTCCAGTATCACCTGCCGGAGCACATGCGCTTCTACCGCTTCGCCAACCGGGACTACCTGGAGTGGGCGCGGGACGTCGGCTTCAATCCGAGTGCCGAGCCCATCGTCATGGAGCTCTACTCGGAGCCATTGCAGCGCTTCCGCCTCGCCGGCCAGGGCCTCTACGACGGGCCGCGCCCGAGCGATCCGGCGGACCGCGAGCGCTTGGTGCGCTACTTCGACCCCCTGCCGGGGCACTACCAGCCCCTGGAGCAGGCCCAAGTGGACGAGGACAGCTTCCCCCTGCATGCCGTCACCCAGCGGCCGATGCACATGTACCACTCCTGGGACTCGCAGAACGCCTGGCTGCGCCAGATCACCGCCCAGAACTTCCTCTACATGAACCGCCAGCGCGCCGCCGCGATGGGCATCGGCGACGGCGACTGGGTCTGGGTGGAGTCGCGGAGCGGGCGCGTGCGCGCCCAGGTTCAGCTCATGGAGGGTTGCCAGGCGGACACGGTGTGGACCTGGAACGCCGTCGGCAAGCAGGGCGGTAACTGGGGGCTATCGCCGAGCGCGCCGGAGGCGCGCAAGGGCTTCCTACTCAATCACCTTATCTCCGAGCTGCTGCCGGAGCGCGAGCAGGCCCCGCGCCACAGCAACTCCGATCCAATCACCGGCCAGGCCGCCTGGTACGACCTGCGCGTGCGGGTCACTCCGGCGACTCCCGAAGAGGCGCGGGAGACCTGGCCCCAGTTCGAGGCTGCGCCGCCGTTGCCCGGGCAACCGTCCGCCCCGGAGCAGTTGCGCTATCACACCCACGAGCCGGTGCGTATCCACCGCACCCTCAGCGACATCCTGATGAGGAAGTAGCATGCGACTGGGTCTGGTCATCGATATGGACACCTGCGTGGGCTGCCATGCCTGTGCGGTGGCCTGCAAACAGTGGAACAGCTCGGGGACGCTGGGCCCGCTGACGGATTATATGCCCTACGGCGAGGATCCGGCGGGCGTGGCCTTCAACCGTATCCGCAGCTACGAGGTCGGCGAGTACCCGCACAACAAGACCGTAAACTTCCCGATGTCGTGCATGCACTGCGATACCGCGGAGTGCGTGACGGTCTGCCCCACCGGCGCGTCCTACAAACGGGAAGAGGACGGCATCGTCCTGGTGGACCAGGACAAGTGCATGGGCTGCAACCTCTGCGCCTGGGCCTGCCCCTACGGTGCCCGGGAGCTGGACGAGGACTCCGGCACCATGAAGAAGTGCACCCTCTGCGTGGATCGCATCTACGACGAGGCCCTGCCGCCGGAGGAGCGCCAGCCCGCCTGCGTGCTCACCTGCCCGACCCACGCCCGCTTCTTCGGCGACTTCGACGACCCGGACTCCAAGGTCAGCCGCCTCGTGCGCGATCGCGGCGGCCAGCAGTCCCTGCCGGAGCTCGGCTACAACACGGTCAACCACTACTTGCCGCCGCGCAACAAGGCCCGTGCCGAGCAGGCGGAGGCACCGGCCATGGGCCTGCAGGAGCGGCTCAAGCAGTGGGTGAGCAAGACGGTCACCCGCTGATCGAGGTCCCCTTGCCGGCCGCGAGGCTAGCAGCGGCCGGCGCGCACTGCGGAGGAGAGCATGCATCCCGCGCTATCGGTGATCGTCTTCACGGTGTTGTCCGGCGCCGGCTTCGGGCTGGTGATGCTGGCCGCACTCACCGCCTTACTGCCCTCGCTGCTGCCCATTACCGGTGGCGAGCGTCTCGCGGCCGGTGTGCTCGGTACCGTGCTCGCCACCGCGGGACTGATGGCCTCGACCCTGCATCTGGCCAACCCGAAGAACGCCTGGCGGGCGTTCTTCCGCTTCCGTACCTCCTGGCTGTCCCGCGAGGCCGTGTTCTCGGTGCTGTTCTATCCCTGCGTCGCGGTCTGGCTCGGCGGCGCCTGGTGGTTTGGCGAAGCGACGGCGCTCATCTGGCTTGCGGCGGCGCTGGCACTGGTGCTCGCCTTTGCCACGGTGTTCGCCACCGGAATGATCTACGCCTCCCTGCGCGCCATCCCCAACTGGCACAGCCCGCTGGTGCCCACCAACTACCTGCTGCTCGCCTTCGCCTCCGGCAGCCTGCTGCTTCTGGCGCTGCAGGCGGTGATGCGCGGCGAGGCGCCCTCGCAGAGCATGATCACCCTGACGCTGGTGCTGCTCGCTGCGGCAGCCCTCGGCAAGACCGTGTACTTTTACTGGATCGGCTCGCCCCAGGGGCCGTCGATCAACACCGCCACAGGTATGACCCAGGGTCAGGTACGGCTGCTGCACACCGGCCAGAGCTCGGAGAACACGTTTCTCGATAAGGAGTTCCGCTTTCAGGTGGCAGCCCAACGGTTGCGCTGGCTGCGCCTAGCCGCGGCGGCCCTCGGGTTTGCACTGCCCTTGGTCCTTGTGGCAACCCTGCTCGGCGGTGGGGAGGTGGTGCCGGTGCTGTTGGCGGTGCCGGTGGCGCTGGTGGGCCTTGCCATCGAGCGTTGGCTGTTTTTCGCGGAGGCCCGGCACGTGGTGAATCTGTTCTACGGCGAGCAGCGGGTGTAGCGATGCGTAACGCTATCGACCGTGCCGGGGCAGGGCCGTGAACTCCGTGCAAATGGAGGTGACCCGGCGCCTGCTGCCGTTTCTGCAGTGGCTTCCGGTGGTGGGGCCGCGCAGCCTGCGAGCGGACCTGGTGGCCGGGGCGACGGGCGCCATAATCGTCCTGCCCCAAGGGGTGGCCTACGCGTTGATCGCCGGACTGCCTCCCCAGTACGGCCTCTACACCGCAATCATCACGCCCATCGTGGCCGGTCTGTTCGGCTCCTCACTGCATCTGGTCTCGGGACCCACCGCGGCCATCTCCATCGTCGTGTACAGCGTGGTCAGTGGCGTGGTGGCGCCGGGGAGCCCGCAGTTCATCCCCTACGTGCTCGCGCTCACGTTCATGGTGGGCACGATCCAGCTCGCCCTGGGCGTCACCCGCATGGGCACGCTGGTGAATTTCATATCGCACACGGTAGTGGTCGGTTTCACGACCGGCGCAGCGATCCTCATCGGCACCAGTCAGTTGCGACACCTCACCGGTATCGACGCGCCCGCCGGCGAGTCGTTCCTGCACACGGTGCAGGCGCTCGCAATGGGGGCCGGCGGCGCCAACGCCTATTCCATCGCTATCGGTGCCGTAACGCTGGCCACCGCCGTGGGCATTCGGGCCTGGCGGCCGCGCTGGCCGGGCATGCTCATCGCCATGGTGGTGGGCAGCCTGGTCTGTCTCGCCATCGGCGGGGGCGATCGGGGGGTGCCCTTGGTGGGGGCCATGCCGGGCGGTTTGCCGTCGCCGAGCATGCCCGAGCTCTCGCTCGGGGTATTGCGGGATCTCGCTCCGGGGGCCCTCGCGGTGGCCATCATCGCGCTTATCGAGGCGGTATCCATCGGCCGGGCGGTGGCCATCCGCTCCCATCAGCAGCTCGACGGGAACCAGGAGTTCATTGGCCAGGGTCTGTCCAACATCGTTGGCAGCTTCTTCTCGTGCTATGCGGGCTCCGGGTCCTTTACCCGCACCGGCGCCAACTACGACGCCGGCGCGCGCACGCCACTCGCGGCGGTGTTCGCCTCGGTGATGCTGGCGCTGGTGCTGGTGATCGCGCCGGGGCTGACCGCCTATCTGCCGCTTCCGGCAATGGCCGGCATCGTGCTGCTGATCGCGTGGAATCTCATCGACTTCCGGCACCTCCGCAAGATCGTGCGCGCGAGCCGCGGGGAGACGGTGGTGCTGGGGGTCACTTTTGCATCGACGTTGCTGCTCGAGCTGGAGTTCGCCATCTACGTCGGCGTGCTGCTGTCGCTGGTGCTGTATCTGCAGCGCACCGCCAAGCCACGGCTTGTGGACCTCGCGCCGATGGCGGGGCGCGCCGACCGCCCGCTGCGCAACGCCGCCAAGCGGGGCCTTTCGCAGTGCCCGCAGCTGCGCATCCTGCGCATCGACGGCTCGCTGTTCTTTGGCGCCGTGGACCATGTGCAGACCACGCTGAAGAACGACCCGGAGGGGCACCGGCCACATGTGCTCATCATCGGTAACGCCATCAATTTCATCGACGTGGCCGGCGCGGAGATGCTGGCCGAGGAGGCCGAGCGTCTACGGGAGGAGGGTGGCGGTCTTTACCTTTGCGGTGTGAAGTCGCCGGCCCTCGAGACCGTGCGCCGTGGTGGCTATCTGGAGGCCCTCGGCGAGGGGAACCTGTTCACCACGCCCAAGGACGCCATACATGCCGTATTCCAGCGGCTTGATGGGGAGGTGTGCCGCACCTGTCGGCGGCGAATATTCCTGGAATGCGCCGATGCGCCGGGGCCGGAGCCCTTGGTTGCCGAGTCGCAGCCGAGCGGAAAGAGAGGGACATGAAGATCTTCGAGCAGCTCGAGGTGGGCTCGCCTGGCACCATGGATTGAGATGGCTGGTACCAATGTCAGGGTCGTGCTGGTGCTGTGAGTGCGCGGGAGCTACGAACTATTTTTGAGCCATCACTCGATGCCCGCTCCGGGTTTCACCTCCAATCCGTGAGGAGTCAATGCCAGAAGGCCAGGGCCAGGATCTCCATGCCGCGCAGGGGGGCAGGGCGGTAAACGCGGCAGCTGCGCCACGGCGGGATTTGCCCCCGCGGGCCCTGCGTGCCGTGACCCTGCTGCTCGTCGTCGGACTGGCGGCAGCGGTGCTGAGCGGGCTGCTGTTGCCCGGGGCCACGCCCGGGACACCGCTGCGGCAGTCGCTGGCGGCGCTGGGCACGGTGCTGCTGTTCGTCCCTGTCGCGTTCAGCCTGGTCAAGCGCTCCGGGCGCGCATGGCGCGCCCCGGCCTGGTTTTCCGCGCATGTGCTCGCAAGCGCCGGCGGGGCCGTCTTGGTCACCGCCCACGCCACGGCAGGCAACCTGCTGTCACCGCCGGGTCTGGTCTGGCTCGCGTTGCTCGCGCTTCTCGCCCAGGGACTCGCCGCGCGCATCCTGCTCTCGCGCCGCATCGCCGCGCTCTTTGCCAGTCGCATTACCAGCTTCGGCGAGGTGGATGGGGACCTGCGGGAGCGCCTGCGCACCGTGATTGAGGCAAAGCGCGCATTGCTGACGGCGCTCGATCCGGATGCCGATGAGGCCTTGTTTTCGCCCAACCTGACCCATTTGCTGCGTCATCCATGGCTGACCTGGCGCTATGCCCGGCTGGCCGCCCGGGAGGCACGCCTGGTGGGACGCCGCGAAGCCGGGCTGGTGCTCGCCTTCTGGCGCCGAGCGCACATCGCGCTCGCGGTATTATTCGTCCTCGGCGTGTTGGGGCATGTCGTGCTGGTGCTGTTCTTTGCGGGCTATGTCGCCGGCGGTGAGCCGGTGGGGTGGTGGCATGTGACCGCCTGGGGAGGTTAAGGGTATGGCACGGCTGAACCTCATGATCGATCTGGAGCGCTGCATCGGCTGCAAGAGCTGCGAGGCGGCCTGCAAGCAGGTCAACGGCCTCGGGCCCCATGAGTACCGCAACCGCGTGCAATGGCTCGGTGATCCGGACGCGCCGAATCTCGACTTCCTGACCGTTACCTGCCAGCAGTGCGAACGCCCGGCCTGTCTCCGCGCCTGCCCCGTTGCCCCGAAGGCACTGTCAAAAGATCCCGACACCGGGGTGGTGACGGTGGATGAATCCCGCTGCACCGGCTGCGGCGAGTGCGTTGCCGCCTGCCCCTATGGGGCCATGGGCTATGATCCGGTGGAGCATCACGCGGTTAAGTGTGATCTCTGTGCCCCGCGTCGGGCCGAGGGTGGGGGGCCGGCGTGTGTGAGCGTCTGTCCCACCGAGGCATTGAGCTTCGGCCGCCACGATGACCTGCTCGCCAGTGCCCGGGATGCCGGCCGGAAGGTTCGCGATCACGACCACTTCCTGCAGGGGCCGGGCACGGTGATCCTCGACCGTATTGAGCGCAACGGCGAGGCGGGCGCGGACACCATTGCCGGCCGTAAGGTCCCGCAGGTCCAGGATGACCCGGAGCGGCGCGCACCGCTCGACGACGTCACGCCGGCTGCGCCGTACCGGGTGAGCCGCGACGAGCGCAGTGCGGATCGCGTCGAGCCCGGTGGCTGTCACATCTGCTTCAATGGCTGCCCGGTGAAGTTCCACCTGCGCGGCGAGCGGGTGGTGGGCATCCTCGGCAACGACGAAGACCCCCTCTTCGGTGGCCGCATCTGCCCGAAATCACAGATGTCGTTGCAGATGTATGCGAGCGATCAGCGCCTGACAAGGCCGCTGAAGCGCATCGGTGCCCGGGGCGAGGGCCGTTTCGAGCCCATCCCCTGGGAGCAGGCGCTCGACGAGATCGCCGCGCAGCTGCGGCGCTTGCGCGAGTGCTATGGCCCGGAGGCCCTCGCCATCTATCTCGGTACCCGTACCGGCGTTCTCACCATTATGGGCTATGCACGGCTGTTCCAGCAGCTTTGGGGCACGCCCAACATGTTGACGACGCAGCTGTTATGTGACGAGAGCAAGGTCCAGGCCCTGGAGATGGTGCAGGGCTCGACCAATCTGGCGAATATCTACACGCCGGAGGATATCGGCAGCGCCGGATTGCACGTCTACATCGGCGACAACCAGGCGGAGACGCGGCCGGTGAATTTCGGCCTGGTCAATGGTTGGCGGCTCGAGCGCGGAGCGGGCATGGTCGTAGTCGATCCGCGACTCACCGCCACCGCCAGCAAGGCGGATCGCTGGCTCGCCATTCGGGCGGGAACCGATATGGCGCTTGGCCTCGGCATGATCTACCACCTCTTCGCTACCGGCGGTTACGACCGGGAGTTCTGCCGGAATTGGGTGCTTGGATGGGAGCGCTGGCGGGAGTTCATTACCCGCGAAGCCTACACGCCGGAATGGGCGGCGCAAGTCACCGGGGTCGAGGCCGCTGACATTCGCTGGCTGGCGGAGTCCATCGCCGCGGCGGATGGCTGCATGCTCTATCTCAGCCGCGGCGTGAACCAGCACAGCAACGGCACCCAGACCAACCGTGTGTTCATGTTCCTTGCGGCGATGACCGGCAATTGGGGGCGCCGCGGTGGCGGGTTCTATAACGTTGCCTCGGAGCCGGACTGGGGCACCATGCCGGTGCCCGACGAGCGCCGTGCGACACCGCGCCGGCCGCCGGCGGGGCGCACGGTGGGCGGCTGGACCGAGGCGGCGCTTGAGGGTGAACCGTATCCATTGCGCGGCCTGATCACGAGCAATAATCCGGTAGGCCAGTGGCCGAATGAGGCGCGTACCCGGGCCGCGCTACAGGCCATGGATCTGGTGGTGCATGTGGAGCTCTTCCGCAACGCCACCTCGGAGTGGGCGGATTACGTCCTGCCGGCGGCAAGCGGTATCGAAAAGGGGGGCATCAGCCGGCTCGCGGAGGATCGCCGGATCGTGTGGAACGACGCCATGATCCCGCCCCCCGGGGAAGCCCGTTCCGATCACTGGTTCTGGGTCGAGCTCGGTCGGCGCCTGGGTTACGGGGACGTGTTGCAAGAGCGCTTCAAGGATCCGGCGATTTTCTGGGACGACCTCTTCCGTCTTGCGACGCCCGACCTCCACGGCGTAACCATTGACCGCCTGCGGGCCCAGCCGCATCGCTGGCTGCGCACCCCTATACGCGAAGAAGGAGCGCCGGAGGCCGGCACGCTCTACCTGGAGGGCACGACCGCAGCGGGTCAGCCTACCGGAAAGCGCTTTCCGACATCGAGTGGCCGCCTGGAATTCTGGACCGAGGAGCAGGAGGAAGCATTCTTGGAACGGGGCCTATCCGCCCTTCCTGCCTTCTATGCCGATACCCGGCAAGGCGATGGTATCTCCGCTCGCGAACCAGGCCCCGACGCCATTGCGTTACGGCGTCAGTCGTCGACAAGCGAGGCAGATGGCGAGGGAGGGCCCCTGGATACCGAGCTGGTCACAGGTCGCCCGCCGGCACCGCAGTTCCACTCCTGGACGCATTACTTCTGGCAGGCCCAGGAGATGTGGCCCGATCTGTACTGCCAAATCCACCCGGACAAGGCGGCAGTGATCGGGGTCGTGGATGGTGGGCGCGTGCGAATCGAGACGGCGGCGGGACGTTTGGAGGCGCGTGCATGGGTAACCCGCGGCATCCGGGCTGACAGCGTGTTCGTGCCTATCGGCTGGGGAGAGGGTCAGCCGTGGCACCGCTGGGGTTCGGTGAATCGCCTCACCGCCGGACGGGAGGATCCCTACTCGGGGCAACCCAACCTCAAGATCCACTACTGTCGCCTCACTCGCGCCTAGCGGCCGGGGGAGAGGTCGCCTGCCTTGTGGGATCGGTTGTTCTTGGGCCGCGTATCAGCGGCGCCTCGACATCCCCGGCAGTTCCTCACTGACCAGGACCCCGGCCCGACGGCGAACCGAGGGGCCGGGGGAGGCAAAGCTGGCGCCCTTCCGGCAGGAAGGGTACGCCTATTCGCTATAGCCCTTGTACTTGTCGAGGTAGCGAACCGGTTTCTTCAGGGCGTCGCGGCGGAACGGGTCGCCCAGCTCGCGGGTGACCATGACTTCGACCACCGTGGTCTTACCCTGCTTTTGCGCGTCGCAGGCCTTTTCGAAGGCTTCGCCGAGTTCCTCCGGGCGTTCGACGCGCACGGCCTCAGCCCCCATGGATCTGGCGATCTCCGACCAGTTGGTGTGCTTGATGTTGGAACCGACGAAGCGGGTGCCATAGAAGTCCACCTGGTTCTTCTTCTCGGCGCCCCACTGGCGGTTGTTGAAGACCACCGGCGTGACCGCGATGCCCTCGCGCACGCAGGTCAGCGTCTCCATCATGCTCATGCCCCACGCGCCGTCGCCCACGTAGGCCACGGCCGGGCGGTCCGGCTCGGCGACCTTGGCGCCCATGACCGTCGGTAGCGCATAGCCGCAGTTGCCGAAGCTCATGGCGGCAAGGAAGCTGTTCGGCCGCTCGAAGCGCAGGTACGAGTTGGACACCGAGCAGATATTGCCGATGTCGGTGGAGACCATGACGTCCTTCGGCATCGCCTTCTCCAGCGCGCGCAGGGCCTCGCGGGGATGCATGCCGCCACCCTCTTCCTGGGCGATCTTGAGGCTCCAGTCGTCCCGCTCGTGGGTCCACTCGTCTAGCTCCGTCTCCCAAGCGTCCTTCTCGCCGCGGATGGTCTGGGCGCGCTGGTCGCGGTTGCGGTCGGCGACGAGCTCGCGGCCCTCGAGGCGGTTGAGCAACGCCTCCGCGGCGGCGCGGGCATCGCCGAAGATATCCACATCGGTCGGCTTGACGAGCCCCAGCATGTGCTCGTCACAGTCCACCTGGATCAGCTTCGCCTGCTTCGGCCAGTAGTCGATACCGTGCTGCGGCAGGGTGCCGAACGGCCCGAGCCGGGTACCCAGGGCCAGCACCACGTCCGCCTGGCTGAGCAGCTTCATCCCCGCCTTGGAGCCCTGATAGCCCAGCGGACCGGCCCACAGCTCGTGGGACGCGGGGAAGGAGTCGTTGTGGAGGTAGGAGTTCACCACCGGGGCGCCAAGGCGCTCGGCGAGCTTCACGGTGGCGTCCACCCCGTTGGCCATGACGACGCCGCCGCCGGAGATGATCACCGGGAACTCGGCACGCGCGAGCAGCTCCGCCGCCTCGGCCAGGCTCTGCTCACCGCCCGGCCCCCGTTCGATCACTTTCGGGCCGGGGATGGCGTAGTCGGCCTCGCCGTAGAAGTGATCCCGCGGGATGTTCAACTGGGTCGGACCGCGCTCGTTAATGGCCCGGTTGAAACAGCGGCCGGTGAACTCGGCGATGCGGTCCGGGCGCATGACATGGCCCTGGTACTTGGTGATCTTCGAGAAGATCGGTAGCTGCTCGGTCTCCTGGAAGCCGCCAAGGCCGATGGAGTTGGAGCCGGTCTCCGGGGTGATGGCCACTACCGGCGAATGCGCCCAGTAGGCCGCTGCGATGGCGGTGACAAAGTTGGTGACCCCGGGGCCATTTTGGGCGATGCACACACCATGTTTCCCGCTCACCCGGGAATAGCCATCCGCCATGTGTGCCGCACCCTGCTCGTGGACGGTGGGGATGAAACGGATCCCCGCCGGCTCAAAGATATCCAGTGCATCCATGAACGCAGAGCCGACGATGCCGAACACATCGTCCACTCCGTGAGCAACCAGCGTCTCGACGAACGCCTCACTTGAGGTCATGCGCGTCATTTTCCCTCCCCCTCTTTTGCAGTGCGGATACTGGATCGCGGGCGGCGCAATCTATCTTGCCTGAACTACACACAGGCATGGCACGTATTCGAGAAAAGGTACCATGTCATAGGTGACAAAAATCATCAATAGTGAGATGAAATATCTCGGAATATGGAAAAATCCAGCATGCCGGAATGGGCGAGCCCCTTGCTCGCTCAGGCCGCCGCGTTGTGACTGCCGTGACCACGCAGCGCATCCGCCAGGATCATGTCGGCTGCCTTCTCACCGATCATGATTGCTGCCGCATTGGTATTCCCCGAGATCAGCTTTGGCATAACCGAACAGTCCGCGACGCGCAGACCCTCGATGCCGTGCACCCGCAGGCGTGGGTCGACGACGGCTACGCCGTCGTTTCCCATTCGGCACGTGCCCGCGGGATGGAAGATGGTGGTCGCGTCGCGACGCACGAACTCGAGCAGGGCGTCATCGCTTTGCGCGTCGGGGCCGGGGGAGTACTCCGCGGCGATGTAGGGGCGTAGGGATGCCGCCGCCACGAGCCGGCGCGCCAGCTTGACCCCGTTTACCATCACCCGGCAGTCCTCGTCGGTGGCGAGGTAGTTCGGCCGAATGCTCGGGTACTGGGCGGGGTCGTTGGTGCGGAGGTGGACGGAGCCGGAGCTGGTGGGGCGAAGTTGACACGTGGAGACGGTGAATCCCGGGAACCGGTGTACCGGTGAGCCGGGAACATCCGAGCTGAGCGTGCCGAAATGGAATTGAATGTCGGGCCGGTGGAGCTCAGGGTCACTGCGGGCGAAGCCGCCGGCCTGGTTGATGCCGACAGCCAAGGGGCCACGGCGGCGCAGCAGATAGCGCAATCCGATCCGCATGCGGCGCGCGAAGCTATGCAGATCGTCGTTGGTGGTGATGGCCCGGGTGCAGCGGAGGATCAGTCGGGCCTGAAGGTGATCCTGGAGGTTGCCGCCGACACCGGGCAGCGCATGGTTAACGGGGATGCCATGTTCGCCGAGGACCGCCGGGTCGCCGATACCGGAGAGCTCCAGGATCTGTGGTGAGTTGATGGCGCCGGACGCGATGATGACCTCGCCGCCGGCCCGGGCCTCGAGCGTACGGCCACCCTGACGGTAACGCACGCCCACGGCGCGGCCCCCCTGGAGCAGCACCCGCTCGCATAGCGCATCGGTCTCCACGTGGAGATTCGGGCGCTCCATGGCGGGTCGCAGGAACGCCACGGCCGCGCTGCAGCGGCGGCCATTGCGCACGGTGAGCTGGAAGTAGCCCACGCCCTCCTGGGTGGCGCCATTGAAATCGTCGTTGCGGGGGATGTCGATCTCCTGGCCGGCCGCAATGAAGGCGTCGCAGAGCTCGTTGCGCTCGGGGATATCGGAGACCGACAGTGGACCGTCGTCGCCGTGGTAGTCGTCGGCGCCGCGCTGCTGGCGCTCGGATCGGCGGAAGTAGGGCAGCACGTCCTGCCAGCTCCACCCCTCGTTGCCCAGTCTCACCCAATCGTTGAAGTCCTCGTGCTGGCCGCGGATATAGATGAGCCCGTTGATTGAGCTCGAGCCACCGAGCACCTTGCCTCGGGGCCAGTACATCGAGCGGCCGGCGATGCCGGGGTCCGCTTCAGTCCAGTAGCCCCAGTTGATCCCGGTGTGAAACATTGTCTTTCCGTAGCCGATTGGGACGTGGATCCATGGATACCGGTCCCGCGGGCCCGCCTCCAGCACCAGCACGCTATACCGGCCGTCCGCGCTCAGCCGGTTGGCCAACACGCAGCCTGCGGATCCGGCACCGACGATGATGTAATCGAACTTGCTCGCGCTCATGCTGTGCTCCGATGCCAGTCGCGCCACGGACTGGCAGACCGCCGTGGGCTATCGGCCCGCGATGCCCGTCCCCTTGTCCCTGCGTGGGATCGTCTTCCCCCTTGCATGTCGTCTAACAGCTTCCATACTGAGACAGTAAATATCAATATAAGAACCAGTGGCAGTAGGCATCGGGGATACGGCAGCGATGCGAGTGCCCGTTGACGAGGAGGAGAGTTACGCATGCGGTCCAGCCGACGGCTAGGGCGCGTGTCTTCCGTCCATGGCCTTGGTGGCGTCCCGAACGGAGCGGCGTCATGGGGCTGACAGAAGGGGGGGAGCGGCGCCTGCGTACCGTGGTCGCTTGGCTCGATCTGCCAGGCTACTGGGTGGGTAAAGCGGCAGCGTGGCTCATCGTTCCGCTTATCGGCGCGTTGGTCTACGAGGTGGTCGCCCGCTACGGGTTCAACCGGCCGACCATGTGGGCCTACGACATCACGTACATGCTCTACGGGGCGATGTTCATGCTCGGTGCGGCCTATACCCTCGGCCGTGATGCCCACGTGCGGGCGGATTTCTTGTTCAACGTCCTCTCGCCCCGGGCGCAGGGACTGATCGACGGCACATTCACGATCGTGCTGTTCTTTCCCGCGATCCTGTTCTTCACCATCGCCACCTATGACTACGCTGCGGTGTCGTGGATGCGTGGCGAGCGCATCATTACCAGCCCCTGGATGCCGGTGATCTACCCGCTGAAGACGGTCATGCCGGTCACCGGCGTCCTGTTGCTCATCCAGGGTGTCTCGGAGCTGCTCAAGAGCTTCTATTCCGTCGTTACGAACCGCCGCTTCCGGGAGTTCGGCTGATGAGCGAGCCCATCCTTGGTCTTGTCTCCCTCGCGGTGCTGTTCATCGGCATCCTCACCGGCTACCCGATGGCCTTCACCTTCATCTTCATCGGCCTGGTGTTCGGCTTCATCGGCATGGAGGACCGCGTCTTCAAGCTGATGCAGGCGCAGTTCTTCGCGCTGATGCGCAACACCACGTTGGCGGCGGTGCCGTTGTTCCTGTTCATGGGCTACGTGCTCGAGCAATCCGGCCTTATGGATCGGGTCTTTCGGGCACTGCGGCTGCTGCTCGGTGGCCTGCGCGGTTCGCTCTACCTGGTGGTGTTGCTGGTGGCGACGGTGTTCGCCGCCGCGACCGGCATCGTGGGCGCTTCCGTGACGGTGCTTGGCGTCATGGCCGCGCCGATCATGCAGAAAAACGGCTATAGCGACCGCCTCTCTGCGGGGGCCATCGGGGCGGGGGGGACGCTGGGCATTCTCATCCCCCCGAGCATCATGCTTATCGTGATGGGCCCGGTGGTGGGTGTCCCGGTGAGCGAGCTGTTCACGGCGGCTATCGTCCCCGGGCTGCTGCTCGCCGGAACCTACATTGCCTATACGCTGCTGCGGAGTTACTTCAATCCGGAGCTGGGCCCGCCGGTCCTCTCCGCCGAGCTTGCCGAGACCACCCTTAGCGAGAAGCTCAAGGAGCTGTTGCTCGGGGTGATCCCGGTCACGGTGATCATTGCCTGTACCCTCGGCGCGATCATCGCCGGCATCGCGACACCGACGGATGCCGCTGCCACGGGCGCACTGGCTGCCTTCATTCTCGCGCTTGCCTACCGTCGAATGACCTGGAAGAAGGTGCGCACCTGCGTCTACAGCACCCTCCAGAACTCGGCGATGATCATGTTCCTGCTTGGGGCGGCCAACTTCTTTGGCGCGATCTTCTCGCGCCTTGGCTCTGCCGATCTGCTCACCGAGTGGTTGCTCGCGATGAATCTCGCCCCCAGTGCGATGCTGCTCATCATGCTCGGCATCGTCTTCGTGCTCGGTTCGCCGCTGGAGTGGATCCCCATCGTGCTGGTGATCGTACCGATCTTCCTGCCGACGGTGGCGGAGCTGGGCTTCGATCCGCTTTGGTTCAGCGTGCTCGTGGCGGTAACGCTGCAGACGTCGTGGCTGACGCCGCCAATGGCGCTGTCGGCGTACTTCCTCAAGGGCGTGGTGCCGCAGTGGCGGATGGGCGACATCTATGTGGGCATGAGTCAGTTCGTGCTACTCCAGCTGGTCGTCGTGCTGCTGCTTGCTGCATTCCCGCAGATCATTCTCTGGCTGCCGTCGGTGCTTGATTGAGCATCGGGGGATTCGTGTGTTTCCGCAGTAAAGGAGGAGGCGCGATCCACAATCACAGACGGTATTCGAACGTATTCAGGGAGTCTCCTGAGCGAGTGGAGGAGAGAGACATGAAAAGGCAAATGTATCGCATGGCCCTGTCCGGGCTGGCCGCGGCCACGTTGGCAGTGGTGGGTGCCGGTAGCGCGCAGGCCCAGGAAGAGGTCTACGAATTCAGCATTCAGACCGCGGTGCCAAACTCCAGTATCTACTTCGGTCTGGTGGAGGACTTTGCGGATCGCCTGGAGCGGATGTCCGGCGGCCGCCTGCAGGCCCGTGTCCTGCCGGACGGTGCCGAGGTGCAGGCATTCGAGATCCTCGACGCGGTCAGTGACGGCGTGGTGGAGGCCGGCTATGCCTGGCCCCACTACTGGTCCGGCAAGCACGCCGCCTATGTGCTGTTTTCCAATGTTCCGGCGAGCACGGGTATGGATCAGCAGACCCTGATGTCCTGGTATTACGAGGGCGAAGGCCAGGAACTGTATACCGAGCTCACCGAGGAGGTGATGGGGTACGACACGGTACCGTTTTTGCTGCAGCCCATGGGGCCGGATCCGCTGGGTTGGTTCTCGCAGCCATTTGAGAGCATGGAGCAGTTCCGCCAGCTGAAGTACCGGGCCCCGCCGGGGATCGCCGGGCGGACCTACAACGAGATGGGTGTGCCGGCCGTAGCCATGCCGGGCGGCGAGATCGTGCCCTCCGCGGAGCGGGGGACCATCGATGCAGCGGAGTGGATCGGGCCGGCCGATGACCGCGCCCTCGGTCTCAACAACATCTGGGACTACTACTATCTGCAGGGCCTGCACCAGCAGACGGATGTTGGCGAGCTCCAGTTCAACAAGGATTTCTGGGAGAGCCTGCCCGACGACCTGAAGGCCATCGTGGAGACCGCGGTCCTCGCCTCCGTGGCCAAGACCCAGCACGTCAATCTCCGCGAGAACTCGCAGGCCGTTCAGCAGTACCAGGAGGAGGGCATCCAGGTCCGCGATACACCGGAGGAATACTACACGGCGTTCATCGAGGCCCAGAACACCATCATCCAGGATTATCTGGACGATAGTGAGTTCTTTGCTCGGGTGTATCAGTCTCAAGCGGATTTCGCGGAGATGGTGTATCCTTATCACTCGCGCAACCTCACGCTTTACAACAACTTGGTCCGTGAGGCGGCGGCAGCCCGCGAATAGGGCGGCAAGGTGCTGTCCGGCAGCGCATCGCGCGGAGGCGGGCCGGTAGTCCGGCCCGCCTCCGCGTTTCTTTGGGGGACCTTTCACTCGATGCGCGCGCGGGCGATGTCGCGGCGGATACTCAACGCCATGCCTCGCGCCAGACAAGAGTTGGGAACCGACACTCTATGGGCCGTACGAGATCGACGGGCTCCACCGGTGAGCGCCTGTTGAAGGTGCTGCACACTATCACCGGTGCCGGGCGTCCCCTTTCGCTACCGGAGCTCACCGACGCCGTCGGGTTACCCAAACCGACGGTGCATCGTTTGGTGACCCTGCTCGAGAGTACCGGCCACCTCATCCGTGAAGCCGATGCCCGTCGCTATGCCACGGGCCCGGCACTGCAGCGCCTTGCATTGGAAGTGCTGCAGAGCCAACCGGGGCACGCAGCCCGCCATGCGGTGTTGCGCGGGCTCGCCGAAAAGGTGGGGGAGGCCTGCAATATCGTCCTTCTCGATGGGGGACAACTGACCTATATCGATCGGGTCGACACCCAGTGGCCGCTGCGCATCCGCTTCGACGTCGGTTCGCATGTGCCGTTGCACTGCACCGCAACCGGCAAGCTCCTGCTCGCCCTGCAACCCAAGCGTGTCCGTGATCGGATCATCAAGAGCAAGGTGCTCGAGCCCATGACCCCCCAGACCATCACCGACGCGGATCGCCTGGAGGCAGCGCTGGCCGAGATCCGGCGTACGCGGGTCGGAACCGACGACCAGGAGTTCCTCTCGGAGATGGTGGCCGTGGCCGTGCCCGTGATGCCGACTTCGGGTCCCCCCGTCGTCGCCGTCTCGATCCACGCACCGGTCTTTCGTCGCAGCCTCGACACCCTGCGCGAATTCGTTCCCGATTTGCGTTCCGCAGCGCGGGAGCTGGAAACCGTGCTGTACACCGACGTAGCGGAGGAGCCGGACGCCTAGTTGGGCGGGTGCCTGATCCGTTAGGCCCCGCTACGCCCGGTCTCCGGGTTTACCGGGCACGTGCTGATAGGGCGTGTCCGGTCGGTTGCAGGGTCTGTCAGGCATCCGTGCCAGCTACCCCCTGCATGGGTGACGACGGGACACCGTAGTCCCGTGGGGCCATGCGGCCGGCCAACCAGGCCTGGCGTCCGCCAATCACGGCGTGGCGCATGGCATCGGCCATCCGCGCCGGGTCCCGGGCGTGCGCGATCGCGGTGTTCAGCAGTACGGCATCGCAACCGAGTTCCATGGCCACGGCGGCGTCGGAGGCGGTGCCGACCCCTGCGTCCACGAGCACGGGGACGTCCACTGTCTCGGCGATCCGACGAATATTCAGTGTGTTGCGTATCCCCAACCCCGATCCAATCGGGGCGCCCAAGGGCATTACCGCGGCGCAGCCTATAGACTCGAGCTCCTTGGCGATCAGCGGGTCGTCGGTGGTATAGGCCATCACCTGGAAGCCGTCGCCCACCAGGCGTTCTGCGGCCTCCAGGGTCGCTCGTACATCCGGATGGAGGCTCTCATCACCGAAGACCTCGAGCTTGCACAGGGATTCCCCGTCGAGGAGCTCGCGGGCGAGCTGGCAGGTATAGACCGCGTCCTCGACGGTGAAGCACGCTGCCGTGTTGGGCAGTACGCTGCAGCCGAGCTCGCGCAGCATGGGTAGCAACCCACTGCCCTCGGGAGCGTCCGACAACCGTCGAATGGCGACCGTGACGATCTCGGCCCCACTCGCCAGGATCGCGCAGCGCGCCTCCTCGAGGCTACGGTATCGACCCGTGCCAACCAGGAGGCGCGAGTCGTAATGCTGTCCGGCGAGGAACAGCCGGTCGTTATCATCTTGCATCGCAGAAATGCCCCTCAGTGTGCCATCTGCGGTGTTGTGCGGTTCAGCCGCCCCCGACGGCTTGCACTACGTCCACCGCGTCGCCATCGGCGAGTCTATAAGCGCCGTGCTCCGAGCGCGGGACGACCTGCCGGTTGACCGCAACAGCAATGTTGCGCCGTGGATAGGAAAGCGTTTCGAGTAAGGTGGCGACGGATATCCCACCGGAGACGCGATGTGGTTCGCCGTTGACCGTCACCGTGAGCGTATCCGCCTCATAGGGGGGCTGCGCGTTCACGTCGAATGCACCTCCGCGGTGGACGGTGTGGCCACGTTGCAGTGGCAGACCGTACGATGTCCAAGCGTTGAGGCTGGCGGGGCCGCCGCCGAAGGCGGGATGAAGGGTAGGCCACAGCTCCCTACGCCGGTATGAACCGGTTCAGGTTCCAAGGGACTCTCTCAGCCCGCCCTGCAATGGCCGGGCACCCCCGCTGCCTCGTCGTGTACGTTCCAGCTTATCCTGCTGAGAAGCTAGAGGGCTGCCGGTGAGCTGTCAACAGGGCGTGGAGCTGGAGGCGCCGCCGCGCGAACCCATCCGCGAGCCACACGATCTGGGGCGTTGATTGTTCTGCGGATCGTCGGTCGGGTGCAGCCTCTCTATCACGGTCGTGGTCCGAGCCAGCCCCGGCGGCGGAAGAACGTAGACCTCGAGCAGGTCCATGATCTGGAGGACTGATCCTCGCAGTCGCGCAGGAACAGCCCCGTGTCGCCGGCAATGCGCTCGTCGCCCTCGCGCAGAATGCGGAAGACCTCGCGTTGCGGCCAGATGGCGCGTCGCGTTTGCAGCAGCTCGCGCTTAAGGCGCTGGATCTCGAGTACGCCTGTCTGATCAGGATGCGTCAGCGCGGCCTGCTCCACGTCTTCGATACGTTCGGCGTACTGCTCCAGCAGTGGAAAGTAGCTGTCCACCACCGCGTCGAGCAGGGCATAGGCCAGGTAGTCGGCGCGCAGCAGGCACCCCCGCTTGCCGGCATTCTTGCGGATGCGTGCACGCCCCGGGTCAAAGCAGTCGATGGCGTGTTCCTGGACGGAGACGACCAGCCCGTCGCTAAGGAACAGGCTGATCTGCTCGAGCTCCAGGGTCTCGTTGCCCCAGTGGGGTAGGCGCGTGATGACGGAGGTGTTTGTCCCGTAGTTCTCCGCCTTCGGTCGTTGTCGTTGGTGGGTATTGAGCACGTCCTCCAAGGCGAGCGGGTGGAGATCGAACAGGCTGCCGAGGCGTTCGATAATGGCGGCATCACCAAGTCCGCGTACATCCACCCACAGCAGTTTGTGTCCCCCGATCACCCTCGAGCTGCTCGAGGGTGATCTCCCAGTGCTCGAGCAGATGGTCGTCGTCATAAGCCATGACGTTGATCACGGGTGCATGGGATCCGGGTGGGGCCACCAGCGTGCCGGGGGCGGTGCCGCTGCGTGGCCGGTCACGCAGCTCGTAGGGGCGAGTGGACAGCTCGGACATGGCATCAAACAGCCTAGTTACCGTTGGGACTATGCCGGTGTGCGGTGCTCGCGGTGTGTCACTCTTCCAGCACGCGGCGGCGTTCCTGGAACTCTTCCGTGTCGATCTCGCCTCGGGCATAGCGCTCCTTGAGGATATCGAGCGGCGTGCGCCCTGGCTGTCCTTGCTGCGGTGGCTGTGGCCCATGCCAGGGTCCGCCGAGCCAACGCACCAGCAAGGCGGCCGCGGCGACCACGATCACCAGCACCAGGATCATCATGAGCGGCCCAAGGATCATGCCGAACCAACCTCCACCCCAATCCATCATGTGGGGGCCGTAACGAGGCCCGTACGCATCCGCGCCTTGTTGTGCCCACACCCAACTCGGGGCCAACGTGACGGCAGCGACGGATCCCGCGGCCGGGACTTTGAGATGCCTTTTCATATCGGTTTCCTCCCGCTCCCTGTCAGCCGCAGCATTGCAGAACCATCACTCCAGGGGAAAGAGCTCGGCGATCTCCTGATAGGCGCTGTCGTCGAGCCCGGTGAGCCGGCGCAGCTCGACGGCGGTGATCAGCAGCGTCGTCCACAGCTCCAGGTTTTCAGCACCCCACCAGTGATCCGGGATGCCGCGGCGGCCGCGCTCGGCGCCGCGCAGGTTGCCGCAGATGGCGCCGGTGGAGTCGCTGTCGCCGCCGTGGCTGACCGCGAGGGTTACCGCCGCCTCGAAGTCATCCCGGGAGAGCGCGCAGTACAGCGCGATCGCCAGCGCCTCCTCCGCGACCCAGCCCTCGCCGAGGGTGACCAGGGCCTTGCGGCGGTCCGGATTGCGGCGGGCGAGTCGCACCGCCCGGTCCAGCAGGCTCAGCGTCTCCTCATGGCCCGGCTCGGCCACCAGCAGTCCTCGGGCCACGCGCCAGGCCTCGAGCATGTCGTCGCCGTGGACCAGCCGGGTGATCATCGCCGCCAGCACCCCCGCCGGGAGCTGGCCGCTGATGTGGCCGTGGGTGATGGCGGCCACCTCACAGCCCAGTTCGAAGGCGAAGGGCGCGGCATCGGGGCCGTGGGTGGCCGCCAGCAACCCGACTGGGGCGACCCGCATCACCCCACCACAGCCCTTGCTGTCGTTGTCGGCGCGGTCGCTCGCTTGTGCCATTTGCCTGAGCGCGGACAGGCAGGTGTTGCCGGGGGCACGGCGGCTGTGGAGCGCGTCTTGGCTGTACAGCCAGCCGGGTGGCTCATCGGCCGCCCAGGCCGGAATGCGTCCGCCGTTCTGGGTGGCGAGCCAGCGGCCATAGGCGCGGGCCACGTAATCGGCGGGCCGAGCGTCCTGAGCGCCGCGGTAGCGGGCGAGGGTCCAGCGCAGGAGGCCGTCGGCGGTGAACAGCGTCATCTGGGTGTCGTCGGTGATGGCGCCGCTCCGCCCGTAGGCGGGCTCGAAGTCACGGACCCCCTCCCTGCCGTAACGGGCGTTGATCTGGTCGGCACTGAGGAACTCCACTGGCGCCCCCAGCGCATCACCGATGGCGCCGCCGATGAGGCACCCGGAAAACGTCTCACCCACGATCATGGCCTGGCCCCGCTTTCGTCTCCATTCGATTACGTCTACAGGATGCCAGGTCGTGCGACAGCGGCTGTCGCGGAGGTAGGGAGTACCGAACTGATAGGGAGGGGACAGCAGCGGGTAGGGCAGCTTGTCAGTTGCCCGCTCATGGTTGCCTCTTTTGGGGGTTGGGCGAATCGGAATGGAAGGCATCGCTGCCGAGTAGCTAGGTTCCACCCAGGCAGGCCCCAGGGGGCTCAGTTTGGGCTCAAGCGATCTGGCGGCCTCGGGGGTGTTGGCAGTTCTGGTGTTCAGGATGATGAGCATGCTGAATGCAGCGACCGATACGAAGCCGGTAAAAGCAATAACTTAGGGCTGGCGTTGACACCTGCTACGAACGCTGTAGAATCCCTCACCGATCGAGACAGGCGCGTAGCTCAGCTGGTTGAGCACCACCTTGACATTCTAGTATCCCACCTCTCTTGAATATCGATTCCTCCGAGAAAACAAGAATATATGGGGCATATAGCGTACGAAAGCGCTATTTAGTGGCACGTTACGCGGAAATATCTGGCTCACTGATTGTGATCAGGGTGTCCCGGTTTGGGACACTACTATGAGTACCACTCGCGATGGCCGAATGTCTGTCGCTCTGGGTCCGAGCACGCCGTGCAGGAAGGGTTTGCGGGGGGTGGTGCTGATCTACCCAGATGACATTTATCCACACGTTGTCCACAGGGCTTGGCGAGCGAACCCTAAGGACGCTGACGAACAGCGGCGTGATCATGTAGTCATCGCCATCGGCGGTGACGGTAACTATCGCCGCGGCAGGCGACGCGCTGGCCATTAACACGCGGAAGGCCGCCGGTGAACACGGCGGAAGGGTTCAGGCTACGGTGGGGCGTAGCCCACAAGAAGTCGGCGGCACGGGCCACACGCCGGAGATCACCGCTGCAAGAAACGGGCGTCTGCTGCGCGTCCTTACGTGTCCGTAGCGCCGAGGACCTGCTCGAGCTTTCGAACGATGTCCGCCTGCGTGTCCTTTCCGGCTTTGTCGAGATTGAACTCCCGCCACCGGACCGCCGGAAGCCGGTCGAGGCCTTCGATGCCGAGTAACGACCAGTCCGGGGCGCGCCGGTAGAAAGAGAGCAGGAAGCGCCGGTGGTGATCAGGCATATTCCCGACGATATCGCGCACAAGCTCTCGATGTGTTTCCGTCAGCACCTCAGAGGCCACGTCTTCATCGGCCATTCCCTGGAAGTTATGGGTAAAGTCATGGGTGATGTCCCGGCATGCGTTCGATAACAGCGCATGCGGCGGATGATCGTGGCTGATGAGGTAGACAATAAGGGCCGCGCGCAGCTCCTGCGTAATCCCTTCGTTGCGCAGCAGGTGATATACGTCGAAAAGATCGCGCGGATGCTGCCGGTCGAGCGCGGCGGTGATTTTTCCGGCATAGAGATCGGGGAAGGACAAGACGCTGATTTCGGCGAACCCGAACTGGTCTTCGACCGTTTCGGAAACGACCATATTCTGTGACGGATAGACGCAGCCGCGCAGAACCGGCGTCACCTCTATCTTGATCTGAACCCGGCCCGGCGTGCGGAGCACGAGCTTGTTAATCGCGGACTGGGAGCGCGGTGCGCTTTCGGTCACGGTTATGCGCGGATTGGCATTTTGGACCCGCGCCGCGATGCGCCGCAGCGCGGCGTCAATAGCCGCGAGCGAGCTCTGCCTGTCGGCGATCGGGAGATATGTCAGATCGATATCGACCGAAAGACGGGGCAGATTGCGGATGAACAGATTGATCGCCGTCCCGCCCTTGAGTGCAAAGCACTCTTCTTCGGCGACAAGCGGCAGGGTTCTGATCAGCAGCTCGACCTGACGGCGGTACGTTTCACTGAACGGCATCGAGCAGCTCCGCAGGGACCGTGATTTGATACTTTGGATCGAGCTTGCCCCCCTTGACCAGCATGCGCTTGCCCTTGCCAAGGTCGATCCGGTCCATCGCGATGTGCGCGAGCCAGCGATGGGAATGACGTTCGGCGAAGAAAAAGAACAGACGTTTGACCTTGATGCTATGGGCCTGTTCAAGCAGGCGCTGCATCCGGCGCGGGCTGAGATCGACTAGCCCTTCGACCAGGACGTCGACGTCGTGAAAGCTCTCCTCCTGCGGAAGTTCGTCCAGGCACTCAAGCAGTGCGCGTTCCGGTGTGGAGATCAGCAGCGGCCATTCCCAATGCCCCCAAGGCTGCACGCGGATTCCCTGTTGCCGGAGCTGTTTGTCCTCCGCGGGAAAGTCATCATCCGATCGCCGGGGCGCGCTCACCGGCGGGAGGAACCGGCTGCGGTTATGCGAGACGAAAGCTTCGTTCAGGGGAAGCTTGAACAGCCAGCCCGGAAGCTTCTCATCAGTGTAGAGATGGACTTTCTGGCGGGAATGCGGGAGATAGTGGGCATACCCCTGGAGTTCCAGGGCCGTCCGCCCGCCAACCGATACCCGACGGTGCAGCAACGATTGCAGTGAAATCACGACCTGCTCCCAGCCCAGCGTGCCGCGCGGGCGGCGAAAGACGCCGCGGGTAGGTTGCTGCAGCCATCCGGCAGCCACGTACTGGCTGCGAAGCGACCGGGAATAGCCGTGCCGCTCCAGCCAGGCCGCATCAACCAGCAGACCCTCAGGGAGCTTGCGTTCCAGCCAGTTTAATTTATTCACCTTTTGCACAGCCATACTATACAAGTAGCACGAAGCTGAAACCGGGGCAACGGTTTGTGTTATCGCGTAGATGTATAGCGAGACTGCGTGTAAGACGAAGTTCGCAAACCGCGCCAGGTATTGCGTATTCCGGTCGATCGTGACCGATCACGCTAAATGAACACGGCCTAGCGCACACCGCGCCGCGCATCGGTCACGAACAGCGGAATCAGCGGTCACGTTCACCGGAATAGGCATACGCAGGGCGGTGGAGGCAGCGACCCTTGGCCCCGAGGGCGATACGACGATCTCAGCCGGCACGGCGGCCTGGCGCGGAGGTGATACGGCCGCCGTGGTGATTGAACGGGCCGATTCGGCGCTTTATGCAGCCAAGCAAGCGGGGCGCAACTGTTGTATCGATGCAGATGCTGTACCGCCCGAGTCGGCAGCGCGTTAGCGGCCAACACGCTCGGGAAATAGTCCAGGCATCAACCGGGATGCAAGGTGTGCCGGGAAGGCGAGCCGCAGCGGCGCTCGCGTGCTCGGTGAGCTCACAATTCCATGCTCAATGAGAGAAGCGGTGATGCGGCGCGCATGACGGTCGCTGACACCAAGCAGTCCTGCGACGTCGCCGCGCGGCAACTCGCCCCGGTAGAGAAGGGCCTCCAAGATTTGGTCGGCTCTAGGGGGCAGCGCGTCGCGGCGTATTTCCTCTTCGGCCCACAACAGTAGGCGCGCGCGCAGACGGTCGGGTTGCACAAGCGCTTCCATGAACTCGACCTGATCCAGGCAGACCCGCAGGAAAAACTCCGCGAAATCCGCCAAGGCCTCTTCACTGAGGTTGCCCCGGCCGTCAAGGTCGTTGCGCCGCTGCCTGTCGCAGGCCATGAGCTTTTCCTTGTACTCCCGCTCATGACGGGCCAGGCCTCGCGAGGCGGACCAAATCGCTCCAGTATCTAATTGATCCAGCAAAATGGCGTGGGACATCATCCGTGCCACGCGGCCGTTGCCGTCAACAAACCGGTGCTGGGAGCAGACGTGCTTCCGGATCGCCGTAAGAATTTATGGCCACGTGCTGTCCGTCTCGGGCTGCAACGTCACCAATTTTCCGAAGGCGGGCAGGAGCGGCTACACGTGCTCGCGATCGCCCCCTAGATCATCGCCTGCTGGGGAGAAGGAGGGCCCTCCAGGGCGTATTGTTGGCGAAGCCGTCATTGACTAATATGCAGTCATTGCAGGCCAGTGGAGCAACGACCCCATGGCGACGATGACGATTCGCAACATTGATGATCGCCTGAAGGCTCGGCTGCGTGTGCGCGCCGCCGAGCACGGACGATCCATGGAAGACGAGGCGCGTGACATATTGCGCTCGGCGCTCTCGCGCGAGGACGGGGGATGTGGCTCGCTGGTTGAGGCGATCCGCTCCCGGATCGCACCGGTGGGTGGCGTGGAGTTGGAGGCGCCGCCGCGCGAACCCATCCGCGAGCCACAGGATCTGGGGCGTTGATCGTTCTTGATACCAACGTGCTTTCCGAAGTCCTGCGCCCGGTCCCCGAGCATCAGGTCGTCGACTGGCTGGAGCGACAACCCCGGCGTTCGCTGTTTACCACGACCGTGACGCGGGGTGAGCTCTTCTATGGTGTGCGCCTGCTACCGGAGGGGCAACGCCGCCACCGCCTCATGGAGGCGTTGGAGGCGATTCTCGACGAGGACTTCGCGGGCCAGGTGTTGAGCTTCGACGCCGATGCGGCCGATAGCTACGCGGACATTGCCGCTGCCCGCCGCATGCGTGGTCGTCCCATCAGCCAGTTCGACGCCATGATCGCGGCGACCGCGCGCTCGAGGGGCGCGGCCCTCGCTACGCGAAACATTCGCGACTTCGCGGATTGTGGTCTGGAGCTGATCGATCCGTGGAGTGCTTGAGTAAGGCTGCTCCGGTCGCCGGTCAGCCGCTAGCGTCCCCCAAGAAGTACAGTCACGCCGGCGCCGGGATCGCATTCGAGCAGAGAATCAACCCCGTGTATGGATGTTGTCTTATCCAGACAACATATCGATGATCGCCCAAAAGGCCGCCGAGACTCGAATGCGCGCGTTTTGTCAGTTGGGACTGCGCATTGCGGATTTCGTGGGCTTCAGCTCTTGGGTGGCAATGCCCTTATCTGTGAACGTGATCCCTCGTTGACCGCGATTTTCGGGGGCGATTCCGATCCCCACAGCGGTGAGTCTGGCGTCGGCCTTGAAAGCTGGCGGCGAGCCCGGGCGATCGCCCTGAGCGGCCGCGCTTTCGCTAGTTGTTCAGCTCGATTGGATCTCGACAATGCCAGGCCTGTTCAAGCAAGCTGAACCGCCCCGGAAGTGTGGGCCCAGTCCCTGACCACGGGTTGGCGATCGAGCTCAGCGCTTCCCCTGCGGCGTGCGCGCGGATGCCGCGTCTACGCCACTGCGCCTGCGCCAATACTCGCCGAGCACCACGGCACTGACGGCGCGTTCCATCTGAAAGGCCTCAGGTGTGGGGCAAAAGAGCGTGACCACCATGCGCTGCTTGCCGATTTCGGTGGTGGTGAGCTTGACCCGCGGTTGCGGCTCGGCGATCTCCACGCCGCTGCGCCTGCGGATCACCTGCGTGTAGCGCTGGGCCAGTTCCGCGTGGGGCTCGAACAGACGCTCGACTGCGGTCTCGATGTCCTCAAACGCCCCGAGCATGTCCACGTCCGGCTCCAGGACGGTTTCTACATGCAGAAACACCCACTTACGGAAGAAGTTCTGGTTCTGCACCGGGGTGGTCAGGAAAATGCTGTTGGGTACCGTGATGGTCTTGCCCGAGTATTCGTAATGGCCGACGGGCCCGCCGATCTCCTGCAGCGTGGTGGCCAGGATGCTGGTATCCATCACCTCGCCGCGCAGGGCCCCGATCTCCACCCAGTCGCCGATCTCGAAGGGCCGGTTCAGGGTGCGCAGGACGGTGCCCGAGAGGCAGAGGATGAGCTCCTTGGTGGCGATGACCAGCGCTACCGCGAACGCCGTGATGGACAGCGCAAACGTGTGTAGCGCCGGCAGCCAGATCAGTACCAGGCCGATCGCCGCGACGATCACCGCGAGGTTGCGCACCCGTGCCAGCCAGGCCCGGCGGTCGCCGGAGAGGATCTCCTCCTTGCCGCGGATGACACGCGCGAGGACGTAGCGCAGCGCGAGCAGGGCAATCACCAGGGCGACGGAGGCGACCACGCGATTGCCGAGCAGCACCGGCCATAAGCTCTCGAAAGGCATGTCCGCTCTTGACCCTCCCAAGGCTGTCAGCTATCCCTCCCCATCCTAGCCCAGGGCGCTGCCCTGGCCTTAGATCACCCACAAGTAGAGCACATACGCCAACACCAGGAGCCCGCCCTCGACCCGGGTCAGCCGGTGTCCGCTCCAGAGAAACAACGCGACGACGATCGAGACGCCCAACATGACGGGCCCATCGAATACCGCGATCGTCTCCGGCACCGTGGTGGGTGCGACCCATGCCGTCACGCCGCCGATGCCCAGTATGTTGTAGATGTTCGAGCCGAGGACGTTGCCGATGGCGACGTCGTACTGGCGCCGAAAGGCGGCCATGGCCGAGGTGGCGAGCTCGGGCATGGAGGTGCCGGCGGCGACGATGGTCAGCCCGATGACCGTCTCACTGATCCCGAGGGTGTGGGCGAGGGCGATGGATCCGCCGACGAACAAGCGGGCGCCGATGACCAGGGCGATCAGCCCGCCTGCCGTCATGAGCAACGCGGTGATCCACGAAGTGCCCGCGGTCGGGGGCTGTGACGGCGCCACGGCGCGGTCCACGCCTTCCAGTGCCGCGGCCTTCTCCAGCGGCGCTGTGTGCTCGGTGGCCGGCGTGCCGCCTTTGCGCTCCTGTCTCCAGGCGAATACCAGATACGCCAGCAGCAGCCCGAGCAGCACCGTCCCAACCGCCCGGTCGAGCGCCTGGAAGTACCCAAAGCCTACGAACAGCGCGGCCGTCGCGATCACCAGGATGCCGTCCCGTTGCAACGCGCGGGATGGCACGGCGAGGGGGTGAATGAGTGCCGCCATTCCCAGAATGACGAGCAGGTTGAACAGGTTGGAGCCAACGATGTTGCCGACCGCGACGCCCGGTGAGCCCGAGAGGGCGCCCTGGACGCTGGTCACCAGCTCCGGCATCGAGGTGCCGAAACCGACCACGGTAAGCCCGATGAGAAGCGGTGATACCCCGGCACGCGACGCCAGCCGCACCGCGCCGCGGACCAGGAATTCCGCACCGAGGATGAGCAGGAGCAAACCCCCGACGAGCATGAGTGTCATATTCATCGATGACGTGTCCTTTTCGCGCACTTCGGCGGATGCGATCCCGCCGTAGGTAGCGCCTCAGCGAGGATAGCCTACCTGTACTGCCGTGGCGTTCTATGTGCCCTGCACATGCGCGAGCGCTATAACGGTAGCGTTTACTATTCTTTTGGATATTGGTTCACCGCCCTTATCGTAAACGATTACCGATACCGTCGGATCAGTATGGGAGGGCGGCATGTCTAATTGCTGCAATGACCTGAGCCCCTTGGGTAAGGGGGAGGTGGATGTCCTCCACGTCAGCCGAGGCGTCAGTCGGCGGGAGCTGCTGCGTGGTGCCGCCGGCGTTGCCGGCCTCGCGGCCCTGGGGAGCATCGCCGGCCCGGTCTGGGGCCAGCAGAAACGCATCCGGCTGGCATTCTGCAGCCAGCTCCTGTGTGTCGTCCCGTACGAGGCGACCCGGGCCGCGGGCTTCTTCGCCGAGGAGGGCTTCGATGTCGAGCTCGTCTATACCCGTGGCGGCAGTGCGGCATTGCAGGCCTTGAACGGCGGCGCCGTCGACTACGCCGCCACCTCCTTCGACGCGGCGCTCAATGCTTACGCCAGCGGCGCGGAGATCGTGCGGGTGGCCTCCACCGGCCGGCTGCCGCTGTTCGCCCTGGCAACCAGCCCCGAGCTCTCCGGCGAGATCGACGCGGTCGAGAAGCTCGCCGGCCGCACCGTAGGTGTCTCCGCCCTGGGCAACGCCGATCACGCCTTCCTCGTGTACCTGCTCGACCGCGCGGGCGTCGATCCGGATTCCGTGCAGTTCGCCACGGTGGGTACCAATCTCTACGACGCCATCCGTCTTGGCCAGCTCGATGCCGGCATGGTGCAGGAGCCGGCGCTGTCGCTGCTCCAGGAGCGCGGTGCACGGGTACTCGTCAACGGCATGGACATCGAGGACGTCCGCACCTACCTCGGCGGCCCCTACGAGTTCATGGGGGTAGCGGTTCGCCGTGAGGAGCTCGAGGAGCGTCGTGCCGAGATCCAGGCGCTCGCCCGGGCGCTTGCCAAGGGGCTGCGCTATGTCCAGGAGTCGGCCCCGGAGACCTTGGTGGAGGCGCTTCCGCGGGAGATCATCACCGGCGGGGACCGGGAGCGGCTCGCCGGGACCCTGGAGCGATACCGTGCCTCGCTCTATCCCCGCGAGGTGAGCATGGACCTGGAGGCCATGCAGCGGGTCATCGACGTGCATGCGGCCGCCGGCGGGCGGGGCGGCGACGTGGAGCTCGAGCGGATCGTCGCGCCGGAGGTGGTCGGCTGAGTCATGCTGACACTCGCGAACCTGCAGATGAGCTACGGCGGCGAGCCGGTGGTCGAGGGCGTCGACCTACACGTCGCCGGCGGGGAGTTCGTCAGCCTGATCGGACCCTCGGGCAGCGGCAAGAGCACGTTGCTGCGCGCGGTGATGGGGCTGCAGCGAGCCTCGGCGGGTCGGGTGGAGCTCGGCGTGGATCGCCGCGAGATCGGCTTTCTGTTTCAGGACGACGCGCTGCTGCCCTGGCGCACGGCCAGGGACAACGTGGCCCTTGGCCTTCGCAATCAGGGCACCGCGAAGGCCAAGGCCCGGGCGAAGGCGGATCAATGGCTGGCCTCCGTTGGGCTCGATGGGTTGGAGGATCGCTACCCGCGCGAGCTCTCCGGCGGCCAGCGCAAGCGCGTGGCCATTGCCCAGGTGCTCGCGCTCCGGCCGCAGTTGCTGCTGATGGACGAGCCGTTCGCCTCCCTGGACGCGATTGTTCGCCACTATCTCACCGAGGACCTGTTGGGTTGGGTGGAGGGCGAGGACCTCACGGTGCTGCTGGTCACCCATGACCTGGAGGAGGCCGTCGCGCTCTCCGATCGGGTGGTGCTCCTCGGCAACGGTCCGCGAGCGCACGTCAAGGGGCGCTACGAGGTGGATCTGCCGCGACCCCGCGACCTGCTGCGGGTCAAGGAGCAGCCGGGTTTCTCCGCCATCGCCGCCCAGCTCTGGAATGCCCTGTCCGACGAGGTCCGGGCACCGGAGGTTCGCGAGCGACCGGAACTGCGGGTGGTGAATCAGTGAGTGGGAAAGGATACGGGTTGTACTTGCGCCGCGCGGCGGCACTGCTGCTGATCGCCGGGCTGTGGGAGATGGTCAGCCGCTTGGGCTGGATCGATCCCTTCTACGCCCCGCCACCGACGGCCATCGCCGCAGCCATCGGCGGGCTGTTCGCCGAAGGCGATATCTACAGTCACCTGGAGGCCACCTTCGGCGCGGCCCTGATGGGGCTCGCCCTGGGTCTGCTCGGTGGGGCATTGCTGGGGTTTGTCGCGGCGCTGGTGCGTCCGGTGGCCGAGCTACTGGAGCCGGTGATGGCGATGCTGAACGCCATCCCCCGGGTAATCCTCGCGCCGCTGTTCATCATCTGGCTCGGCGTGGGCCTCGCCTCCAAGGTGGCGCTGTCGTTCATCCTCGTCGTCGTGCTGACCTTTTTCTCGGTCTACAACGGCATCCGTGACGTGGACACCCGGCTCGTCGAACGGGTGCGGACCCTCGGCGGCGGACCGTGGGTGCTGTTGCGCGAGGTCTATGTCCCCTCGGTGGTGGCATGGGTCATGGGCAACCTCAAGGTCGCTGTCGGCTTTGCCTTCACCGGTGCGGTGGTCGGTGAGTTCGTGGCCTCGAGCCGCGGGCTGGGGTATCTGCTGGCCTTCGCCCAGAGTACCTACAACGCGACGCTCACCTTCGGCCTGATCTTCCTGGTGCTGGTGTTCGTGATGGTGCTGTTCACCCTGGCCGGGATGCTCGAGCGTCACCTGCTGCGCTGGAAATATCGTTGATCGGATGCTGCCCTTCGAACCGGGCGACGCCGACCAAGGTGTCGGCCCACGACTGCCTGGAGCGGGGGCTGCGGACCCGCCGACGGCCCGCGCTGGCGCTGACTGGCGACTCGGTGTGCGCCGCCTCCGGGCTGCAGGCGCGTTTCAGCGCGGGTATCGAGGGCGGGCGTATCCGGGATTTGCGCTTCGAGTGCAGCGCCTGCGTCACCCTGATCGCGTACTGCCAGGCCTTGGTGGATACCGCTATCGGGCAGCCTGTCGGTGAGGGGGTCGTCTCCGATGCCGGCGAGCTCATGACGCGGGTCCAGGGGGTGCCGCCGGCCCTGCAGGACCGTGCCGCCATCGCGGTGGCCGCCTACCGGGCGGCCATGCACAGAGCGCAAACGAGCGAGGAGGGTTTGCAGTGAAGGTTGCCTATATCTTTGCCACCCAGCGTCACAACGTCTCCTATGTGCTCGCCAAGATGATCCTTCCCCAGCTGGAGGAGGGCACTCATGGGGTCGAGGTCGTGGGTATGTTCTTCTTCGAGGACAACAACTATGTCCTCGTCGACGGCGATCCGATTGGCGAGCGGTTGCGCAAGGTCGCCGAGGACCAAGGGATACTGCTGATGGGCTGCGACCAGTGCTGCTACGAGCGCGAGATCGCCGACCGCCTGATGCCCGGCGTCCCCATCGGCTGCTTCCCGGACCTGTACTCCGCCCTGTCGGGCAATCCGCCGGACCAGGTGATCACCCTCTGAGCAGGGGCTGCCGCCGAACCTGCTGTACGCGTAGCGTGGTTGCACGCGCCCCGTTGGATCATACGTCCCATGAGGCCACCTGCTCACCGGTGATCGAGGGGATTACCGGCATCCTGACGTCCGCCGAACGGGGCCCGGAGACACCGGTGATTCCACTCGCCCGACATCGTCCCGATTTCGTCAAGGCGGCGGATCTCGAGGGTGGGAGGCTTTCGCTGGTAACGGATGGGACGATGACCCTCGAGGCCGATTGTTTCCTTACGACCTCAGGATGCGTAACTTGGAGACACCACGGGGGCTATACGGGGGTACGATAACCTTCAGAAATCTCCCCGAGGCAGGGCATAATGCCCTGAAGGCAAGGGCGAAGCGGCACAACCGCAGTGCCGACGCGGAGGGCCGTGCGATTTTCGAGGGGTATGCGCTAACTCGACTCGGCCATCGAGACCGCCTGCCAAGGCCACCGATAAGGCCCGCATGTCTGCCCTACGACGCCGCCCGCGGCGATATGGCGATCCAGCCGCGATATATCGAATGACCTCACGGCCACTGCGCAGTTTTATCACCCGACTGGTTTGGCTCAGCATTCTGCCGCTGGTCGGATTGGCCGCCTGGTTTGCGTACGACACTGTCGACGATCAGCGAAGCCAGATGCGCCAAGAGGCAAAGAACCTTGCACAGAATGCCACCGGCCGTGTCGACAATTACCTGGACGCCCGTATCCGCGCTCTAAAGGTGCTGGCAGCCTCGCCATTGGCCGATGACCCGAACCGGTGGCGCGAGCTTTACGCCGAAGCACAAGGATTCCGCGAGAGCTTCGACAGCCATGTCGTCTTCGCGGACGTGGACGGCCGCAGGATGATGCGGTTCAACACCCGTGTGCCCTTCGGCGAGACCTTGCCACCCTTGCCGCGTCCCGAGGGCCATGCCGCTGCGCCGGAAGCGGTTGCCACGGGACGGCCTGCGGTGGGGGATCGTTTCATGGGCCCGATCGCCGATCGATACCTCGTCGCTATTGTTGTGCCCGGATTGCGCGAAGGCGAGGTTACCCACCTGATGCTCAGCCCCGTCGAAACGACGCAATTGCAACGGAACCTCGATCGCATGGCCATTCCCGATGGTTGGGGGTTGACGCTGGTTGATAGCCAGGGCAGCGCCATCGCCCGGCGTATTCCGGAGCATCTCGACACCGAGCATCAGAACGAGGCGGTTAAACGTTTCCCTGTCGATTCGGAGCAATCGCCGTGGACCGTCACGTTGCACGTCCCGAGCCAGGCTTTTTCGGCACCCACGTTCACTACGGGCGTGGCGTTCGCTGTTCTCATTGCTTTGGCGACGTTGGCGAGCGTGGTTGCCGGCAGCCATGGGGGCCGACGCATCGGGCGCGAGGTCGCCGCACTGACGCTGACCCCCGAGAGCCGGCCCACCACGAATATCGCGGAGATCACGGATGCCCTGGGGGTGCTCGACGACAACCTGGCAGCGCTGCAGGAAAGCGAAACGCGTTACCGCGAACTATTTGAAGTCAACCCGCACCCTATGTGGGTCTACGACGTGGAGACGCTCGCGTTCCTTGCGGTCAACGACGCCGCCATCGCGAAATACGGCTATAGCCGGGACGAGTTCCTGCGGATGACGATCAAGGATATTCGCCCGTCTGAGGACGTGGCGAAACTCCTTGAGAACATCGAGAGCCTTCCGCAACCACTGGACCATGCCGGTATTTGGCGGCACTACACGCGGGATGGTCGTGTACTGGATGTGGAAATCACCTCCCATGTCCTGACCTTCGAAGGCCGAAGCGCGGAGCTGGTGCTCGCCCACGACGTGACCGAACGCAAACGCGCGGAGGAAGAACTGCTCAGCCGGGAAGCCGAGTTCCGGACGCTCATCGAGACAATGCCTCAAATCGTGTGGGTCACCCGCCCCGATGGCTGGCACATCCAGTTCAATCAGCACTGGCTCGACTACACCGGCCTGACACTGGAAGAGAGCCTGGGCCACGGCTGGAACCCGCCGTTTCACCCGGAAGATCGTGAGCGCGCGGCGCAGCGCTGGCTGCAGGCGACCCGTACCGGTGAGCCCTACGAGATCGAATACCGGCTACGCCGCTGGGATGGCGTCTATCGCTGGATGCTCGGACGGGCCCTGCCGTTGCGTGATGAGGCGGGCAACATCGTCAAGTGGTTCGGTACCTGTACCGACATCGATGACCTCAAGCGCACCGAGGAACGGCTTACTGAAGCGCAACACATCGGAAACATCGGTGACTGGGAGTACGTTATCGCTTCCGGCACCATTCACTGGTCACCGCAGGTTTTCGAGATTCTCGGGCGCGACGGCGCGCTCGGAGCTCCCCGTGACTTCGAGGAACATGTCGCCCAGTACGATGCCGCGAGCAGCGCACTACTGAAGGAAACGGTCGACACCCTGATCGCGACCGGGAAGACGCAGGAATGTGAGCTTCGAACCCAACGACCGGGAGGCGAGACCGTGCACATCCATGCGGTCGTCGTGCCCAAGAAGGATGATGCAGGCAATGTGGTCGGGGTCTCCGGCACCGTCCAGGATGTAACCGCACGCAAGCGCGCCGAACAGGCCCTGCGCTCCCGGGCGCATCAGCAAGTCTTGGTCGCGAGGATCGGTCGCCTCGCGCTCTCCATGGGCGATCTCGATCACGTTTTCACCGAGGCGGCAACGGCCATAAGCGATGGCCTTGGTGTGCAATACAGCAAAGTCATCCTCCTGGACCGGAGCAGCACTGCGTTTATTCTCGAAGCGGGGGTTGGCTGGCAAGCGGGCTGCGTGGGCCGGAAGGTTCATAGTCGATCGGCGGGCTCCCAGCTTGACTACGCCGTTGAATCCGAAGAGCCCGTGATCGTGGACGATTTCCGCAGTGAGCCCCGATTTACCCCATCGGAGCTGTTGACCACGCATCAAATCGTCAGCGGCATCGATGTGCTCATCGGCAGCGTTGAACGGCCGTTCGGTGTTTTAGGTGCCTATGCCCGCGAATCACGTCAGTTCTCCACCGATGATGCCGGGTTCCTACAGGGCCTTGCCAATACGCTGAGTGCCGCGATCGAGCGAAAAAACACCGATGAGAAGCTCAACTATATCGCCCAGCATGATGCCTTGACCGGTCTACCAAACCGTTCCCTGTTCACCGATCGGTTAGTCGTCGCTCTTGCTCAAGCGGAGCGTTCGGGCAATCCGCTTGCCGTATTGTTCATCGATCTCGATCGCTTCAAGAACGTCAACGATGTCTTCGGGCATGGAATCGGCGATGAGGTGCTGCGGGACGTGGCCACGAGGTTTACGCATTGCGTACGTGCCACGGATATGGTCAGCCGTCAGGGCGGCGACGAGTTTCTCGTTGTCCTTCCGGAGCTTGGCGAAGCGCAGGATGCGGCACGTGTCGCCGAGAAATTGCTGGAGGCGGTGAGCTCTCCACTGACAATCGATGCCACAGAGATCGTTGTGGGCGCCAGCATCGGCATCGCCTGTTTTCCGGACAACGGCCGCGATGCGACGGCGCTACTCAGCAACGCTGATGCGGCCATGTACGTCGCGAAGGAGCAGGGTCGCAATCATTATCAGTTTTATTCGGACGAGATGAATGCAAGGGCGCACGAGCGCATGGAGCTCGAAGGCAATCTACGCCATGCCGTCCAACGCGATGAACTCTTCCTCGTGTATCAGCCGCAATTCGACCTCGCAACGGGGACGATCGTTGGTGTCGAGGCGTTGCTTCGTTGGCGTCACCCGACGCGGGGGCTGATTCCGCCCGGGCAGTTCATCCCGATCGCTGAGGAATCTGGCCTCATTGTGCCAATCGGTACCTGGGTACTGGAGGCCGCCTGCACACAACACGCTGAATGGCTCGGGACAGGATGGTTCACTGGGACTGTGGCGGTGAATGTGTCAGTGCGGCAATTTCAGCAGCCTGATTTTGTCGATCGGGTCGTCGAGGCCTTGTCGCGAAGCGGTCTGCGGGCCGGTGGCCTGGAGCTCGAGGTCACGGAGAGCTTGTTCATGTACAACCTGGAGGAGGTGCAGCAGAAGCTGCGCGAGCTCAACGAGTTAGGCGTAAAAATCGCGCTGGATGATTTCGGCACCGGCTATTCGAGCCTGAGCTACCTGAAGCAGTTACCCCTCCACCGCTTGAAAATCGATCAGTCCTTCATCCGTGGGCTCCCCGAAGATCGGGAAAGCGGGGCTATTGCCATCGCGATCATCCACATGGGCAATAGTCTCGGTTTGAATGTGCTTGCCGAAGGTATTGAAACGCAGGCCCAATTGGACTATCTCGTCGGCGCTGAAAAACTCGCAACCCACTGATGTGGGGTAGGTTACGGCATTTCGCGGCCTTCTGAAATTGCCGGTTT
>NZ_JBPODZ010000014.1:0-54412 GCF_052060015.1 Arhodomonas sp. SL1 | reverse complement strand
TGCTCGCGGGACGAAAACGCCGCCCGGGTGCTGATGAGCTGGGCCGAGCAGCAGTTATCCGGTCGGGAACCGGCCGATGCGTGGAGGGCGGTAAGACCGAATCATCCCCCGGATGAGCCGGCACGCCCAATGAGACGCGAAACTCGCGCCATAGCCTGAAAGGCTTGGCGGGAGTAGTTCATGCCCCTCCTATACCCCGAAATGCGCCGCTCGGCGGTGTCCGGGCCTGTGGCGGCTACGGGTCGGGAGCAGCGCGCTATGCTAGCCGTGGCTGCCCCGCGAACAACCCCCTGTGGAGGCCTGGATGAAGGGAGAGACCGAGCGCCGGAGACGCCGCCTGGGACGGGTGCCGGCGGACATGCGGGTGACGGTCTATCTTCGGGGGCGGTTCGTGGGCGAATACCGTACCCGTGACGTCAACCGTGCCGGCCTGGGGCTGCGGGCCGGGCCGGTGATGCTCTTGCCCGGACTGCATATCGACGTGCAGCTCTATTCCGCCGTCGCCGGCCAGGCAATGCCCCGCCGCATCCCCGCAGTGGTCACCCACTGCCGTAGCAGCGGCATGGGCGTCGCCTTCCGTAGTCGCGGCTGATTTAGCCCCGTCCGGCCAGGAAGTCCACTAGCCGCTGGTCGAAGAGCTCGCGCAGGGCGTCGGCCAGGGCCTTTTCGATCTCTGCGGCGTTGCGTTCCTTGCCCGGTGCGTTGGCGATGCGGCTGTCCCGGCGGGTGGAAGCCTTGGCGGTGATTCGCTCGTTGCCCCGCCAGGCGCGGGCGTTCAGCGTCACGCGGGTCTCCATCTTGCGCGGGATATCGGCGGTGATGACGTGCTCGAGCTCGGTGATTTCGATGAGCAGCCGTGGCGAGGCGCTGTCGGACCAGAGCTCGGCGCTGAAGCCCGCGCGCTGCAGGGTCTCGCCGGCGGCGAGCTTGAGCACGTAGGCCATGTCCTGGGCGGAGGTGATGGGGGCAGCTGGCTGGTCCCGGTTCTCGAGCCGCCCTAGTGCCTTGTCCTCCCGCCGGTCCACGGTTTCCAGGGCAACGCCCGGGCCACCGGCGACGCTGGCCACAGGCTTCGGCGGTTCCACGGAGAGCCGCAGGTTCTGCGGGTTCTGTGCGCAGCCGGCGACGAGGAGGATCAGGGAGAGTAGGGCGAGCAGACGAAAGGGGTGCATGGGGTGAGGCCTCCTCTTGTATGAGCGATATTCAGGTTCTGGTATCAATTCATTCATAAACTTCACGAGTGCCTTGACCTCGCGCCGTTCCCGCTTGAGACTGATTGCGTCAATGAACTCATCCGTTCGGTTTCATTCATACCATTGATCGCTCCCGGCGCGGTGCGCGCTGGAGCCAAGGATACAGGGGGGAAACGCGTGACGCAGCCGAAGAACCCGAATGCCCGGCCCGCGGGGTTGAATCTCGAAGTGGTGCCGCCGGAGCTGCGCAGCGGCGAGCGCGGCGTCGCGGCGGCGCTGGAGAAGGCCGCGGCCATCCACGAGGCTGTGGGGCTCGATGGGATCAATATCCCGGAGATCCGCGAGGAGAGCGGCAAGAGCGACAAGGGCGAGCGGCGCAAGCCCTTCGAACCCCGGGTGGAGCCCCGGGTGCTGGCGCGGCGGATCCGCGACGAGCTCGGCCTGGAGAGCATGATCAACCGCGTGGTGGTGCATCTCGACCGGCAGGCCCAGGCGGATTGGTTCCGCGAGACCTGGGAGGAATACGGCGTGCGCCAGTTCGTGCTGGTGGGCGGCGAGAAGAGTGGGGTGGACTATCCCGGGCCGTCGGTGCCGGAGGCCAACGAGATGATCCGCGGGGCCATCAACGCGCCCGGGCTTCGGGTGGGCAATATCTGCATCCCCACCCGCCGGAACGAGGCGGATCGCATGCGTCGCAAGATGGCGACGGGGGTGGATTTCTTCACCACCCAGATCATCTACCATCCCGAGGAGTTCACCGATCTGGTGGACGCGCTGGTCGATAACGGCCTGCCGGAGGTACCGCCGGAGCTACTGCTCACCCTCTGTCCCGTGAAGGGGCCGCGGAACATCCGCTTCCTGCATTGGCTCGGCGTGAGTATCTCCCCGGATCTGGAGGAGTGGCTGCTCAGCGACGACGAGGGCGTTATGGAGCGTTCCCTGGAGCAGATCGGCTATGCCTGGGACGCCATCAGTGCCCACTGTGCCCGCCGGGCGCCGAAGCTCCCCGTGGGCGTGAGCCTGGCGCCCATCGGCAAGATCCCCCACGAGGCCACCATCCGCCTCGCGCGGAATCTCTCGGGCGCCTCCCTGACCCGCGCGACGGCGTAGGGCCGGGCACCGCACCGCCGGGGGTGGCGGATTGCGGCCTGACGGCCTCCATCCGCCCTACGGGTGCCTGCGCCTTCCGCCCGGGCCCCGGCGCTTTCTCCCGGGCCCTTCCCTCACTTCTCCCGCAATCGGTCCCGGGTGGTCAGCAGAAACAGCCGCCGGAACAGCTCCTCGATGGCCAGTTCCCGGGCCAGGGGGGGTCCGGATCGTTGACGCCGGAGGCCGCCTCCTCCCGCGGATATTCCCAGACCAGGCGCACCCGGTCGGTGTCGGCGTCGCGTAGCTCCAGGCGGGGGTTGTGCCCGTTGAGGTGGGCGTCGATGCGATAGCTCATGGGGCTCTCTCCTCGTTACGTACGTAAATAATAATCGTTCGTGTTAGTGTTTCAAGTCATTGTCCTAAAAAGACTGTGGGACGTGACCCAAGCGGTGCGACGCGTTACATTGAGCATGGTCGTTTCGCACTGCCGCATCGGTGGCAGTCCCTGGAGAGTCAACGAAACCAATCAGGGGTCGGAAACGACCGGGGGACGGGGCGGAGAGCAAGCAGAGGCCGGAGAACCGGCCCGCGAATACCCGCAAGACGCAAGGAGACTGCTATGTCCCAGAGCCATCATGACGAGAGCCGTCGTCGTTTCCTCCGTGCCGGGCTGCTCGGCGTCGCCGCCGCGCCGCTGGGCGCCGCGCTGGTGAGTCGTCAGGCCCAGGCCCAGGACGACATGCCCCAGCTGACCGAGGACGATCCCGCCGCCCAGGCGCTGAGCTACGTGCATGACGCCGCCGAGGCGGGGGGTGCGCGCACGGAAGGTGCCAACTGCGCCAACTGCCAGCTGTTCACCGACCGTGACGGTGCCGAGTGGGGGCCGTGCAGTGCTTTCCCGGGCAAGCTGGTCAACCGCAACGGTTGGTGCTCCGCCTGGGTGGAGGCCTCGTAAGGTCGGCTGCGCCGATGCCGGCATCCGCCCCCGGCGGGTGCCGGCGACTCCCGTGATCCCGCCTTTTTCTCGCCTGCACCTATAGACCGTGAACATGCAGTGTAGGAGCACTGTGCGCGCGAAGGTTCGCCTGCGGGGCAGGCTCCTACACCCCGGCGGTGGTCATGTCCCGTGTAGGAGCGCGCCCTGCGCGCGAAGGTTCGCCTGCAGGGCAGGCTCCTACATCCCCGGTGGTGGCCATCGCCCTCGTAGGAGCGCGCCCTGCGCGCGAATGTTCGCCTAGGGTGTGCGTCGGTGGTCAGTCCCCCGGTGGGACCACCTTCCCGGGATTGAGCCGATCCTCCGGGTCCAGCGCCCGCTTGATCCATCGCATGAGATCCTGCTCCACCGGTGACTTCAGCCGGGCCACCTCCGCCGGCTTGAGCTGGCCGACGCCGTGTTCCGCGGCAAAGGAGCCGTCCAACTCCGCGACGATGTCATGTACCAGGCGGTTGAACTCGTCCCAGCGCCCCAGGAATTCGTCGGCGTCCATACCGGGTGGTTGGCTGAGGTTGAAGTGGATGTTGCCGTCGCCCACATGGCCGAAGGGGCAGGGGCGCACGCCCGGCAGTCGTCGCTCCACCGCGGCGGTGGCGCGCGCCAAGAATTCGGGGATGGCGGGCAGCGGCACGGAGATGTCGTGCTTGATGCTCGCCCCTTCGTGCTTCTGGGCACCGGGGATGGCGTTGCGCAGGGCCCAGAGCCGTTCCCGGTCGGTGGCCTCGGCGGCGACGCGATAATCCCGGGCGATGCCCGCGCTCCGCGCCAGTGCCGCCTCCAGCAGCCCCGGCAGGTCATCGCGCCGGCGGGAGCTGGTAACGTCCAGCAGCACGTACCACGGCCATTGTTGCTCGAAGGGCTCCACGCAGCCGGCGCCGTGGCGCAGGGCGAATTCTACCGGTCTCCGGGCCATGATCTCGAAGGCGGAGAGGGCGTCCCCGGTCTCGGCGCGCAGCAGCGCCAGCAACTCGAGGGTGGTCTCCGGGCCATCGAGCCCCACCAGGGCGGTGGCATGGTGGCGCGGCCGGGGGAAGAGGCGCAGCACGGCGGCGGTGATGATGCCGAGCGTCCCCTCGGCACCGATGAAGAGGTCCTTGAGGTCGTAGCCGCTGTTGTCCTTGCGCAGGGCGCGCAGCCCGTCCCAGATCCGGCCATCGGCGAGCACCACCTCCACCCCGAGCACCAGGTCCCGGGCGTTGCCGTAGCGGAGCACGTTCATGCCGCCGGCGTTGGTGGCCAGATTGCCGCCGATGCGGCACTGCCCCTCCGCGGCGTAGCTCAGGGGGAACAGCCGGTCCGATTCCGCCGCCGCCCGCTGGACATCGGCCAGGATGCAGCCGGCCTCGGCCACCAGGGTGTGGCCCACGGGGTCGACGGCGCGGATGCGGTCCAGCCGTTCCAGTGACAGAATCACCTGACCGCCGCCGGCATCCGGCGCGGCGCCCCCGCAGTGGCCGGTGTTGCCGCCCTGGGGCACGATGCTGATCCCGGCCGCCGCGCACAGTCGCACGCTCTCCGCTACCTCCTCCGTGCTCGCGGGGCGGATGACGGCGCGGCAGCGGCCATGGAACAGGCCGCGCCGCTCCTCGAGGTAGGGCGCCAGCCGTGCCTCGTCGGTGATCACCGCCTCGGGGCCGAGGCGTTGCGCCAGCGCCGGGACCAGCGCGTCCGGTTCCATGGGTTCGTGGCCTCTCGTTGCCGGGGACATCTCGCGTCAATGATCCCATGCCGCCCGGCGCCGGGCCAGCAAACGGTGGACGAGCCAGAGGGTCGAGCCGGCGAGGGCGGCGGTGAGCCCGCCGAGCATCGCCGCCAGCGGGCCGAACAGGTCCGGGGCCTTCATCAGCGTGGTCATCAGCGACTCCTGGTAGTAGAAGAACCACTGGTGGCCGGGGGGAAAGGCCCAGTCATGGAAGCGGGCGAACCAGCCATCGGCGTCGAAGGCCGCGGCGGTGAACGCCAGGGCCAGCGTCGCGATTAGGCCCACGGAGGCCAGCAGGGTCCGGGGGCTGGGCGCCTGGCGCACGCGGGCGAGCCAAGCGATGGCGGCTGCGGCAATCACGGCACCGGCCAGGGCGGCGCGGCGGAGCACGCCCACCCATTCCGCCACCAACCGCAGGTGCTCGATCTCCGGGGTGCGGAGCAGGGGCACCGGTGCGTCGGCGCGGGCGGGGCGGTAGTCCAGCAGGGCGAGGCCGTCGCCACCGCGGTTGATGGCGGCGACGATCTCCGCGAACAGGGCCTGGTGCTCGGTGGCCGAGAGGGTGTGGAAGCCCTCGCGGTAGCGGTTCTGCGGGCCGTACTCGTTGATATGGGCGCCGATGTCGAGCCAGTGGTAGAGCAGCGGATAGGCGAAGTCCATCAGCGAGAGCAGCCCCCAGGCGGTGCCCAGGGCGGCGAGCAGCAGGGCCGGCGGCAGGGCGACGCCGGCGATGGCGGTGGCCGCGCGTTGGGGCGGGGACAGGGCGGATGCCATTGCGCTATCGTACCCGCGCCTTTTGCCGGGAGGGAATCGGACCATGGATGCAGCGTTCTGGTACGCGCGCTGGGAGCGCGGTGAGATCGGCTTCCACCAGCGCGATATCAACCGTTGGTTGCGCCGCTACTGGCCGGGGCTTGGCCTGCCCGACGGCAGTACGGTCTTTGTGCCCTTGTGCGGGGCCAGTCTCGATATGGCCTGGCTGGCGGCCCGCGGCCACCGGGTGGTGGGCATCGAGATCGCCCCCGGGGCCATCCAGCGCTTCTTCGCCGAGCAGGGCTGGCAGGTCCGCCGGCAGCCCGGCCGCATCCCGTTCTGGGAGAGCGGCCCGGTGCGCCTCTACGAGGGGGACTTCTTCGACCTGACCCCGGAGGACCTCCCCGGGGTGGCCGCCATCTACGACCGGGCCGCGCTGATCGCGTTGCCGCCGGAACAGCGCCCGGCCTATGCCCGGCATCTGGCGACCCTGCTGCCTGGCGGCAGCGACGGCCTGCTGATCACCATGGACTATGACCAGGCCGAGATGCGCGGCCCGCCGTTCTCCGTGCCCGAGCCGGAGGTGCGGGCGCTGTTCGCCGATGGTTTCGAGGTGGAACGGCTGATACGGGAGGACACGCTGGAGCGCCATGAGGGCTTCCGCCGTCGCGGGATGACGACGCTTCATGAGCTGGTCTTCCGGCTGCGCCGAAACGGATGACGGCGCCCTGCGCGCGGCCTAGGATGGGCCTATCGTGAACCCTCGCAGTAGGAGACAGGCAATGAACGGCCTCGCCCGCACCCTCACCCTCGCCGGCATCCTGGTGGCCGCCCCCGCCGGTGCCGACTCGCTGGAGCTCAACATCAGCGATGACAGCGCCCGCGCCGGTTTCCGCAGCACCGTGGACAGCGCCAGCGGCCTGGAGGTGGGCGCCGATTGGTTGCACCACCAGGACGACGGTAATGTCTTCGGGGCCGGCATGCTCATGGTCAACGACGCCGCCCCCGGCCGGGGTGCGCTGGACGTCGGCATCGGCGCCAAGCTCTTCCACGCGCGCCTGGACAGCGGCGATGCCGATGGCACCGCGCTGGGGCTGGGTGGGCGCTTTCACTGGACCAGCCCGGACTGGAATCGCCTCGCCTTTGCGGGCCATGGCTATTTTGCCCCGGATGTCACCGCCGGCGGCGACATCGACCGCTACACCGAGCTCGCCGTGCGCACGGAGTACGCCGTGCTGGAGAACGCCCACGCCTATCTCGGCTACCGCAACGTACGCATCGGCAACGAGCGGACGGACGACACCGAGACCTTCGACTCCGCCGTCCACCTCGGGCTGCGCCTGGAGTTCTAGGGCGTGACCGCGGGCCTTACTCGCCGCCGTCGCCCTCCGCCTCCTCGGGCTCCGGATCCGCGAGGCCGCCGCGGGCCCTGTCCTCGGCGGTGACGTTGCCGGCGAGGAGGTCCATGGCCTCGCGGGCTCGGGGGTCGCCGCCGTCCGCGGCGCGGCGGATCCACTGCATCGCCCGGCGGTCATCCTGGCCCACGCCCTGGCCGTAGTAGTACATATAGCCCACGGCGTACTGGGCACGGGCCTGGCCCGATTCCGCGGCCCGTTGCAGGGCGGGGAAGGCCTGCTGGTAGTCGCCCTCGAGCCAGGCGTTGCGCGCCTTGCCGTAGGTGCTGGTGGTCCCGGGTGCTGGGTTGCTGGCGCAGCCGGCCAGGGCAACGGCGAGGGTGGTGGACAGCAGTAGCCGGGTGTGGAGGGTGGCCATCAGCGTTTCCGGGCCAGGGTCAGGCCATCGGCCACCGGGACCAGGCACAGGTCGACGCGCTCGTCGTCGCGCAGCGAGTGGTTGAAGGCGCGTATGGCCTGGGTGGCCTCGTCCTGGGCATCGGGATCGACCACACGGCCGTGCCACAGGGTGTTGTCGACGGCGACTAACCCGCCGGGGCGCAACAGCGCCAGGCCCCGTTCGTAATAGTCGGGGTAGCCCTGTTTATCGGCATCGATGAACATCAGGTCGAAGCCGCCGGCGTCGCCCTCCTCGAGCAGGCCGTCCAGGGTGTCCCGCGCCTCGCCCAGGCGCAGCTCGATGCGCTCGCCAACGCCGGCCGCCTCCCAGTAGCGGCGCGCCATGTCCGTCCATTCGCGGTTGTTGTCGCAGGCAATCAGCCGGCCGTGCTCCGGCAATGCCAGCGCCATGGTCAGGGCGCTGTAGCCGGTGAAGGTGCCGACCTCGATGATCCGGCTCGCCCCAGTTAGCCGCACCAGCATAGCGAGCAGGGCGCCCTCCTCGGGGGCGATCTGCATGCCGGCGTAGGGCATGCCGGCGGTGTCCTCGCGAAGCGTGCGCTGTACCGCGTTCTCGCGCACGCCCTCGCTGATAAGGTAATCCAGCAGCCTGGGATCGATGCCTATGGTGCGATTGCTCATGGGCGGGGCGAATACTCCGGTTCTGTTGCGACGAGGCGAAGATGCCGGCTAACACACCAGAGGCCGGCGGCGGCGTCAAGCCGCTGCGGGTCATCCAGATCAGCGACACGCACCTGCTCGCCGCGGCCGGCGCCGTATTCAACGGCGTGAATACCGAAGAGACGGCCCGGGCGGTGCTCTCGGCGGCAGTGCGGGAGACGCCGGATCCGGACCTTGTTCTGGTCAGTGGGGACCTGGCGGAGGATGGGAGTCCGGCCGCCTATCGCCGGCTTCGTGAGCATCTCCGGGACGCCGGGGTCCCGGTGCTGGTGATCCCGGGCAACCACGATGATCCGGTGGCCATGGCCGCGGTGTTCGATGCCCCCCCGGTGTGCTGGCGGGAGAGCATCCGGGTGGGGGCCTGGCAAGTGGAGTCGCTGAGCTCCCACACGCCGGACGGTCCCCATGGCTGGCTGGGCGAGGACCGGCTGACGGCCCTGGAGTCTCGGCTGGCGGGGGGCACGGGCCCGGTGCTCGTCCAGGTCCATCACCCGCCGGTGGCGGTGGGTTCGCCCTGGCTTGATGCCATGGGGCTGGCCGATGGGGAGCGCCTGCTCCGGTGCCTGCGCGACAGCCAGCGTCGCGTGGTGGTGGTCTGGGGCCATGTGCATCAGGCCTTCGCCAGCTATAGTGGGCGGATAGGCCTGTTCGGTGCGCCCGCCACCTGCGTGCAGTTTATGCCGGGCAGCGAGCGATTCGCGCTGGACGCGCGGCCGCCGGGCTGGCGGTGGCTGACCCTGTACCCCGATGGTCGGCTCGACACCGGGGTCGGGCGACTGGGCGAGGGGGAGCAACGGTCGGGAGGGCATCCGGCCATAGGGGGACAGGGATGACGGAAGAGTCGGGGAACGCCGCGCAGGCCGAGGGGGAGCTGGTCCGTCGCCTGCGCGCGGAGCTCGCCGAGGCCCGGGCCCGGGCCGAGGAAGTGGCGGCCTACTACCGTGGCGAGCTGGAGACCATCCGACAGCGCGCCGAGGAGGACGTCATCCGCCGTCAGGCGGAGGCCGCGGGGCGGCGCAAGCGCGCCGAGGAAGAGGCCGCGCGGCTGGCGGCGGAGCTGGATGCCGTGCGTCGGGAGGCGGAGCAGGCCCAGCGCCGCTACGAGGACCTTCGTACCCAGATCGCCGAGGACCGCGAGGGCGAGGCCCCGGAGGCGACATCCGCCGAGCTGGAGCGCCTGGAGGGGGAGATCGAGGCCCTGCACACCGAGCTGGAGGCCGAGCGGGCGGCCCGTCGGGAGCAGCAACGCACCCATGACCAGGTCCTCGCCGATCAGCGCGCCACCGAGGAGCGCTGGCGTCAGCTGATGGCGCGGCTGCGTCACGGGCTCAAGGCATCGGAGCAGCGTCGTAAGGCCCTGGAGGCGACGGTAAAACGGCAGGCGGCCGCGGCGGAGGCCCGGCGCTGGGACGCCCCGGAGATGGAAGTCGATCCGGGGGCGGGCTGGGGGCAGGTCGCCCTGGGGGTTTCCGACGACCTCGCCGAGGAGTTCGCGGCGGTGGAGGGCGACCGCTCGTTGGATCCGGAGTGGCGCAAGAAGCTGGAGGAACGTTGTCGAGGCGAAGCTGCGGGGACGGACGACGAATCCGTCCCGGACGAGCCGGATTCGGAGACGACGCGCCAGGAGACGGAGGTCCTGCTGGAGGGGCTGCACGTAGACCAGCGCGTTGCCCGGCGCGAGCAAGCCGTCCGGCAAGCGAGTGAGGACGAAGCGGATGCCTCCGTGTTCGAGGCCCGCGAGCCGGGTAGCCCACCCCCGCCACCGGAGAAGATGCGGTCCGTAGCGGGGGATCGTCGCGGCGGGCTGCTCTACCGGCTCGGCTGGGTGGTGCTCGTGCTGCTGGCGGCGGCCCTGGTGGGCCTGGCCTTTCTCTGATTCAGATCTCGATCATCTCGAAGTCCTCTTTGCCCGCCCCGCATTCCGGGCAGGTGAAGTCCTCCGGGATGTCCTCCCAGCGCGTCCCCGCGGGGATGCCCGCGTCCGGCAGGCCCTGCTCCTCTTCGTAGATCCATCCGCAGACGACGCACATGAAGGCTCGGTATTCCATCGCTGTTGCTTCCCCGTGTCGTGGCGCTCCGGTGACGGCCGGTCAGGGTACCGCCTGCGCGGGGGCCGCGGAAGGGATCGCAGTGCGTCGAGTTGGGTTATACACTCGAATGGCTGAATGACAGCCAGGGGAAGCATCATCATGGGGCGTGCACCGGTGATCCGGGGAGTGTATGTGATCACCGACGCCTCGCTGCAGCCGGCGGACCGGCTCGTGGAGTCCGTGGGCGCCGCGCTGCGTGGCGGGGCCAGGGTGGTCCAATATCGGGATAAGGGGGACGACCGTGAGCGGCGCCTCGGCGAGGCGTCGGCCATCGCCCGGGAATGCCGGGATGCCGGCGTGCCGTTCGTGGTCAACGACGACCTCGAGCTGGCTGCCGAGGCCGGCGCCGACGGCGTCCATATCGGTAGGGACGACGGGGGCGTGGCGGAGGCGCGGCGGGTGCTCGGCGCCGGCGCGGTAGTCGGCGTGTCCTGCTACAACGAGTTCGACCGCGCCCTGGAGGCGGAGGCCGCGGGCGCGAGCTATGTGGCCTTCGGGAGCGTATTTCCCTCACGGGTCAAGCCGGACGCCCCGCGGGCGCCGTTGGAGCTCTTCCGCGAGGCGCGCCGCCGGCTCACCATCCCGGTGGTGGGCATCGGCGGCATCAATGCGGACAATGCCGCCGAGGTGATCGCCGCCGGCGCGGACGCCGTGGCGGTGATCAATGCCGTGTTCGACGCGGATGACGTGGCCGCCGCCACACGGCGTATGAGCACCCAAGTGGTTTCTGCCGATACCGTCAATCACAGCATGCATCGGGAATGGGGACTATGAGTCGATCCGCCGAGCTTTTCGCCGAGGCCCGCCAGCACCTGGTAGGCGGGGTCAATTCCGCGGTCCGCGCCTTCCGCTCGGTTGGCGGTGACCCGCCGTTCATGCGCCGCGGCGAGGGGGCGTGGATCGAGGACGAGGACGGCCGCCGCTACGTGGACTACGTCCTCTCCTACGGCCCACTCGCGGTGGGCCATGCCCACCCCGAGGTGGTGGATGCGGTACAGGCCGCCGCTGCCCGCGGGCTGAGCTTCGGTGCCCCCACGGTGGCGGAGACCGAGCTCGCCAAGCGGGTGAAGGCCCTGGTGCCCTCCATTGAGCGCATCCGCCTGGTCAACTCCGGCACCGAGGCGACCATGAGCGCCCTGCGCCTGGCCCGCGGTTATACGGGGCGCGAGAAGATCCTGAAATTCCGGGGCAACTACCACGGCCACGTGGATCCGCTGCTGGTGGAAGCGGGCTCCGGGGTGCTGACCCTGGGCATCCCCGGCTCCCCCGGCGTGCCCGAGGGCGTGGCGGCAGCGACGCTGACCGTGCCCTACAACGACATCGAGGCGGCCCGCGAGGTCTTCGCGCGGTACGGCGAGGACATCGCGGCGGTGATCGTGGAGCCGGTGGCGGGCAACATGAACTGTATCCCCCCGGTGCCGGGCTTCCTCGACGGCCTCCGCGGGCTCTGCGACGACGCCGGGGCGCTGCTCATCTTCGATGAGGTGATGACCGGTTTCCGCGTCGCCCCGGGCGGGGCCCAGGCCCACTACGCCGTGACCCCGGACCTCACCTGCCTGGGCAAGGTCATCGGCGGCGGGCTGCCGGTGGGCGCCGTGGGCGGGCGGGGCGAGGTCATGGCCCATCTCGCCCCCGAGGGCCCTGTCTACCAGGCGGGCACGCTCTCCGGCAATCCGGTGGCCATGGCCGCCGGCATCGCCACCCTGGATGTCCTCACCCGCGACGGTGCCTGGGAGGCGGCGGCGGACTATGCCCGGCGGCTCACCGAGGGGCTCACCGAGCGGGCCCGTGCCGCCGGCGTACCGTTCGCCACCAACCGGGTGGGGACCATGATGGGCCTGTTCTTCACGGACGCCGGCGCGGTGCAGGGCTTCGAGGACGTGGCCGCCTGTGACGCCGATGCCTTCCGGCGCTTCTTCCACGCCATGCTCGATGGCGGGGTGTACCTGGCGCCGTCGGCGTTCGAGGCCGCCTTTGTCTCCACCGCCCATGACGAGGTGGCACTGGCCCATACCCTGGACGTAGCGGAGCGCGCCTTTGCCGCACTCTAGGCCGGCGGGCGGGCACCGGCGGGCCTGATCATGGAGTGGCTGGATCCGCTGCTCGCCTGGCTCGCCGGCCGTGCCCACTGGGCCGGCCCGCTGCTCGGGGCGGTGGCCTTTGCCGAATCCCTGGCCCTGATCGGCTTCTTCGTGCCGGGCGCCGTCGCCATGTTCGTGGCGGGCGCCCTGGTGGGCACCGGCCATTTGGAGTTCTGGTCGCTGTATGCCTGGGCCGTGGCCGGGGCCATCCTCGGTGACACGGCAAGCTTCTGGCTCGGCACCCATTTCGGCGGGGCGTTGCGCCGCCGCTGGCCCTTCCGTCGCCATCCCCAGCTCCTCGAGCGGGGGATGCGCTTCTTCGCCGACCATGGCGGCAAGAGCGTGCTTCTTGGCCGTTTCATCGGACCGTTGCGTGGTATCACCCCGGCGGTGGCGGGGATGCTGGACATGCCGGCCTGGCGGTTTATGGCGGTGAACGTGTGTTCGGCCTTTGCCTGGGCCCCCGCCTATCTCCTCCCGGGTGTGGTCTTCGGCGCCTCGCTGGCAGTGGCCGGCAGCGTCGCCACACGGCTCGCGACCCTGGTGGTGGGGGCGCTGGTAGTGGGTTGGCTGCTGTGGCGCCTGCCCGGCTGGCTCCACCCGCTGATGCGCCGGCGCGTCAGCCGCATGGTGGGGCGCTCCCAACGGGCCCGGCCCTTTCGGGGGCTCCGCCATCCCGCCGGCGCGCTGTGGCTGGCGGCCGCGCTGGCCCTGGTGGCGGTGGTGGCCTCGGTGTGGATCTGGCCGGTGCCGGCGCCCTGGGAGCGCGTGGTGGTGGAGATAGCCGATACCTACCGCACCGACGCGTCCCGCCGGCTGCTCTGGTTGACCACCCAGCTCGGCGGCACGCTGGCCGTCCTACTCGCCGCCGTGGCGGCGGCAGCAGCGCTTGCCACAGGGCGGCGCTGGCGTACCGCCGCCGTCTACCTGGCGGGGATCGCGGGCACCGTGGGTATTGGCTATGCGATGAAGTACGGGTTCGCGGTGCCGCGGCCCAACGCACTCACCGGGGACGGCTTCGGCTATGCCTTCCCCAGTGGCCACAGCTTCGGTATCACCGTGCTGGTGCTCGCCACCGCGGTGCTGGTGGCGCCCCCGGGCTGGCGACCACGTCACTGGCTCTATCTCGGGATGGGCCTTGCCGCCTGGCTGGTCGCCCTGACCCGCATCGGCCTGGGCGTGCATTGGCCGCGGGACGTCCTCGCCGGGGTTGCCCTGGGGGCCGTGGGCGCCGCGATCCCTGCCCTGCTGGGCCCGGGCCGCTGTCCCTTCCCCCTGCGGCGACGCGTCCTGTTGGCCGCGATCCCCGCGCTGCTGCTCGGGGCGGCGTTGAACGCCGTCGCCCGCTTCCCGGAGGCCCTGGCGCGCTATCCGGTGGCCGAGGACCGCCCCGTGGTGGAGGATGCGGCCGTTTGTGCCCGGCCTGTCGGCGTACGTCCGCTGACCCGGGTATGGCAGGGGGATCGCGCCGACCTGCAGGCGGCCCTGCGTGAGAGCGGCTGGCAGGTGGTGCCGGCCTGGCGCCTGCAGTCCACCCTGCGCTGGCTGAGCCCGGATCCGGATCCCGCCCGCTTGCCGGTGCTGCCGCGCATCGGGGCCGGCCGCTGGCCGGTGGGGGCGTGGTTGCGGGTCACCGGCGAGGGCGAGCGGCGACTGGTCTATTTCTGGTGGGACGCCCGCGGTCGCAGCGCGCCCGTCTGGCGGGTCGGGGCCTTCCGCGAGCGCCTGTTGCCGAGCTGGCCGCTGGTGTTCGTAGCGGCCACCCCCGTGCCGCCGCCGGAGGGTCCCCTCCGCGCCGCCGGCCGCCTCTGTCCCCCGCCGCAAGGGTAAGGCGGATGGAGGCCGTCAGGCCGTAATCCGCCGGGATGGCGGGCTTCCCTTCCCGCCACCCACCCCGTCGCCGCTATCGGAATCCGTGTAGGAGCGCGTCGCGCGCGCGAACATTGGCCTGCCGGGCAGGCTCCTACAATCGGTGGTGGTGTCGGTAGGGCGGACGAAGTCCGCCAACCCCGCTCCCCAAGCGTCATTCACTCGATTGACCCCAGCGCGGGCCGAGGTGGTTGTCCACCCCGAGCTGGTCGAGCACGCGTGCGACCACGAAGTCCACCAGGGCGTCGATGTCCGCCGGGCGGTGGTAGAAGCCGGGGTTGGCCGGTAGCACTATCGCGCCCATGCGGCTGAGCCGCAGCATGTTCTCCAGGTGGATTTCGGACAGCGGCGTCTCCCGGGGCACCAGGATCAGCCGGCCGCGTTCCTTCAGGACAACGTCGGCGGCGCGCTCGATGAGCCCATCGCTGGTGCCGACGGCGATGCGTGCCAGGCTGCCCGTGGTGCAGGGGCAGACGACCATGCGGCGGGGGGCGCCGGAGCCGGAGGCCACCGGCGCGGTCCACTGTTTCGCACTGAACACGGTGAGGTGCTCGGCGCTGACGCCCAGGTGGGCCGCGAGCGCGGCGGCGGTCTCGGCGCTGCGGCCGGGCAGAGCCAGGTCTTCCTCCATCTTGAGTACCAGGCGCCCGGCCTCCGAGATGAGGAGGTACACCCGCTCCCCCGCCGCGAGCAGCGCCCGGACCAGGCGTAGCCCGTAGATGCCCCCGGAGGCCCCGGTGATGGCGACGGTGACCGCGTGGTCGATCATGGGCGGGTGTCCTCCAACGCCAGGGCTTGGAGCAGCCGCTCGTGGATGCCGCCGAAGCCGCCGTTGCTCATCACTACCACCGTGTCGCCGGGCAGCGCCGCCGCGGCCACCGCCGCGATCAGCTCGTCGATCGTGCCGGCGCAGTGGGCCCGCTCCCCCAGTGGCGCCAGTGTCCGGGCGACGTCCCAGCCCAGATCCGCAGGCATAAACACGAACGCCTGGTCCGCCGCGGCCAGGCTGTCCGCGAGGGTTTGCCGGTGCACGCCCAGGCGCATGGTGTTCGAGCGCGGCTCGAGCACGGCCAGGAGCCTCCCGGGGTGGTCGTGGCCCAGGGCCGCCAGGGTCGCCGCGATGGCGGTGGGGTGATGGGCGAAGTCGTCGATGACGCGCACCCCGCCGGCCTCGCCTCGAACCTCCAGCCGCCGGCGTACGCCGGTGAAACCGGCCAGGGCCTCCACGCCGAGGGCCAGTGGCACACCGGCGTAGCGGGCGGCGAGCAGGGCGGCGGCGGCGTTGCGGGCGTTGTGGGTGCCCGGTAGCGGGGCGTCGAAGCGGAGCGCTTCATCGCCGTCCAGTCGCCAGCCCTCGCCGTCGGTGGTCAGCTGCCAGTCGTTGCCGGCGCCGGCGCCCAGGCGTTCCGTAGCGCTCCAGCAGCCCATGGCCAGGGTCCCGGCAAGGGCTTCGTCGTCACCGTTGACCAGGATCCGACCGGATCCCGGCACGGTGCGGATCAGATGATGGAACTGGCGCTGGATGGCGGCCAGGTCCGGGAAGATGTCCGCGTGGTCGTACTCCAGGTTATTGAGCACCAGGGTCCGCGGCCGGAAATGGACGAACTTGCTGCGCTTGTCGAAGAAGGCGGTGTCGTATTCGTCGGCCTCGATGACGAAGAACGGGCCCCGGCCGAGGCGGGCGGAACGGCCGAAGTTGCCGGGCACGCCGCCGATGAGGAAGCCCGGTTCCAGGCCCGCGTATTCCAGGATCCAGGCCAGCAGGCTTGCCGTGGTGGTCTTGCCGTGGGTGCCGGCCACTGCCAGGACCCAGCGCCCGCGCAGCACCTGGCGGGCCAGCCACTCCGGCCCCGAGGTGTAGTCGCGGCCGGCATCCAGCACCGCCTCCACCGCCGGGTTGCCACGGGACAGGGCGTTGCCGATCACCACCTCGCCGGCCGCGGGCAGGCCGTCGGGGGCCCAGCCCTCGCGCAGGGCGATGCCGGCGTCGGCGAGCATGGTGCTCATGGGCGGGTATACGCCGGCGTCGGCACCGCTGACGCGAAAGCCGGATTCCCGGGCCAGCAGTGCGATGCCGCCCATGAAGGTGCCGCAGATGCCCAGTATGTCGATATCCGGCTCAGGCATGGAGCCACTCCAGGAGCAGGCCGGAACCGATCATCAGGGCCAGGGCCCAGGCGACCCCCAGGCTCATGCCGGTGTCCAGGGCGTGACGGAAGATGTGGCCGACGATGGCGACGTTCCAGACCACCAGCACCAGCAGCGCCAGCGAGGCGACCGGTGCCTGGCCGGGGACCAGGGTGAGAACCACCAGGGCGATGGCGGAGATCACGACGTCGGTGGCGAACAGCGCGCTAGCGGTCTGCACCAGGCGGTTGCCCAGGCCGTGGGCCTGCAGCAGCCCGTAGGCAAAGGCGAAGGTGACCACCAGGCCGACGATGACGTCCATGCCCGGGGTGCCCGTCGCCTCCGGCAGCGCGCGCATCGTGGGATAGCCGACCAGGGCGCTGGCGGCGATGGCCAGGCCGAGCAGGCTGGTGGAGGCCGGCAGGTCCTGCGGGCCGCGTCGCAGCAAGCAGATGTCGAGGACGATGCGGGCGATGTGTTGCAGCGGCGGCATTCGCTCTCCGTGATCCTGAGGGGCGGAGCCCTGACGCTGGGCATGGTAACCGCTTAGCGTGCCGCATTCATGCCCGCCGCCGGCTTGAGCGGTGCCGGGGCGGCGGGCAGAATCGGCGGCCATCAAGCGATGCGAGAGGGGAGAGAGTCATGGGCATGCTTCGACGCGCTATTTGGGCCACCGTCACCGCCGCGCTCGTCGCCACCCTGGTGGCACCAGCGGCCGCGCAGACACGGGTGACCTACAAGTCCGCCGCCGCCGGCACCGCCTATTACCAGATGGGGGTCGAGCTTTCGGAGGCGATCAAGGCCGGCACCGACGGCGACGTGGTGGTGACCCTGGAGGAGAGCCAGGGCTCGGTCCAGAACGTCATGGCGGTGATGCAGCGCAGCGGCAACTACGTGTTCACCACGCCGCCGGCGCTGGTGAACAAGGCCATGGCGGCGGAGGCACCCTTCGAGGGCCGGCCGACATCGGCCTTCGAGGGGATCCGTGGGCTTTTCCCCATCCCCGCGCTCACCATGCACTGGGTGGTGGCGGGAGATGGCGGCCTGCTTGGCCTGGAGGACCTAGCGGGCAAGCATATCCTTATCGGCCGCGGCAGCTTCGGTGCACGGGAGGCCCGGCGCTATCTGGAGCTGTTCGATCTCATCGATGACGTGCGCATCGCCGACGCCGACATCGGCAGCGGCCCGGATGCGCTGAAGAACGGCCAGATCGACGGGTTCGTTACCGCGAGCACCTTCCCCGCACCCAACGTCATCGAGACGGCGGCGAGCATGGACATCAGCCTCGTATCCCTCAGCGACGAGGAGATCGAGGCCACCGGCGCCGCCCATCAGACCATCCCCGGCGGTACCTATGCGGGCATCGATGCCGACGTGGAGACCACCTCGCTGCCGGTGATCGCCTATACCACCGCCGCCATGGATGAGCAGACCGCCTACACCATCACCCGCAGCTTCTGGGAGCGCCGTGAGGCCATGGCCGAGGAGTCCCCCTGGTGGGCGGGTGTCACCCCGGAGATGGTCGGCAATATCGCCGGCACGCTGCATCCGGGGGCGCTGCGCTACTATGACGAGGCGGGGATAGAGGTGCCGGAGCGGCTTCGCTGAGCGGCTGACGCGGCGCCTTGGATACCCCCGAAGCGCAGCCGCGCGGGTGGATGGCCCTGGGTGCGATCTCCGTGGCCTTCCACCTGGGGTTGATCTTCTACGGGCTGGCCCCGGCGCTCATCGCCCGGCCCATCCACATGGCCCTGGTGCTGCCGTGGATCCTGATCTACGCGGCGGCCGGCCCGTGGCAGCGCTGGAGCGGGTGGGTGCTTACCCTGGCGGGCGTGGCCGCCTGCCTCTATATCGCCGCCAATGAGCCGGCCCTTGCGGACCAGTACGGCTTTATCGAGGGGCCGTTCCAGATGGCGGTGGGGCTGTTCCTGCTGTTACTGGCCCTGGAGACCGCGCGCCGGGCCATCGGCTGGCCGTTGCCCGCGGTGGCCGCGGCGGCGCTGCTCTATGCCGCCTTCGGCGAACACATCCCCGGGGAATACGGTCATCCGGGCCAGCCCCTGGGCAGCGTGGTGGGGTCGTTGACCATCGCCGAGGGCGGGCTCTGGGGCTCGCTCACCGGTGTGAGCGTGGGCATCGTGGCGATCTTCGTGATCTTCGGTGCGGTGATCAACGCCGGCGAGGCGGGACAGGGCTTCATGAACCTGGCGAGTGCCGTCGCCGGGCGGCTGCGCGGCGGTGCGGCGAAGGTCTCGGTGATCTCCTCGGCGCTGCTCGGCTCCATCTCGGGTTCCGCGTCGGCCAACGTGGCCTCCACCGGCTCCATCACCATCCCGTCGATGATCCGGCTGGGCTACCCCCGCTCGCTCGCGGCCGCGGTGGAGGCAGTGGCCTCCTCCGGCGGCCAGATCATGCCGCCGCTGATGGGGGCGGGGGCGTTTGTCATGGTCGAGCTCACCGGCATCCCCTACGCCGAGATCATGGCAGCGGCGGTGCTGCCGGCGCTGCTTTTTTTCGCCACCGTGTGGTTCGGCATCAACGCCTTCGCCAGCCGCCACGACCTCCGGCCCCTGGCCGCCAGCGAACGCCCGGCGGGGCGGACGCTGCTGACCACCGCGCTGTTCTTCGTCCTGCCCTTCGGGGTGTTGCTGGAGCGGATCTTCAACGGCGGGGTCACGCCGCAGTATGCCGCGAGCATCGCCATCTTCACCGCCGCCGCGCTGCTGCTGTTCGACGCGCGCCTGCGTTTCTCGCTGCCGGCGTTCCTGCGCCGTTTCGGCGCGGCGCTGCTCATCGCCGGTCGCCAGGTTGCGGTGATCGGCTCGATCATCCTCTGCGCATCGCTGGTGATCGGCGTGCTGGGAATGACCGGGCTCGGGGTGAAGATCACCTCGGCCATCCTGGCCCTGTCCGGCGATACCCTGTGGCCGGCGCTGCTGCTCACTGCCCTGGCCTGCCTGGCCCTGGGCATGGAGGTGCCCACCACCGCCGCCTATGTGATCTGTGTCTCGGTGGCGGGGCCGGCGCTGACGGAGCTGGGGGTGGCGCCGTTGCTCGCCCACCTGTTCGTGTTCTGGTATGCGCTGCTGTCCACCATCACCCCGCCGGTCTGCGGCGGGGTGTTCATCGCCGCCGGTATGGCCGGGGAGAACTGGCTGCGGGTGGCGGTACGGGCCATGGCTCTGGGCCTGGGGCTGTACGTCATTCCCCTGGCCATGGTGGCCAGCCCCGAGGTGCTGGGCCTGGCCGAGGATCCCCTGGCCGCCGTTGCCGCATTCGCGCGGATCGCGCTCGCCCTGGTCGCGATCAGCCACGGGCTGATCGCCCGACGTGCGGTCGGGCTGCGGGTGCTGTTCGTCGGTGCCGGTCTGGCCCTGATCTTCCTCTGGCCGGCGGTGACGGGCGGCTGATTCCCGGGTCGTGTGGTCGCCGGGGGGCGGCCTTAGTAGAATCCGCCTGTCACGTCCCCGAACGGCGATAACGAGAAACGGAGCGAGTTGTCATGAGCGCCAGGAATGCCTTCTACGCCCAGTCGGGCGGTGTCACCGCGGTAATCAATGCCACCGCCTGTGGGGTGATCCAGACGGCCCGCGCCCATCCGGAGGCCATTGGCACGGTCTACGCCGGCCGTGCCGGCATCCTCGGCGCGTTGCACGAGGAGCTCATCGACACCGGCCGCGAGAGCGCGGAGACCATCGCCGCGCTGCGCCACACTCCGGCCGGCGCCTTCGGTTCCGCGCGCTACAAGCTCAAGGGCCTGGACGAGAGTCGCGCGGAGTACGAGCGGCTCATCGAGATCTTCAAGGCCCATGACATCGGGTATTTCTTCTACAACGGCGGCGGCGATTCCCAGGACACCGCCCATAAGGTCTCCCAGATCGGCGAGCGCCTGGGCCACCCGGTGACCTGCATCGGCATCCCCAAGACCGTGGACAACGACCTCCCCGGCACGGACAGCTGTCCCGGCTTCGGTTCCGTGGCCAAGTACATCGCCGTCTCCACCCGGGAGGCGGGCCTGGACGTGCGCTCCATGGCGGAGACCTCCACCAAGGTGTTCGTGCTCGAAACCATGGGCCGGCACGCCGGCTGGATCGCGGCGGCAGCGGGGCTCGCCCGCGAGCAGGACGGCGACCCGCCCCACGTCATCCTGCTCCCCGAGGTGGCCTTCGACCGCCCCCGTTTCCTCGCCCGGGTGCAGGAGAGCGTGGACCGCTACGGCTATTGCGTGGTGGTGGTCTCGGAGGGCGCGCGCAGCGCCGACGGCACCTTCCTCGCCGACCAGGGCAGCCGCGACGCCTTCGGCCACATCCAGCTCGGCGGTGTCGCCCCGGTGGTGGCGGATATGATCCGCTCCGAGCTCGGCTACAAGTACCACTACGCCGTGGCCGATTACCTCCAGCGTGCCGCCCGCCACATCGCCTCCGCCACCGACGTGGAGCAGGCCTACGCCCTCGGCCGGGCCGCGGTGGAGATGGCGTTGGCTGGGCGTAACGGCGTGATGCCCACCATACGGCGGCTGGCCGATGAGCCCTACCGCTGGGAGGTGGGTGAGGCGCAACTCGCCGAGGTCGCCAATGTGGAGGCCGATATGCCGCGGGAGTACATCAGCGAGGACGGCTTCGACATCACCGAGGCCTGCCGCCGCTACCTGCGCCCGCTGATCGCCGGCGAGGACTATCCCCCCTATCGCAACGGCCTGCCGGAGTATGCACGGCTTCGAGGCGAGCTGGTCGAAAAGAGGCTGCCGCCCTTCGGCGGCTGATCGTTGCGCTTGATCCGCCGGCCGCGGGCGTGGTGGCCTTGTCCCATGCTCGTGTTCCAATGGTTGGGCTACCATCGGGCGGCGCTGCTGCTGGCCTGTCTCACGGCCACCCTCATCGCCACGTCGCCGGCCTTTGCCGGCCCCGGGCCGTTGCAGGAGCGCCTGCGTCACCGCATCGAGGAGGTATCCGCGCCCGACGCGCTGGTGGTTGACGGCTATGCCGTGCCCGCCCGCGACGCGCTGAGCGCCTTCTACCGCGACCGCGCCTACCGGCCCGCCTGGGTGGTTACGCCGGAGGGTCTGGCCGAGGGCCGGCGGCTGCTCCGCGTCCTGACCGGCGCCCGCCGGGAGGGGCTGGTGCTCGCGGATTACCCACTGGCGCGCCTGCGGCGCCTGCTCGGCGAGGCCGAGAGCGGCGACGCCGCGCCGGGCGCCCTGGTGGACCTGGAGCTGCTGCTCACGGGCAGCTACCTCTTGTACGCGACGCACAGCCGTTCCGGCCGCCTTGATAGCGAGACCCTGGCGGTGCGTCGGGGGCCGGGTGCGGACGCCGAATCGGTCATCGCCGCCCTCGGGGAGGCATTGCGACGCGGGCGCGTCGCGGACAGCCTCCTGGGGATGGCGCCCGAGAGCGGCTACTATCGCCGCCTCCTGGGTGCGCTGGCCCGTTATCGGGCAATGCGGGACGCCGGTGGTTTCACGCCTGTGCCTGAGGGGCCGCTGCTCCGTCCCGGTGATGAGTCCCAGCGACTGCGCGCGCTGCGGGAGCGTCTGGCACAGACGGGGGACGGGCCTGTCGGGCCTGCCGGCTCCGAACCGGGGCGCTACGACGCTGCGCTGGTGGCAGCGGTGGAGCGCTTCCAGCGCCGCCATGGCCTGGAGGCGGACGGCATCATCGGGCCACGGACCCTACAGGCGCTGAATACCCCGGCGGACGCCCGGGTGCGGCAAATACGCATCAACCTGGAGCGGATGCGCTGGCTGAGCGGGGATCTCGGCGAGCGCTACGTGTTCGTGAATATCGCCGGCTTCGAGCTCGTCCTCGTGGAGGATGGGGAGGTGCGCAGCCGCCAGCGGGTCATCGTCGGCCGGGACTACCGGCAGACCCCCGTGTTCACCGGGCGTATGACCTATCTGGTCTTCAATCCCTCCTGGCAGGTGCCGCAGAGCCTCTCCGTGCGGGATATCCTGCCCGAGGTCCGCCGGGACCCGGAGTACCTCGAGCGCATGGGTTTTCAGGTGCTGCGGGGCTGGGGGGCGGACGAGGAGGTCATCGATCCGGATACGGTGGACTGGCAGGAAGTGCCGACCCGCGGCTTCCCGTACCGCTTCCGTCAGCGCCCCGGGCCGCAGAATGCCCTGGGACGGGTGAAGTTCATGTTTCCCAATCGTCACGCCGTGTATCTCCATGACACCCCGGCGCGCACGCTCTTCAATCATGCAGAACGCGCCTTCAGCTCCGGGTGCATCCGTGTGGAGCGGCCGCTGGAGTTGACGCGGCTTTTACTGGATGATGAGCGCTGGGACGCGGACGCCATCGAACGCACGCTCGATGAGGGCACTGAGCGTACCGTCCCGCTGGGGCGCGCCGTTCCCGTCCACCTGCAGTACCTGACCGCCTGGGTCGGCAGCGACGGCGTGGTCAATCTCCGGCCGGATATCTACGGCCGTGACGCCCGGCTGGTGGGGGCGCTGTTGGACACCCCCCTGCAGCCGGCGAACGAGGTTCCGAATCTGTGAGTATCCGCTACCTGAGCCGGCGGCCCGTGGCCGGCCACATCCGCCTTTTGCTTTGCCTTTCCCTGATCCTGCTGCCCGTCGTTGCCAGCGCCGCAACCGAGCGCCTGAGCTTCTCGCTGCGTGTCGCCGACGACATCAACCCCTATCCCGTCCTCGGTGTCTACTTGCAGCCAGGCGAGGCCGTCTCCCTCGCCGTGGCTGAGGGGCATGATGGGCGCTTCGCGGTGGAGGGTGACGGCGGCCGGCTGCGCGAGCGCGGCCACAACCGGTGGGCCTGGCAGGCGCCGCGCCAGCCGGGTCTTTACCCGCTGCGAGTCCACCGCCGTGACACCGGCGAGACCATGACGCTGAACGCCTTCGTGAAGATCCCCCGGGAGGCCGGCGAGAACGGCCGGCTGAACGGCTACCGGGTGGGGCGTTACCCCGACGAACCTCTCCGGGGTCTGGACATTTACCGGCCACCGCCGGGCTTCGTCGAGGTCACTGCAGAGAATGAGGACGTGCGGGTGTCCCCCCATTTCCGGCTGGGGCAGTTCGTTTCCAAGCAGGGCGGTGGGGATCCGCGCTACGTGGTCCTGCGACCGCGTCTGCTGCTTCTGCTGGAGGCCATCGTGGAGGAGCTGCACGCGCAAGGGCAGCCGGTGGAGACGCTTACCGTGATGAGCGGGTTCCGCACCCCCTGGTACAACGAGCGCATCGGGAATGTGGAGTACAGCCGCCACGTCTGGGGCGGGGCGGCGGACATCTTCATCGACGAGGTGCCACCCCATGGCCGCATGGACGACCTCAACGGCGACGGCGTCAGCGATGCCGACGATGCCCGCTGGCTGGCCGCGCTGGTGGAGCGCGTCCAGCGCCGCTCCCGGCCGCAGCGCTTCGTCGGCGGCATCGGCATCTACGGCCCGCGCTCGCACCGCGGGGCGTTCGTCCACGTGGATGTACGTGGCTTCGAGGCCCGCTGGGCCGCCGAGTAGGCCCGCGGCTCAGTAACCGCGCCGGATGTATTCCACCGCTGGCTCGAGCATCCGGCGCCAGGCCGCCTCCAGGTGCTCGTCCCACTGGGGATCGCATTCGGCGGCCGCGGCGATCATGCTCTCGATCCAGTATCCGTAGAGCTCCGGCGGGACCGGGTTGCGGCCCTCGCGGCTGTGGGTACGGCGGATGCGCTGGAGGTGGCGCTCGGCGCTGTCGCTGCCGCGGGCGTACTCGAAGGCGAAGCCGAGCCCCTGGCGCAGTAGGTTGTTCTGGATGGTGAAGTCGGTGTCCCGGAACATCGGCCGGATCGAGGGGTGGCTGTCGATGAAGTGCTCGTAGAACCGGTCGATGAAGCCGTCGGCGAGCAGGCAGCGTGCGTAGCTGTTGCGTACCGCGTCCTGGGGCATGGTCGATTTGTTCCTGAGTCTGGCTCGCGAAGCGGCGAAGGATACTCCCAGTACGGCCCGGCGCCAAGGAGACCTGAAGCCGGCGTCGATGTGCTTTATAATCGCCGCCCACTGCGCGGCGAGCGCATGGAGACACTTCACTGATCAGGAGCGAGTCATGTCCTACGAGAATGTGGCCCCCGGCAAGAACGTCCCCGAGGACATTAACGTCATCATCGAGATCCCGGCCCACGCCGATCCGGTGAAATACGAGGTGGACAAGGACAGCGGGGCGATGATCGTCGACCGCTTCATGGGCACGGCCATGCACTACCCGTGCAACTACGGCTACGTGCCGCATACCCTCTGCGGGGACGGCGATCCCGCGGACGTGCTGGTGATCACCCCCTTTCCGTTGATCACGGGCTCGGTGGTCCGGTGCCGCCCGGTGGGGGTGCTGAAGATGACCGACGAGTCCGGCGAGGACGCCAAGCTGCTGGCGGTGCCGATCTCGAAGCTCACCCCCATGTACGACAACGTCAACGAGCCCGGGGATGTCTCTCCGGTGATCCTCGACCAGATCTCCCACTTCTTCGAGCACTACAAGGACCTGGAGCCGGGCAAGTGGGTGCGCATCGACGGCTGGGAGGGCGCCGCCGCCGCCCGCGCGGAGATCAAGGACGCCGTGGCCCGCCACCAGCCCGGGGGCTGACCCCGATCGCACGTCGCCGTGCGTCGCTGCGGGATAGCGCGGAGCAGAACGTTCCCGCAGTGGGGCCCGGTTGTTATCTCCGATCACCAAGGCATTGCATGAGCAGCAACGAAGAGATCCTCAACAAGGTATACAACGCCCGGGACCACGAGGAGCTGATGTCCGCCTACCGGGATTGGGCCGGTGACTATGACCGCGACACGGTGGACAACTTCGGTTACGTCGGCCATTACAATTGTGCCGAGCAGCTACATCGCTTCCTCGGCGACACCTCGGCGCGGATCCTCGATGCCGGCAGCGGGACCGGCTTGGTGGCCGAGGTCCTCGCTGATTACGGCTACGGCCGCATGGACGCGCTGGACTACTCCGCCGAGATGCTCGCCGAGGCCCGGCGTAAGGGGCTCTACGAGCATTACTATCAGCGCGATCTCTCGCGGCCCCTGGATTTCGCCGATGATGCCTATGACGCAGTGGTCTGTGCCGGGACCTTCACCTATGGGCATGTTGGTGCGGACGCCTTCGGGGAACTGATCCGCGTCACCCGGCCGGGCGGGTTGGTAGTGTTCACCATCCGCGAGGGCGCCTACGAGGAGTACGGTTATCGGGCGCGGATGCTGGAGCTGGAGACCGCCGGCCGCTGGGAACTTCTGGAGATGCGGGACACCGACTACTACCGGGACAAGGCCCGGGCAAAGTTCTGCGTCTACCGCGTGACCTGAGCCGGGGGATTGGCCCGGCCGGTTCCAGGGCCTATAATCCGCCGATCGTTTTGCCCCCGCCGCGGCCGTGGGGCGTTGTCGCCGGAGGTGGCGAATGAGCGCAGTGATGACCGTCGAACGCCTCAGTGCCGAGCACCGTCGCTTTCGCGACGGCGGCGGGGTGAGCGCCAATAACCGCGCTGCGGGTTTCGTCCCCGCCTTCCTCGACCGGGCCACGGGGCGGATCCACCGTTCCTGCCTCGCCGACGGGCGCCCCGCTCCCTGCCACTGCCTCGACGGCCTGCCCGCCGATCTGGTCACCGCCCGCGACGACAAGGGTCGCGTACAGGCGGTGCGTGCCGGGGTGATCGCCGGGTTCCTTCGCGATGGCCGCTTCTATACCCGGGAACAGGCCGCCAACGCGGTCACCGAAGACTGACCAACCAACGGTGGGCCTCCATGGCCTGGATCCAAATCTCCTTCGAGGTGGCCCGCGAGCGCTTCGGCCTCGCCGAGGCCGTGCTGGAGGGCCATGGCGCCCTCTCCGTTACCTGCCGTGACCCCGGCGACGAGCCGGTCCTCGAGCCTGGCCCCGGGGAGCAGCCACTGTGGTCGCGGGTCATCGTCACGGGTCTCTTCGAGGCGGACGCGGATGTCAGGGCAGTGCGTGCGGCGGCCCGTGAGGCGCTGGGGGAGGGACCAACGGGCTGGTGTACGGAGGCTTTGGAGGACCGCGCCTGGGAACGGGCCTGGATGGATGATTACCGGCCGATGCGATTCGGGGAGCGGCTCTGGGTGGTGCCCAGCCACCAGGAGTCACCGGATCCGAATGCCCTCGCCCTGCGCCTGGATCCGGGGCTCGCCTTCGGCACGGGGACGCATCCCACGACGGCATTGTGCCTGGAATACCTGGCGGACCATCCCCCTGCCGGTGAGCGGGTCGTGGACTATGGCTGTGGTTCCGGGGTGCTCGCCATCGCGGCGCTGCTCCTCGGCGCCCGGGAAGCGCTGGGGGTGGACAATGACCCGCAGGCCCTGGTCGCCAGCCGCGAGAATGCCCGGCGCAACGGTGTGGCGGAGCGGCTCTCGCTCCAAGACGACGCCGCACCGGCGCCGGCACCGGCGGATCTGGTGGTGGCCAACATCCTCTCCGGTATCCTCATCGGGCTCGCCCCTCGGCTGATCGCCTGCTGCCGGCCGGGCGGACGGCTGGTGCTGGCCGGGGTGCTCGCGGAGCAGTCGCAGGCGGTCGTTGACGCCTTCGCACCGGTGGTGCGACTGGAGGTCTCGGAGCCACGGGACGGTTGGGTACGGTTGGTGGGTGTTCGGGACGTTTGATGGGGGGTGCGCCATCACGGACCCGTTGCCCGGGTTGTGGCACCGTCTTTCGGGTGGAGCCCGCGGCGGTGGACGCCGCCGGCGGTCGGTGCCGTTGCGGTGTCTGTGGCGAGGTCTTCGATGTGCGCGCCCATGCCGTGGAGAGGCAGCCCGCGCCGCCGCCGTGGCCAGCGCCGGCGGAGGGTGCGCGGGGGCGCTGGCCCTGGTGGCTGGCGCTTTGCGCGGTGGCGGTGGCGATGGTCGCGCTGGTCGGCTGGCAGTACCGAATGGTGCTGCTCACCGATGCGCGGGTCCATGGCTGGATGACGCAGGCCTGCGAGGTGCTAGGCTGTGAGATTGGGGTGCTGCGCTATCCGCAGGCGGTGCGGGTCGTGGAACGGGACCTGAGTGCCGTCTCGGGTGGGGCCCTGCGATTGACCGCGACGCTCGCCAACACGGCGGCGGTGCCGGTCCGCTGGCCGGAGATCGGGCTGCGCCTCACCGGCCTCGACGGCCGAATACTGGACGAGCACCGCCTGCCGCCACGGGCCTACCTGGCGGAGGGGGCGCCGGAGGCCATGCTGCCGGGGGGTAGCTGGGAGGTGGCGGTGCGGGTGCCGGACAGCGAGCCGCCGGCCCATGGCTTCGAGATCCGGTTTCGGTGAAAGGAACAGCGAACGAAGGGCAGGATGATGGAAGAAGCCAGTCAGGAAAGGGAAGACGCGACGGAAACCGTGGAATCGCGTCGTCGGGGTGTGGGGCCGATCCGCTCCTGTGTGCGGGAGGCCCTGGAGGGGTACTTTCGGCAGCTCGACGGTTACCCCAGCGCCGGGCTGTACAAGATGGTGCTCACCGAGATGGAGGTCCCCCTGCTCGAGGTGGTGATGCGCGAGTGTGGCGGCAACCAGACCCGGGCCTCTGAGGTCCTCGGCATCAACCGTGGGACCCTGCGCAAGAAACTCCAGTACTACGGCATCGAGGAGTAGCTGGTTCCGCTATACTGTGCGCCCCTTGAGGCAGCCAGCGAAGGAACCAGCCCGATGCCAGCAGCCGCAGCGTTGTCGCCGGTCCGCCGGGCGCTCATCAGCGTCTCCGACAAGACCGGCGTTGCCGAGCTCGCCCGCGCCCTGGCCGACCGGGGTGTGGAGATCCTCTCCACCGGCGGGACCGCCCGTCTGCTCGCCGAGGCCGGCGTGTCGGTGAAAGAGGTCTCCGAGCATACCGGCTTCCCGGAGATCATGGCCGGGCGGGTGAAGACCCTGCACCCGCGCATCCACGGCGGCCTGTTAGGACGGCGGGGCGTGGACGAGGCCGTGATGGCCGAGCAGGGGATCGAGCCCATCGATCTGCTGGTGGTCAACCTCTACCCCTTCGAGGAGACGGTGGCCGCCCCCGGCTGCAGCTTCGAGGCGGCCGTCGAGAATATTGACATCGGCGGGCCGGCCATGGTCCGTGCCGCCGCGAAGAACCACGACGGCGTCGCCGTGGTCACCGACGTCGCCGACTATCCCGCGGTGCTCACGGAGCTGGCGGAATACGACGGCATCACCGCCGAGACGCGCTTCCGCCTGGCGGCGCGGGCCTTTGAGCATACGGCGCGCTACGACGGCGCCGTCGCCGACTATCTCGGCCGGCTCACCGGCGGTGGGGCGGAACCCGCGGTGTTCCCGGACACCCTCAACCGCCAATTCCGCCTGGCGCAGACCATGCGCTACGGGGAGAACCCGCACCAGCGCGCCGCCTTCTATCGCGAGCCCGGGGACACGGATGCCTCACTGGCCAGCGCCGAGCAGCTCCAGGGCAAGGCGCTGTCGTTCAACAACATCGCCGATACCGACGCGGCGCTGGAGTGCGTCCGCGGCTTCCACGGCCCGGCCTGCGTGATCGTCAAGCACGCCAACCCCTGTGGCGTGGCCCTGGCGGAGGACACTCTCACCGCCTACGACCGCGCCTTCGCCACCGACCCGGTCTCCGCCTTCGGCGGCATCATCGCCTTCAATCGTGCATTGGACCGTGCTACCGCCGCGGCCATCGCCGAGCGGCAGTTCGTGGAGGTGGTGATCGCACCGGCGGTGGGCGAGGGCGCCGCTGAGGCCCTGGCCCGGAGGAAGAACGCCCGGTTGCTGGTCACCGGGCCGCTGGAGGAGACCCACGGCGTGACCCGCTGGGACTACCGCCGTGTCCGCGGCGGCCTGCTGGTCCAGGACGCGGACGACCGCCTGCTGCCCGAGGGGGAGGAGCCACGGCTGGTCACGCGGCGGGGTCCCGATCCCGACGAACGGGAGGACCTGCTCTTCGTCTGGGCGGTGGCCCGGCATGTGAAGTCCAACGCCATCGTCTACGGCCGCCACGGTCGTACCCTCGGCATCGGTGCCGGCCAGATGAGCCGGGTGGACAGCGCCCGCATCGGTGCGCGCAAGGCCGCCGAGGCGGGTCTGGACCTGAATGGCGCGGTGCTCGCCTCGGACGCCTTCTTCCCCTTCCGTGACGGCATCGATCAAGCCGCGGAGGCCGGGGTGCGTGCGATCATCCAGCCCGGCGGTTCGGTGCGCGACGAGGAGGTGATAGCCGCCGCCGACGAGCACGGCATCGCGATGCTGTTCACCGGGATGCGACACTTCCGCCACTGACGGCAAACGACCTTCAAGGAGCGCCGCAATGAACGTACTGGTGATCGGCGGGGGCGGCCGTGAGCACGCCCTCGCCTGGAAGCTCGCCCATTCGGAGCGGGTATCGGCGGTTTACGTCGCGCCGGGCAACGCGGGCACCCACGGCGAGCCCCGCGTGCACAATGTCGCCATCGGTGCCGAGGACATCCCCGCCCTGGTGGATTTCGCCCGCAACTATGAGGTTGGCCTGGCCGTGGTCGGCCCCGAGGTGCCCCTGGCCATGGGGGTGGTGGACGCCTTCCGGGCGGCGGGATTGCGCTGCCTGGGTCCGGACCGGGCGGCCGCCGAGCTGGAGGGCTCCAAGGCCTTCGCCAAGGCGTTCCTGGCCCGGCACGATATCCCCACGGCCCGCTACCGCGTCTTCGATGACCTGGACGAGGCCCGGGATTATATCCGTGACCACGGCGCGCCGGTGGTGGTGAAGGCCGATGGCCTCGCCGCAGGCAAGGGGGTGACCGTGGCGATGACGCTGGACGAGGCGCTGCAGGCCGCCGAGTCCATGCTGAGCGGTCAGGCCTTCGGCGGCGCCGGCGACCGTATCGTCGTGGAGGACTACCTCCAGGGGGAGGAGGCCAGCTTCATCGCCCTGGTGGACGGCGAGCACATCCTGCCGCTGGTGTCCAGCCAGGACCACAAGGCCCGCGATGACGGCGACATCGGCCCGAATACCGGCGGCATGGGTGCCTACAGCCCGGCCCCGGTAGTGGACGAGACGGTTCACCGGCGCATCATCGAGGAGATCATGCGGCCGACGGTGCAGGCCCTCGCGGAGGAGGGACGACCCTATCGCGGCTTCCTCTACGCCGGGCTGATGATCGATCCGGACGGGCGGCCACGGGTGCTGGAGTTCAACGTCCGCCTTGGGGACCCGGAGACCCAGCCCATCCTCATGCGCTTGCGCTCGGACCTGCTGGAGCTCTGCGAGGCCGCCCTGGATGGGCGCCTCGACGAGGTTACCGTGGAGTGGGACAGTCGGGCCTGCCTGGGCGTGGTGATGGCGGCCGGCGGTTATCCCGGGGCCTATGGCAAGGGTGACCCCATCCAGGCCCTCCCGGAGCGCGAACAGGAGGACGTCAAGGTCTTCCACGCCGGGACCGCGTTGAATGAGGCCGGCGAGGTGGTGACTATGGGCGGGCGCGTGCTCTGCGTCTGCGCCCTCGGCCGCGATGTGGCCTCTGCCCAGGCCCGGGCCTACGAGCAGGTGGAGCGGATCCATTGGGAAGGGGTCTACTACCGCCGTGACATCGGCCACCGCGCAGTGACCCGGGATGCTGGTAGGGGCTGATCAGCTGGTGGCCGGCGCCGGCTAGCCAATCCATCACTCTGCAACACGCGGGGCGTACACTCGGGGTCATGAAGACCCTGATCGAGTTGCAGCAACGCGAGATCGCCCTCTGCCTGGCCCTGGTCCGGCTACAGCGCATTCACGGCTCCCGGGGGCTGTTTGTGCTGGCCAGCCGGCTCGGCAATGGCGGCCTGTGGTATGGGCTGATGGCGGCGCTGCTGCTGGTCGAAGGCGTGCCGGCGGTGGCGCAGATGGCCGCCACGGGGCTGTTCGGCACGGCAATCTATGCCGTGATCAAGCGGGGCACCCGGCGCCTGCGACCCAGCGAGGCGGACACCCGATTGGTGCCCGCCACCCCGGCGCTGGACCGCTACAGCTTCCCCTCAGGCCACACCCTCCACGCGGTGTGCTTCACCGCCATCGCCTGCGCCCACTACCCGGCGCTGACCCCTTGGTTGCTCCCCGCCGTGGTGCTCATCGCCGCCTCACGGGTGGTGCTCGGCCTGCACTATCCCACCGACGTCATCGCCGGTGCCCTGCTCGGCGCTGTCCTGGCCCGACTTGGCTTGATGTTGCCCGTCGCCGTCCTGGCGGGATCCTGAAGGGCTGGGAAGCCCCTCTCTTACCTTAGCGCGCCACGACCTCGTGTTCGTGTCACCCCAAAACATCTGTGCTATACCGTTTCAGGGATCAGCGGCCGGATGGCCGTGACTTGACCGAAGTCAAGCAGGACACGAAATACTAGTTTTAGCCTGGTCCCACGGAATCTAGGGAGCAGCTTATGGCGGGAAGTTCACCGCCCGCCCGTTACGGGAGGAGAGGGATCCTGGCCCTGGCGCTGCTGGGCCTGGCGCTGACCGTGCTCGCCGGTGACAGCTGGCGCAGTCACGTAGCCGAGCTGCTCGCGGAGGCGGCGCGCACCGGTGAGCTCTCCGGCGAGCCCCCCGCGGCACCGGTATTCGACGCCGACGGCGAACGGCTCGGCTATGCGTTGCTCACCGATCACGTCACGCGCATCCCCGGCTACGGGGGGCGCCCCTTTCGCATCCTCGTGGTCCTCGACCGCACCGGTCACATCGCGGGTGCCCGCATCATCGAGCACACCGAGCCCATCCTGCAGGCGGGAGTGAGCGAGTCCGCCCTTGAGCGCTTCATCGCCCAGTATGAGGGCATTGGCGCCGGCACCGATGTGCGTGTGGGGGGGCGTGCCCCCGACAACGGCCTACGCCTGGACGGGATCAGCGGGGCGACGATCACGGCCATGTCCATGGGGGCGGCGATCACCGAGTCCGCCTATCAGGTGGCGGCCTCGCGCGGTCTGCCGTTGGCGGTGGGCAGGAAACAGGGATCCAATTGATTTCTTTCAACGCCGGCGAGGAGGAGGCGTGGAAGATTGACAACGCAGCAAGCAAAGCATCCAACCAAGGGGGTTGTACTGTCATGAAACCATTACAAACGAGAACCGGTCTCGGGGCGCTGGCCACCGCCGTCGCCTGCCTGGGTCTGGCTGCCGGGGCCGCCGTCGCCCAGGACAACGGTCAGGACAACGGCGAAGAAGGCATGGGCCATCCTGGCACCACCGAAGGGGAGTTCCGGTACATGGGCTCGCCCCATGGGGTCCCGGAAGGCACGGAGTTCGTCAGGCACGAGGACGCGCCGGACATGACCCAGTCCGAGTGGGAGCACGCCGAGCAGCTGTACTTCGAGCGCTGCGCCGGCTGCCACGGCGTATTGCGTAAGGGCGCCACCGGCAAGCCGCTGACCACCGACATCACCCAGGAGCGCGGCACCGCCTACCTGGAGACCTTCATCCGCTTCGGCTCCCCGGCGGGGATGCCGAACTGGGGCACCTCCGGGGAGCTCACCGACGAGGAGATCAACGTCATGGCGCGTTATCTCCAGCACCCGCCGCCGGAGCCGCCGGAGTATTCCATGGCGGACATGAAGGACACCTGGGAGGTGTTCGTGTCGCCGGAGGATCGTCCCACCGAGCAGATGAACGACCTCAACCTGGAGAACCTGTTCTCGGTGACCCTGCGTGACGCCGGTGAGATCGCGCTCATCGACGGCGACAGCCACGAGCTGGTGACCACCATTGAGACCGGTTATGCGGTGCATATCTCACGGATGTCCGCCTCCGGGCGCTACCTCTTCGTCATCGGTCGCGACGCCCTGATCACCCTGATCGACCTCTGGGCGGAGACGCCGCAGAAGGTCGCCGAGCTCAACACCGGCCTGGAGGCGCGCTCGGTGGAGACCTCCAAGTTCGAGGGCTGGGAGGACGAGTACGCCATCGCCGGCACCTACTGGCCGCCGCAGTTCGTGATCATGGACGGGGATACCCTGGAGCCGCGGAAGATCGTCTCCACCCGCGGGATGACGGTGGACACCCAGGAATATCACCCCGAGCCCCGCGTGGCGGCCATCGTGGCCTCCCACGAGCACCCGGAGTTCATCGTCAACGTCAAGGAGACGGGCAAGATCAAGCTGGTCAACTACACCGACCTGGACAACATGGACATCACCACCATCGATGCCGCCCGCTTCCTCCACGACGGCGGCTGGGACCGGAACAAGCGCTACTTCCTGACTGCCGCCAACGAGTCCAACAAGATCGCGGTGGTGGACTCCAGGGAGCGTGAGCTCGAGGCCCTGGTGGATGCCAAGGAGATCCCGCACCCCGGTCGCGGGGCGAATTTCGTGCATCCCGAGCACGGGCCGGTGTGGGCCACCAGCGCCTTGGGCAACGCCGATATCACCCTGATCGGGACCGATCCGGAAAACCACCCGGACAACGCCTGGAAGCCCGTGGACGTACTGGAGGGCCAGGGTGGTGGCTCGCTGTTCGTCAAGACCCATCCGGAGTCCAACCACCTCTACGTGGACACGGCGTTGAACCCTAATGAGCAGATCTCCCAGTCCGTGGCGGTGTTCGACACCAACAACCTGGACGAGGGCTACCAGGTCCTGCCCATCGCCGAGTGGGCGGACATCGACGAGGGCCCGCAGCGGGTGGTCCATCCCGAGTACAACAAGGCCGGCGACGAGGTCTGGTTCTCGGTGTGGAATGGCCAGGACCAGACGTCGGCCATCGTGGTCGTCGACGACAAGACCCTGGAGCTCAAGGAGGTCATCAAGGGGGACTGGCTGGTCACGCCTACCGGCAAGTTCAACGTGTACAACACCATGCATGATGTCTACTGAGTAGCCGGCGGGGCTTCGGCCCCGCCCCCGGAGGGCGTCGCGGCGTCCTCCGGGGGCGGGATCGCCCGCCGCGGACCAGGCAGGCTTCGGGACGGATAATGGATCGCAGGCGGAAGCGGATGGTGGGGAGTGCGGGCCGGCGCCTGTGGCGCTGGGTCCCCGCGACGCTGCTGATAGGGGCCGTGACCGCCATGGCGGGCGGGCCGGCGGACACCAGCACGTTGCATCGCATCGTGGTCCAGGACTGCGGCTCCTGCCACGGCCTGCGCCTGACCGGTGGCCTGGGCCCACCGGTAACCCCGACGGCACTCGCCGACTGGGAGGTGGAAGAACTGGTGGCGGTGATCGAGCGCGGCCGAGAGGGCACCGCCATGCCGCCGTTCGGGCCGTTGTTCACCGACGAGGAGCTGCGCTGGATCGCCGAGGGCCTGAAGAACGGCCGTTTTCTGGACAAGGGGGATTGAATGGGATACCGAGTGATCACCGCCATCGCCGTGGCCCTGCTGCTTGCCGGTGGCGCGGCACAGGCCGAGCTCCGGGGCACCGGCGATCTGGGGGTGGTGGTCCAGCGCGAGGCCGGGCGGCTGTCGCTGGTGGAGACCAGTAATCGCTCCGTGCTCGCCGAGATCGGCGGGCTGGGGGATCTCTCCCATGCCTCGGCGGTGTTCTCCCGGGACGAGCGCTACGCCTATGTCTTCGGCCGCGACGGCGGTCTCACCAAGGTGGACCTGCTCACGCGCGAGGTGGTGGCGCGCCGGCAGCAGGCGGGCAACAGCATCGGTGGGGCCATTTCCCAGGACGGCTCGCTGGTGGCCGTGTCCAACTATGAGCCCGGTGGCGTGCGCGTCTTCGATGCCGAAACCCTGGAGCCGGTGGCGGAGATCCCGGCGCGCTACGGCGACGGTGAGCGCTCCAAGGTGGTGGGCCTGGTGGATGCGCCCGGTAACCGTTTCGTGTTCAGCCTGTTCGAGGCCGGCGAGATCTGGATCGCTGATTTCAGTAACGGCGACGACCCGGAGATTACCCGGCTGCGGGATGTGGGCCGCAAGCCCTACGACGCGCTGATCACCCGTGATGGCCGCTACTATATCGCGGGGCTGTTCGGCGAGGACGGCCTTGCCCTGGTGGATCTCTGGCACCCGGAGGATGGCGCCCGGGAGATCCTGCCGGATTACGGCCGTGGCGAGGAGCGGTTGCCGGTCTACAAGATGCCCCACCTCGAGGGCTGGGCCCTGGCAGGGGACTACGCCTTGCTCCCCGCCGTGGGCCGCCACGAGGTCCTGGTGGTGGACCGAGACAACTGGGAGGAGGTGGGCCGCATCCCGGTATACGGCCAACCGGTGTTCATCATGGCAAGCCCCACCGGCCGAGAGGCCTGGGTGAACTTCGCCATGCCGGACAACGACACCCTCCAGATCCTCGACCTGGAGTCGCTGGCGGTGGCGCAGACCCTCAAGCCGGGCAAGGGGGTGCTGCACATGGAGTTCACGCCCCGCGGGGAGGCGGTATGGGTATCCCTGCGCGACGAGGACGAGGTAGTCGTCTACGACACCGCCACCCGGGAGCGAGTGACCACGCTGAGGGTGGATACACCCAGCGGTATCTTCTTCACCGACCGGGCCGGAAGGATCGGGCTGTGAGCACGAGGCCGGCCGCCGTCAGCGAGGGACTCGCCGCCGCGCAGGACCTCCCCGAGCGGTTGCTGCGGTGTTATCCCCGGGGTCTACCCCTGAATCCGCGTCCCTATCGGGAGATGGGCCGCGCCCTGGAGGTCACCGAGACCGATGTGTGCCAGGCGGCGGGGGCGTTGCTGGACGAGGGGCGGATCAGCCGCATCGGCGCGGTGTTCCGGCCGGGGGCCGTCGGGGCGAGCACCCTGGCCGCGATGGCGGTGCCGGCCCCGCGGCTGGAGACGGTGGCCGCGGCGGTGAATGCGCGGCCGGAGGTGAATCACAACTACCAGCGTGAGCACCGTTTCAATCTCTGGTTCGTGGTCACCGCTGCTGATCGGGAATCGGTGGCCGAGACCCTGGCGGATCTGGCGGCGGAGACAGGCATTACACCACTGTCGCTGCCCCTGGTCACCGAGTACCACATCGACCTATCGGTCCTCCTCGGCGGTGAGCCCGAGGGCGGGCGCCGCGTGGCGCCGCGGCCACCGGCGGAGCCCTTGGCCCTGGACGGGATCGGCCGGCGTATCCTCGACGCCCTGCAGCGGGGCCTGCGACCGGTCCCCCGCCCCTTTGCCGAGCTGGCAGCCTGCGCCGGTGTATCTGAGGCCACGGTGCTCACCCGGCTCAGCCGCTGGCATGAATCCGGGCGGATCGCCCGTCTTGGCCTCATCGCCCGCCACCGCCGGGCGGGCTATCGTCACAACGCCATGGTGGTCTGGGACGTGGCCGACGAGGCGGTGGACGACATCGGCCAGCGCTTCGCGGGCCAGCCGTTCGTTACCCTGTGCTATCGCCGCCCGCGCCGGCCGCCACTTTGGCCCTATAATCTCTTCTGCATGATTCACGGCCGTGACCGCTCCACCGTCCACCGGCAAGCGGCGGCGTTGGCGGAGGAAGCGGGCGGGACGGTGCGGGGTCATGCCCTGCTGTTCAGCAATCGCTGCTTCAAGCAGCGCGGCGCGCGTTACGCTGGGGGGAGCGCATGAGCACCGTGCCATCAACGGCCCACAGCGACGGGTTGGACGCGACGGATCGACGCATCATCAACGGCCTGCAGGGGGGGTTCCCGGTTTGCGAGCGGCCCTATGCCAAGGCCGCCGCTGACTTGGGCCTGACCGAGGACGAGCTGCTCGAGCGACTGCAACAGCTGGTGGCGGCGGGCTATCTCAGCCGCTTCGCGCCACTGTTCGACGTCGAGCGCCTCGGTGGTGCGGTAATGCTCGCCGCCATGGCCGTGCCCCCCCAGCGCCTCGAGACGGTGATCGCCCAGGTCAATGCCCACCCGGAGGTGGCGCATAATTATGAGCGCGACCACGGCTTCAATCTCTGGTTCGTGATTTCGGTGCTGGACGCGGAGCGCATAGAGGCGGTGGCCGCCGCCATCGAGGCGGAGACAGGGCTGACGGTCTATCGTATGCCCAAGGAGCGCGAGTTCTATCTGCGGCTGAGGGTGGAGGCATGAGCGCGACACCGAGCCACGCCCCGGACGCCCTGGACCGGCGCATCATCGCGGCCACCCAGGAGGGCCTGCCCCTGGTGCCGCGCCCGTATGCGGTCATTGCCGAGCGGGTGGGTACCAGCGAGTCGGAGGTGATGGCGCGGATACGGGCCCTGCTCGACACCGGCGGCATCCGGCGTCTCGGGGCGGTGCCCCAGCACTACGCGTTGGGGATGCGCTTCAATGCCATGACCGTATGGGACGTCCCTGACGAGCGAGTAGACGATTTGGGTCCGGCGGTGGGGGCGCTGGAGGCGGTGAGCCACTGCTACACCCGCCCGCGCCACCCCCCGGAGTGGTCGTACAACCTCTTCGCCATGGTCCATGGCCGGGATCAGGACACCGTGGAGGCGCGCATCGGCGAGGTCGCCGCGACCCTCGGTGGCGCCGTCCGGGCCTCGGCGGTGCTCTACAGCCGTCGCCTGCTCAAAAAGACCGGCCTCCGGCTGCCCGCCGGAGACGACGAATTCCCCCACCCGGAATCGGAGCGAGAGTAACCATGTTCCGCGTGACCCGCTATCTCCAGGCCCTGCGCGAGCCGGGCTCCGTACGCACCCCGGGCCAGCCCCCGGGGCCCGTGGTGATCTGGAACCTCATCCGCCGCTGCAACCTGGCATGCAAGCACTGCTACTCCACCTCCGCGAACATCGACTTCGCCGGCGAGCTCTCGGAGGCCGAGGTGGAGACGGTGATGGACGACCTTCACGGCTTCGGTGTTCCGGTGCTCATCCTCTCCGGCGGCGAGCCGTTGATGCGCCCGGACATCTTCCGTATCGCCCGCCGGGCCAAGGCCATGGGCTTCTACGTGGGCTTGTCCAGCAACGGCACCCTGATCGACGAGGAGAACCTCCCCGAGATCGCTGACGTCGGATTCGATTACGTCGGAATCAGTCTGGACGGGCTCGGCGAGACCCACGACCGCTTCCGCCGGCAGAAGGGGGCCTTCGACGAGTCCCTGCGGGCGCTGCGGCTGTGTCGCCAGGCCGGGATCAAGGTGGGCATGCGCTTTACCCTGGCCGCGGAGAACGCCGACGATTTCCCCGGGTTGCTGCGGCTGATGGACGAGGAGGGGATCGACAAGTTCTACCTCTCCCATCTCAACTACGCCGGCCGCGGCAACAAGAACCGCCGCGGTGACGCCGCCCACCAGCGCACCCGCTGGGCCCTGGATCTGCTGTTCCAGCGCTGCCTTGAGGACCTGGAGGCGGGCCGGCCGCGCGAGTACGTCACCGGCAACAACGACGCCGATGCCGTCTATCTCCTGCACTGGGCGGCGGAGCGCTTCCCGGAGGCATCGCTGGCGGAGCTGCGGCGGCTGCTGCGGGCCTGGGGCGGCAACTCCTCGGGGATCAACGTGGCCAACATCGACAACCTGGGCAACGTCCACCCGGATACCTTCTGGTGGCACTACAGCCTCGGTAACGTCCGCGACCGGCCGTTCTCGACGATCTGGAGCGACGAGAGCGAGCCGCTGCTCGCCGGGCTGCGCCGGCGGCCCCGGCCCTTGGAAGGGCGCTGCGGGGCCTGCGCGTACCGCGACATCTGTGGGGGCAACACCCGGGTGCGGGCCTGGCAGCTCACGGGCAACCTCTGGGCCGAGGACCCGGGCTGTTACCTGGACGACGAGGAGATCGGCATCGCGGAAGCGGGGAGGGAGCTGGCATGACCGACATGGCGGCGACGCTCAACCTGTCCGGGCGGCGGGTGCTGCTGGTCGGTGGCGGCGAGGCCGCCGCCCGCTACGGTGCCTGGCTGGATGACCATGGTGCCCGCCTTCGGGTGGTGGCGGAGGTCGCCCGGCCGGTTCTGCGAGAGGCCGCGGCCGGCCGGGATTGGCCCGTATTCGAGCGGGCCTTCGCCGAGAGCGACCTGGCGGGCTGCCATTTGGCGGTGGCGGCCTCGGACAGCACCGACCTTAACCGCCGGGTCGCCGAGGCCGCGGACCGCACCGGGGTGCTGGTCCAGGCGTTGGGTTGGCGGGAGGGCTCATCGCTGGCCTTGCCCATGGATCCGGATACGCCGCCGCCGCGGCTCGCCGGCCACCGCGGCGTGGGGCGGGCCTACCTGGTGGGGGCGGGGCCCGGCGATCCGAAGCTGCTCACCCTGCGCGCCCGGGAGGTGCTGGAGAACGCCGACGCGGTGCTCTACGACCGCCTGGTGGCCCCGGCCCTAATGGAGCTGGTGCCGGCCTCTGCGCGGCGGATCTACGTGGGCAAGGCGGCGAGCCGTCATGCCCTGCCCCAGGGCCGGATCAACGAGCTGCTGGTGGAGCTGGCCGGTGAGGGCCTGGATGTGGTCCGGCTGAAGGGCGGTGACCCCTTCGTATTCGGCCGCGGCGGCGAGGAGATCCACCAACTGAAGACCGCCGGTGTGCCCTTCGAGGTGGTTCCCGGCATCACCGCGGCCCTCGGCTGTTCCGCCTATGCCGGCATTCCCCTCACCCACCGGGACCATGCCCAGGTGGTGACCTTCGTCACCGGCCATCTGCGCGACGGCTCCCTGGACCTGCCCTGGGAGGCGCTGGTGCAGCCCTCCCAGACTGTGGTGGTCTACATGGGAATCGGCGGGCTGGATCGCCTGTGCGCGGAGCTCCGACGGCGGGGCCTGCCTGGCAGCCACCCGGCGGCGGTGATCCAGCGCGGCACCCTGGACGACCAGGCGGTGATCAGCGGGACCCTCGCGGATCTGCCCGAGCGTGCCCGGCGGGAGGGAGTACGCCCGCCGAGCCTGGTGATCATCGGCGAGGTGGTGCGGCTGCGTGAGCAGCTCGATTGGTTCTCCCGGGAGCTGGAGGCGATGCCGATGGCAGGCTACGCGGCATGCTGAATCCGCGCTGTCTGCTCGCCGTCGCCCTGCTCCTGTCCCCTGGGGCGGCCTTCCCTGCCGGCGCCGAGGTCCCCGACGGGGCGGCGTTGTACGAGAGTCACTGTGCGGCCTGCCACGGCGACGACCGCCTCGGCGGCCTCGGCCCCGCCCTGCTGCCCGGGAACCTGGGTCGCCTGGCCCCGGAGGATGCCGAGCAGGTGATCACCGAGGGGCGGGCGGCCACCCAGATGCCGGCCTACGGGGAGGTCCTCTCCGAGGCGGAGATCACGGCGCTGGTGGAGCACATCTATCAGGCCCCGGAGGAGCCGCCGCGGTGGGTGGAGGCGGATATCCGCGGCAGCCACCGCGGGCTGCGCGAGGGCGACGGGCCCGGGGCGCCGGTCTTCGACGCCGATCCCATGAACCTGTTCCTGGTGGTGGAGAAAGGGGATCACCACATCACCGTCCTCGACGGCGATCGCTTCGAGCCCATTCACCGCTTCCCGACCCGCTATGCCCTGCATGGCGGGGTGAAGTACTCCCCGGACGGGCGCTATGCCTATCTGATGTCCCGGGACGGCTGGGTCACCCAGTACGACATCCACGGCCTGGAGAAGGTCGCCGAGGTACGCGCCGGGATCAACAGCCGCAACATCGCGGTCTCCGCCGACGGGCGCTTCGTGGCCGTGGCCAACTATCTCCCCAACTCCCTGGTGATCCTGGACGCCGACGGCCTGCGCCCACTGGCGGTGATCCCGGTGGCCAACGACCACGGCGAGGGCTCCCGGGTGAGCGCGGTCTATACCGCGCCGCCGCGGCAGAGCTTCATCGCCGCGCTCAAGGACATCCGCGAGGTCTGGGAGATCCCCTACGCTGACGGCGCCGAGGCGCTGCCCGTCTACCGCGGCATCATGCATGACTACCGGGAGGAGTCCGGCGAGGCGCCGCCCATCGACCGGCGGCGCTTCCCCGTGCGGCGGATCAAGGTGGACAGCCTCCTGGACGACTTCTTCTTCGACCCGGAGTATCGCCACCTTGTCGGCGCCTCGCGCCAAGGGGGCGGGCAGGTGGTCAACCTCACCGTGGGGCGGGTGATCGCCACCCTCGACATCCCGGGCATGCCGCACCTGGGCTCGGGGATCAGCTTCCGCCACGGTGAGGGGCTGCGCATCGCCAGCCCCAACCTGCGGGAGGGCCGGATCAGCATCATCGACCCGGAGCGCTGGGCGGTGGTCGACGCCATCGACACCTTGGGTCCGGGGTTTTTCATGCGCAGCCACCCCGAGACCCGCTATCTCTGGGCCGACGTGTTCTTCGGGCCCAACAAGGACGTCCTCCACGTCATCGACAAGGAGACCCTGGAGATCGTGGAGACCCTGCGCCCGGCCCCTGGGGAGACCGCCGCCCATGTGGAGTTCACCCATGACGGCAGCCATGCCCTGGTCAGTATCTGGGAGGAGGACGGCGCACTGGTGGTCTACGATGCCGAGACCCTCGAGGAGGTGCGGCGCATCCCGATGAAGCGGCCCTCGGGCAAGTACAACGTGGGCAATAAGACCGCCTATATCCGTGGCACTAGCCACTGACCGCGGTCGCCTTCAGGAGGGGCGGGTCAGCAGGAAGGCGGTGACGCCGAGCAGTAGCAGGCTCACGGCCGCGCGTGCCGCCAGCGGCTCCACGGTGAGCCACATGATCCCCCAGCTCACCGCGATAAGCCCCACCGCGGTGCGCTTCGCCCCCGGGGCGATGGCCCGGCGCTCCTGCCAGTCGGCCAGTGGCGGGCCGAAGCGGGGGTGCTCGGCGATCCAGCGCGCCAACGCCGGCGAGCTTCGCGAGGCGGCGTAGGCCGCGAGCAGCAGGAACGGCGTGGTCGGCAACAGGGGCAGGGCGACACCGAGGCCGCCGAGGCCGATGCAAGCCAGTGCCAGCCCCTGCCAGGCATAACGTTTCATGGGGCTCCCATGATCTGGATCAAAAGAGGCATCCCGCATACGGATTATAATACCACCAAATCCCGCTCCTGCACCCACCCCGCAGGGCGACCGTGGAGGTTGCGATGTCCGAGACGCTGCAGATCGACCCGCAGATGCTGGCCCGCTACGATGTCAATGCGCCGCGCTATACGTCCTACCCCACGGCGCTGTCGTTCCATGAGGGCTGGAACGCGGCCACTCACGTAGCCCATGTGCGCGCCCATGCGGTGGCCGACGAGCCGGTCTCCATGTACGTGCATGTGCCGTTCTGCCATTCCGCCTGCTTCTACTGTGCCTGCAATCGGGTGATCACCGCCAACCGCCGGCACGCCGAGGAATACCTGCTGCGCCTGGAGCGGGAGATCCATGCCCAGGCCGCGCTGCACGGGCATCGGCCGCTGGCCCAGTTGCACTTCGGCGGCGGCACGCCCACCTACCTTGACGACGACCAGTTGGAGTGGCTGATGGGGGTCATCGACGATGCCTTCCCCTTCGAGCCCCCCGAGCGCCGCGAGTTCTCCATCGAGATCGATCCGCGCACGGTGGACCCGGTACGCATCGAGCGCCTGACAGGCATGGGCTTTGCGCGGGTCAGCCTCGGCATCCAGGACTTCGACGAGCAGGTCCAACGGGCGATCAACCGGATCCAGCCCGTCTCCATGGTCGACGAGGTGCTGGACGCGGTCCGGGCTCACGGCTTCGGCTCCACCAATTTCGATCTCATCTACGGCCTGCCCCATCAGGACCGGGCGCGCTTTGACCGGACCCTGGAGACGGTGATCCGCATGCGCCCGGAGCGGCTCGCCATCTACAACTATGCCCACCTCCCGGAGCGGTTCAAGATGCAGCGGCTCATCGACGCCGAGGCCCTGCCCGGGCCGGCGGAGAAGCTCGCCATCTTCAACGACGCCATCCGCCGGCTCACCGAGGCGGGCTACGTGCACATCGGTATGGACCATTTCGCCCTGCCCGAGGACGAGCTGGCCCGGGCGCTGGCCGACGACACCCTGCAACGCAACTTCCAGGGCTATGCCACGCGGGGCGGTCTGGATCTCATCGCCGTGGGCTCCACCGCGATCGGCCACTTCGCCGGTGCCTACAGCCAGAATCGGCACGACCTGCTCGGCTACAATGCCGCCGTCGACGCCGGCGATCTCCCGGTGTTCAAGGGCTATCGCCTCGATGCCGACGACGAGCTCCGCGCCGAGGTCATCGAGGCAGTGATGTGCCGTTCGCGGGTGGACTATCGGGCCATCGGCGCGCGTCACGGCATCGACTTCGCCGATTACTTCGCCGACGCCCTGGAGGCCCTGGAGATGGCTGAGGCGGACGGTCTGGTGCGCCGTGGGGCGGACGCGCTAACCGTCACCCCCATGGGGCGGCTGTTCCTGCGCCAGATTGCGCTGCCCTTCGACGCCCATCGCCAGGCGGCCGCCGGGGCGCAGGTGCGCTTCTCCCGTGCCCTGTAGCCGGCGGGCCCGACCCACGGCATGACGGGCCCGCCCGCCGGTGCTTGTCCACGGGGGCGGCAGGGATTACCGTCGCCCGGGAACAGCAAACAAAAACACCGGGGGAGGATCCCATGGAGGACATGCAGCGGCTCTACGCGGACGGCCAGGCCTGGCTGCTGACCAACGGGGCGGACTTCCTGCTCAACCTGGTCGGCGCCATCGTCATCTTCTACGTCGGCAAGTGGGCGGCGAAGGGGCTGAAGGGGCTCGCCTCGCGGTTGATGCGGCGGGCGAAGGTAGACGACACCCTGGTCAGCTTCGCCGCCAACATCATCTATGCGTTGATTCTCGCCTTCGTCATCATCGCCGCCCTTGGCCAACTCGGCCTCCAGACCGCCTCGCTCATTGCCATCCTCGGTGCCGCCGGCCTGGCCATCGGCCTGGCCCTGCAGGGCTCGCTGGCGAACTTCGCCGCAGGGGTGCTGATGATCCTGTTCCGCCCCTTCCGGGTCGGGGACTACGTGGAGGCCGCCGGCATCAGCGGCACCGTAGAGGAGATCGAGATCTTCCAGACCCGGCTCACCACCCCCGACAACAAGGTCATCATCGTCCCCAACGCCAGTATCACCGGCGGTGCCATCGTCAACTATTCCGCCAAGGACACCCGCCGGGTGGACATGGTCGTCGGCGTGCATTACGAGACCGATCTCGCCCGGGCCCGCCAACTGCTCATGGACATCCTCACCGCCGACGAGCGGGTGCTCAAAGAACCGGAGCCGGTGGTCGTGGTGGGCGACCTGGGCGCGAGCAGCGTGGACTTCTGGGTCCGGCCTTGGTGCCGGGCCTCGGATTACTGGCCACTGAAGTGGGACCTCATGGAGACCATTAAGGCCCGGCTGGAGTCGGAGGGTATCGCCATCGCCTTCCCGCAGCTGGATGTGCACGTCGTCCGCGAGGAACCCGCCCGCTCGTAGGAGCGAGCCACGCTCGCGAATGGGGCTCGCGAAGGCGGCTGTAGGAGCCGGCCTGGCCGGCGAACATCGCCTGCGAGGCAGGCTCCTACAGCTGCGGCGAACCGTTCCCGCCCCGTAGGAGCCGGCCCTGCCGGCGAACATCACCTGCCGGCCAATCCCGCAATCGCTACAGCTCCCCGCCCTTGAGGAACTGCAGGATGCTGGAGAAGTCCCGCTTGCCGTTGCCCTGGGCGGCATGGGTGGTGTAGAGGCTGCGCGCCAAAGCCCCCATGGGGGTGGCGGTGCCGGAGTTCACCGCCATGTGCATGGCGAGCCCCAGGTCCTTGGCCATCAACTCGGCCATGAACCCGGGTTGGTAGCCGTTGGAGGCCGGCGCCTTCTCCATCACCCCGGGGTAGGGGTTGTAGACCTGCAGGGCCCAGTTGTTGCCCGAGCTCTCCTTCATGATCTCCGAGAGCACCGCCGGATCCAGGCCATTGGCCTCGGCCATGTTCAGCGCCTCCGAGGTGCCGATCATGAGCACGCCGAGGAGCATGTTGTTGCACATCTTCCCCACCTGGCCGGCGCCGCCCGGTCCGGCGTGGAAGACGGCCTTTCCCATGTCGTCGAGCACCGGGCGGGCGCGTTCCACGGCCTCACTCTCGCCGCCGCAGATGAAGGTGAGGGTGCCGGCCTTCGCGCCGCCGACCCCCCCGGAGACCGGGGCGTCGACGAAGGGGACGCTGTGTTGCCGCGCTTGCTCCGCCACCGCCCGGGCCTCCTCGGGGGCGATGGTCGAGCAGTCCACCGCCAGGGTGGAGGAGTCGAGATGGGCGAGCAGGCCGTCGTCGCCCTCGTAGACCTGACGGACGTGATGGCCGGCCGGGAGCATGGTGATGACGATCTCCGCGCCCCGCGCTGCGGCCGCCGCCGAGTCCGCCGCCGCGGCGCCGGCCTGGGTGAGCGTGGCCACGGCCTCGGCGGATAGGTCGAAGACGGTCACCTCGTGGCCCGCCTGGACCAGGTTAGTGGCCATGGGCGCGCCCATGTTGCCGAGCCCGATGAAAGCGATCCGGGTCATGGCTCTCCTCCTCTGTGCTTTACGTTAACGTCAAGCAGTCTGAAACGTTTGCCGGCAAAAGAAAAGGCGCGCGGGCCGGTCCTCGCGGCGTGCCGAGTTCCTTACCGGAGCCGAACCGGCAGCGCCGCGAAACCGGCGGCGGGGTGCGCGGCGCGGACGGCCGGCCGGTCCGCGTCCGGGCGGATCCATTCGGTTGCCTCCAGCAGGGTCTCGACCGCGACCCGCAGCTCCATGCGCGCGAGCGCCGCACCGGGACAGACGTGGATGCCGGCCCCGTAGAGGAGGTTCCGTCCCTGGTCGCGTTCCAGGCACAGGGAGGTGGCGTCGGGAAAGGCCCGAGGGTCGCGGTTGGCGGCGATCCAGTGCAGGGACACCGGGGCGCCGGCGGGCAGATGCCGGCCGCCGATCTCCACCGCCCGGGTGGTGCGGCGGCGGTTGGTGGGCAACGGGCCATCCACCCGGAGGATCTCCTCAACGGCGGCGGGAATCCGCTCGGGCGTTGAGCGCAGGCTCTCCTGCAGGGCGGTGTCGGTGGCGATGTGATGGGCGAGGATACCCACGGCGGCGCTTAGCGTCCCCACCTCGCCCACCGTCCAGTTGCGTAGCAGACTCACCAGCTCCTCGCGCCGCAGCGGCCGCCCGTCGACCCGCTCCGCCAGCAATCGATCGGTGATATCGCCAGCCGGGGCCGCCGCCTGTTGCCGCTCGCGGATCATCGCGGTCACGTACGACTCGAACTCCCGGGCCAACTCCGCCAGGGTGGCACGATCCCGCACCCGCGTCGCTTGCTGGTTGCGGGCGGTCCATTCCCGCAGCGGCTCCGCCATCTGCTCCGGCCAGCCCAGGAAGGCGCATTGGGCGCGCGCGGCGAAGGGGCCGGCGACGGCGTCCATCCACTCCACGGTGCGACGCCCTTGCAGCCCGGCCAGGGTGCGCTCGGCGACCCGCCGGCAGTCCGGCTCGAACGCCGCCACCCGTCCCCGCGTGAAGTACGGCTCCACCAAGGCCCGGAAGGCCGTGTGTTCCGGTGGATCCATGCCGTTGGGGACCGACAGGTGTTGGGAGACCGCGTTGCTGAAGATGTCGGGCTCGTGGAGCGCCCGCTCCACCTCGGCATGCCGCAGCAGGGTCCAGCCCGTGCGCTCGTCGTAGGCCACCGGGCAACGCTCGCGCAGGGCGTCCCAGGCGGCCAGCGGGTCGTCCCGGGTCTCCGGGGTCGTCGGCTCCCGGTCCTCGGGCGTGAGATCGGGCATTGGAGGTATCCTTGTCTGCGTAATGGCGATTACCGGCAGGCTATCGCGTTTTCCCCACAGGCGGCATTTGACCCAGCTCAACCCCCTTGTTCCGGTGTCGCCCAGGGGGTGTTCCCGTCTACGGCGATCCCGGAAACCGCGTGAAGGCCGCGGCCCCGCCGGCAGGGATTACCATGGCGAAGAATATGAAATTAATGCATTTATATGTAGAAAAGATTGAGTTTGAGACATTTCCCATAGGCGCGCATCCTCCCGGGACCGACGACGACGACAACCGGAGGATCCATGGTTACCACCCACACCCTCGGCTTTCCCCGCTTCGGCCTGCGCCGCGAGCTCAAGCGCGCCCTGGAGAGCTACTGGCGCGGCGATACCGGCCGGGACGCCCTCGCGGAGACGGGCAGCGAGCTCCGGCAGCGCCACTGGCGGCAGCAGGCCGACGTCGGCCTCGACATGGTCCCCGTGGGTGATTTCTCCTGGTATGACGGCATGCTCGACCACTCGCTGATGTTCGGGGTCATCCCGGAGCGCTTCCGTACCGGCGATCACGACCGCGACATCGACACCTACTTCCGCATGGCCCGCGGGCGCGCCCCCACCGGCACCGACACCCACGCCTGTGAGATGACCAAGTGGTTCGATACCAACTACCACTACATCGTCCCGGAGCTCGCGGCGGGTCAGCGCTTCGAGCTGGATGCGGGCCCGCTGCTCGAGCAGGTGGCGGAGGCCGAGGCCGCCGGACATCGGCCCAAGCCCGTCCTCATCGGCCCGGTGACCTACCTGGCGTTATCCCGCAATGACGATCCGGAGCGCGGCAAGCTGGCGCTGCTCGAGCCGCTGGTGGCGGTCTACCGTGAGCTGCTGGGCCGGCTGGCGGAGGCCGGTGTCGAGTGGGTGCAGATCGACGAACCGGTGCTGGTCACCGATCTCGACGCGGAGTGGCGTGAGGCGTTGACACGCGCCCATCGCGGGCTCGCGGACACCGGCGTGCGCCGGCTGGTGACCAGCTACTTCGGCGGGCTCGGGGACAACCGCGACGCCGCCGTAGCGCTTTCCAAGGAGGGCCTGCACATCGACCTCGTGCGCGGCAATGACGATCCGGGCGCGCTGATCGCGGCCCTGCCCGACGATGAGATCCTCTCGCTGGGCGTGATCGACGGCCGCAACGTCTGGCGCACCGACCTCACCGCCGCGCTCGATGACCTGGAGACCGTCCACCGGCGCCTCGGTGAGCGCCTGTGGCTCGCCCCAAGCTGCTCGCTGCTCCACGTGCCGGTGGACGTTACCGCCGAGGAGAAACTCGACGATGAGCTCCGCAGCTGGCTCGCCTTCGCCGTTCAGAAGGTCGAGGAGGTCAGCACGCTGGGCGCGGCCCTCCGCCACGGCCGTGCGCACGTCGGCCACACCTTGGACGCGAGCAGACAGGCGCGCGAGGCGCGCGAGCGTTCCACGCGCATCCATCGCCGCGAGGTGCGCGAGCGCGCGGTGGGGATCGACGCGACCATGAGCCGACGCGCCCATGCCTATCCCGAGCGCGCGCCGGCGCAGCACGCCCGCCTGGGGCTGCCCCTGCTTCCCACCACCACCATCGGCTCGTTCCCCCAGACCGGGGGCATCCGCAAGGCCCGCCGCGAGCACCGTGCCGGTCGGCTGGAAGACGCCGCCTATGCCGAGCGCATGCGTGCCGAGATCGCCCACGCCGTGGGACAGCAGGAAGAAGTGGGCCTGGACATGCTCGTCCACGGCGAGGCCGAGCGCAACGACATGGTCGAGTACTTCGGCGAGCTGCTGGAGGGCTTTTGCTTCACCGAACACGGCTGGGTGCAGAGCTTCGGCTCCCGGGGCGTCAAACCGCCGGTGATCTTCGGCGACGTCCGACGCCCCGGGCCGATGACCGTGGAGTGGTCGCGCTACGCCCAGTCGCTCACCGAGCGACCGATGAAGGGTATGCTTACCGGCCCGGTGACCATCCTGCAGTGGTCGTTCGTGCGTGACGACCAGCCCCGCTGGAGAACCTGCGAGCAGATCGCGCTGGCACTGCGCGACGAGGTCACGGACCTGGAGTCCGCCGGCATCGCCGCCATCCAGGTCGACGAGCCCGCCTTCCGCGAGGGCCTGCCGCTGCGCCGGGCGGACTGGGCGGACTACCTGGACTGGGCGACCCGGGCGTTCCGGCTGGCCACCGGCGGGGTGCGCGATGAGACCCAGATCCACACCCACATGTGCTACTCCGAGTTCAACGACATCATCGAGGCCATTGCCGCGCTGGACGCGGATGTGATCACCATCGAGACGTCCCGCTCGGCGATGGCGTTGCTGGACGCCTTCGTCTCCTTCGAGTATCCCAACGAGATCGGCCCGGGGGTCTATGACATCCACTCGCCGCGGACACCGACGGTGGAGGAGATGGTCCTGCTGCTCGAGCGTGCCGCCGAGCTCAACCCAGTGGAGCGGTTGTGGGTGAACCCGGACTGCGGACTCAAGACCCGGAGCTGGGAAGAGGTAACCCCGGCGCTGCGTAACATGGTGGTGGCGGCACAGCAGGTGCGCGAGCGCCACGGCTGAATACACGGGGCAGGGCCGCCTGCCCCCGGCTCGCGGCTCAATCGCCGGTGGCGGGTGTCGCCCTGCTCGTCACCATCCAGACCGCTGGCGGCCACCGCAACCGGCCCCTGCACCGGGATCTTGGCGATGGCGCTAGGCTCTCGGTTCGGCCCGAAGGCAACCGCGCGCGCAGTCCGTACCTCAGTGATGACGACATCCTCTCGCATTCAGGCCTCCGGTGGTTGGCCGCATACCCGCAAGGATACCGCACCGGCCGGCACCGGTGACCCACACGCCACCGGTGCCATGGCGACCTCGCGCGGGCTCAGCCCTCGAGGCGGGCGTCCAGGGTGATCTCCGCGTTAAACAGCTTGGAGACCGGGCATCCCACCTTGGCAGCGTTGGCCGCCTCCTCGAACGTCCCCTGGTCGATACCGGGGATGCGTGCGCGGACATCGAGATGCACGGTGGTAATGGTGAAGCCATCGTCACTGGGCTCGATGGCGACCGTTGCCGTGGTGTCGATGCGCTCGGGTGTCACCCCGGATTCGCCGAGCACCAGGGACAGCGCCATGGAGTAGCAGCCGGCATGCGCCGCCGCCAGCAACTCCTCCGGGTTGGTGCCGGTGCCCTGCTCGAAGCGGGTCCCGAAGGAGTAGGCGGCGTTGGCCACAGTGCCCGTCTCCGTGGAGATGTTTCCCGATCCGTCCTTGAGGCCGCCCTGCCAGACGGCCGTTGCGTTGCGCTTCATGATGCCTCCGTGGGTTGTAGTTGGTGCGAGGATGTGCCTTTCAGGTACTGCTTCAGGTAGCAGTAGGATCCGGTCAGCCGCAGCCGAAACAAGCGTTCGCCGGCCGGCGCGGAGCGCCGGACCACCGCCCGCCGGTAGCCCGACATGGTGCGGGCCGCGAACTCGCGCGCCGCGGCACGCCCGCGAGTGGCCTCAAGGAAGCGCAGCCGATCGCGTTCCTGTTCCATGCTCTCGAGGACAATTCGGGTCGCGACCAGGTGGTGGTCGCGCCGCGGGTTACCGGGGTTGTCCGCGGGGTCAGCCACCGTGGCAGACCGGGCACTGGGCCCGAGTGTCCATCGCCGGGGGCCAGATGCCGCCGGCGCCGCGCACGATCCGCTGGTGCAGCGCCTGGTACTCCGGCTGCTCGCCGAGCGGTCGGGCGCGCCCGCAGCCCCACTGGCAGGAGGTGACCAGGGTGATCCAGTCGCTGGCCTGCAGGTGACGCAGCAGCGCCGGGAAGGCCTCGCGCTCCTCGCGGGCGATGAGCGCGCGGTACGCCCCCACGTAGCGGGCGCCGGCGCTCACCAGGCGCCGGCGCGGCACCACCACCCCGGCGAGGATCTGGCCGAAAAGCAGTATAGAATCTGTTTGTTTTAGCGCAATGCCCGGTTGGCCGCTTCGGTCGTGGTGTGGCAGCTGGAGCAGCGCCGCGAATGCCAGGGTGGCGGTCCCGGCGAGGACGAGATAGCCGGTGGCGACGGTGATCCCCGCGCTCCCGGCCCGCGGGGCCGGCCTCAGGTACAGCCACAAACCGCACAGGCCCACCAGGAGCGCTACCTGATAGGCGTGGCGGAGGTCATGACCGGCACCGGCCGCGTGCCAGAGCGTGACCCCGAGCGCGGCCAGGCCAAGGTCCTTGCCGATATCCCAGAACCAGCCGGCCCCCACCAAGGGTGTCGGCACGGCGGCGATGGCGAAGACGGCCGCCATCACGATGATGAGCCGCCCTGTGGTGGAGGCGCCCCCTGCAAGCCGGCTCCGCGATGATGGTTGGCGAGGTCGCACGGTGGCTCCGAGCAGCTGTGGTTGACAGTTATCCCAATTGATACTAGTAAATACAATACTGGTTTCATTGCCCATTCAGGAGCGACCATGTACGCGGAGGGATACCGGCTAGGCATTCCGCTCGGTGAGCTCCGAGCCACGGCGCTGGAGGTGGCTTGCCGCTGTGGTGGGGCACCGGCGTCCGCCCGGATGGAGTGTGCCCGGGCGGTGATCCGCAAGGATGTCTGCCCCTGCCTGCTGGAGGCGACCCCGGTGCTGGAGGCGTTGAGCCGGGAGTTCTGCGAGTGGGTCCGCGCCGGCAACCGGCCGGAAGACTTCCCCGGGGTAAATCCGCCTGGGGTAAGTCCGTGATCGTCCGCAGCTCGGCGGAGAAGCCACGCCGGCCGTGGCTGCGCCGGTTCCCGGTCCCGTCGGGCTTCGGGCAGGACGCCCGCTCGCGGGTCCGCCGGGGTCGGGAATGGCCAGCGCCGGCGGATGCGACGGATCCGCGGACCCTGCAAGTCTACCGCTTCGACCCGGAGCGCGACGCCCAGCCCCGGCTCGATACCTACACCGTCGATGCGGCGCGTTGCGGGCCGATGCTGCTGGATGCGCTGATCACCATCAAGAATGAGATCGACCCTACCCTGACCTTCCGGCGCTCCTGCCGCGAGGGGGTGTGCGGTTCCTGCGCGATGAACATCGACGGCACCAACTGGCTGGCCTGTACCCGCAGCCTCGACGAGCTCACCTCGCCTGCGCGGATCTACCCGCTCAACAACCTGCCGGTCATTAAGGACCTGGTCGGCGACCAGACCCATGCCTTCGCGCAGTACCAGACCATCCGGCCGTGGCTGCGCACCGACAGCCCGGCACCGTCCCGGGAGCGGCTGCAATCGCCCCAGGAGCGTGCGGCGCTGGATGGCTACTATGAATGCATCCTCTGCTTTTGCTGCACCTCCGGCTGCCCGAGCCACTGGTGGAACGGCTCGCGCTTCCTCGGCCCGGCGGTGCTGCTGCAGGCCTGGCGATGGCTCGCCGACAGTCGCGACGAGGCGCGCGGTGAGCGCCTGGACGAGCTGGAGGACCCGTTCCGGTTGTATCGCTGCCATACCATCCTGAACTGCACGCGCACCTGCCCCAAGGGCCTGAACCCGGGCAGGGCGATCGCCGAGATCAAGCGGATGCTGCTCGAGCGCCAGGGCTGAGCCATGACCGATCGTCGTCCCCTGTCGCCCCACGTGCAGGTCTACGCGCCGCAGCTGACCTCGGTGCTCTCCATCAGCCACCGACTGACCGGGGTGTTGCTGACAGCGGGTGCGGTGGTGCTGGTCCTGTGGCTGGCGGAGCTGGCCTGGGCGACGGAGCCGCGCCTGCACGGGTGGCTGGCGACAGCACCGGGGCGGGTGCTGCAGATGCTTTGGAGCCTGTGCCTGTTCTTCCATCTGGGCAACGGCATCCGTCACCTCTGCTGGGACTCGGTGCGCGGCTTCGAGCTGCGCCAGATCTACAGGAGCGGCTGGACCGTGGTCGGGCTGACACTAGTGGCCACGTTGGGTTACTGGATGGCCGCCCTGCTAGCCAGTGGAGGGGCAGGATAATGGCACGCTCGGCCCCGTATGGCGCGCTGCGGCGGGCCCGGCACTTGGGCTCGGCCCGTACCGGCGTCGCGCACTGGTGGTGGCAGCGCGTCTCCGCGGCGGCGCTGGTGCCCCTGTCGCTGTGGTTCGTGCTGGCGGTGCTCGCACCGGCCGGCGACGGGGTAGAAGCGGCCCGCCAGTGGCTGGGGAGACCGGCGGCGGCGATCCCAATGGTGTTGTTGCTCGGGACCCTGTTCTGGCACATCGCCCTCGGCCTTCGGGTGATCGTCGAGGACTATGTCCACGACCGACGCTGGCAGGTGCCGCTGCTGGCGGCGATCCCCCTTGCCTGCGGGGCCCTGGCCGTCGTTGGCATCCTGGCGGTGCTGACCCTCATCCTCGGGACGTGACTGACGGCCGGTTTGCTTGATCTGCGTCAATAAAGCAGTATACTCCGTACTGCTTTATAAGCGTCGCGGGTCGCCCTATCCCCCTACCGTCGCCTTTCTCATCACCGCGAGCTTCCTGATCTCCTTCGGGGGGATGTGCGCGTTGGTCTGGGCCATCGCCAACAACCAGTTCCGGATGGGCCAGGGTGCCGCGCGAACGATCTTCGCCCCGGGTGAGGAGGGCGAGGGGGAGGACCCGGCGTCCACCGGCGGCGAGGTGGCGGAGCGAGGTGGGGCGGATGAGCAGGCGCTGGCCGAGCGCGACCAGGCGGACCGTTCCACCCGGGTGCCCGTGCTCACCTTCCTGGCCTCCGCGGTCGTATGGCTGGTGGTCGGCTCGCTGTACGGGCTGATCGCCTCGCTGAAGATGCACTGGCCGGAACTGCTCGCCGACCTCCCCGCCCTGACCTTTGGCCGGATCCGGCCGATGCATCTCAACGCCGTGGCCTACGGCTGGGCGGCGATGGCGGGAATCGGTGCGGCGGTGTGGCTGCTGCCGCGGCTTTTCAAGACGTCGCTGGTGGGTGGCGCCTACGCCACCACCGGCGCAGTGATCTGGAATATCGCCATGGCCGCCGGGCTGATCGCCATCGGCGCCGGCTACTCCGACGGCATGGAGTGGCTGGAGATCCCCTGGCAGATCGATCTGCTCTTCGTCCTCGGCGGCGGGTTCTGTGCGGTGCCGCTGCTGCTGACCGTGCAGCGCCGGCGCGTCGAGCACCTCTACGTCACCAGCTGGTACCTGATGGCGGCGCTGGTGTGGTTCCCGCTGCTGTTCACCATCGCCAACCTGCCGGGGGCCTTTCCAGGGGTCTCCGGTGCCACCGTGAACTGGTGGTTCGCCCACAACGTCCTCGGCCTTTGGGTGACACCCATCGGCATAGGCATCGCCTATTACATGATCCCCAAGATCCTCGGCCGGCCGATCCTCTCCTATCGGCTCTCGCTGCTCGGGTTCTGGGCGCTGGCGCTGTTCTACAGCCAGGTGGGGTTGCACCACCTCATCGGCGGGCCGGTGCCCACCTGGGCGGTGACGTTGTCCATCGTCCAGAGCGTGATGATGGCGATCCCGGTGATCACGGTGGCGATCAACCATCACGGCACCATGTGGGGCCATTTCCACCGGCTCGCGGACTCGCCGACCCTGCGTTTTGTGTGGCTCGGGAGCCTCGGCTCCTGAGTTCGACAGTTAGGCCTATAAGTAGTTGATTGGGCGATTGCCGGGAAGCCGAATTTGCACTACAACGCCGCT
>NZ_JBPODZ010000013.1:0-55046 GCF_052060015.1 Arhodomonas sp. SL1 | reverse complement strand
AGGGCCAACCAATCTCGGCTCGGCGCACAAGGCACACATCTTGACGGATAGCTTCCGTAATGGGTGCCGCGCCGACTTTACTCTCGGCCAGACCCCGTAGCGTCAGGCCCGACGCAAGCACCCACACAAGCCATCTGATCCGTATTGTTAAAGATCACCCCCGGGCCGCTCCGCCCGGCGAGGCGCGCATTCTAGCGCCCGCGCCGCTGAAGTCAACCCGGATTGTTCTCGCCTCGGCCGGCCCGAAAAACCGCTGTGGGCCGCGCCCGCCGAGACCAAGCATTCTAACTGATCCCGAATGCCTGTCAACGCCCCGTAACAATCGTTCCGACCGCCTCCGGGACCTCCCCCACCAGAGCACCGCCCCGGCAAGAGAGCGCGCATTATAGGCACCTCACAGAGACCGTCAAGCGATGAAAAGCACCCCCAACGCCCGCGATCACACACCGCCACCCCAGCGCGCACCCCTTCGCCGCCAGGGCAGGCCCCACCGGGGATCGGCGGGCAGGGCCCGGCGGACTGCGTCCGCCCTACCCCTTACCGCCGTAGGGCGGGAGCAACGAAGCGGATCCCACCAAAACCGGCGGCCATAGGGCGGACGGAGCATAGCGCAGTCCGCCGGCAACAGGCACGCGCTCGCGGCCCGGCGGTCTTCGTCCACCTACGGCCGCTGCCTGCCGCGAGCGGCCTCAGGCGGCCTTGAAGCGGACCCGGGCGAAACGACGCTTGCCCACCTGCATGACCATTGTCTGCTCACCGCTGAGGACCAGATCGCGATCTTCGATGCGCTCGCCGTCCACACGGACCGCGCCCTGCTTGATCATCCGCAAGGCTTCGGAGGTGCTCGGGGTCAGGCCGGCCTGTTTGAGCGCGCTGGCGATGGGTAGGCCGTCGTTGCCCACCTCCAGGGTCACCTCGGGCATATCCTCGGGCATCGCCCCCTTCTGGAAACGTGCGACGAACCCCTCCTTCGCCCGGGCCGACGCCTCGGCGCTGTGAAAACGGCCCACCAGCTCTTCGGCGAGCTCGAACTTCACGTCCCTGGGGTTGCGGCCATCGAGCACCTGTTCGCGCAGTCGCTCGATCTCGGCGAGGGGCCGAAAGGTGAGCAACTCGAAGTAGCGCCACATGAGATCGTCGGAAACGGACATGATCTTGCCGAACATCTCGTCCGCGGGCTCACGGATGCCGACATAATTGCCCAAGGACTTAGACATCTTCTGGACCCCATCCAACCCCTCGAGAATGGGCATGGTCAGGATCACCTGGGGCTTCTGGCCATACTCACGCTGGATCTCGCGGCCCACCAACAGGTTGAATTTCTGGTCGGTGCCGCCGAGCTCCACGTCCGCCTCCAGGGCAACGGAGTCATAGGCCTGGACCAGGGGATAGAGGAATTCGTGCACCGCGATGGAGCGATTCTCTTCGTAGCGCTTGTGGAAGTCGTCCCGCTCGAGCATGCGGGCCACGGTGTACTTCGCCGCGAGGCGGATCATGTCCTCCGCCTTCATCGGACCCATCCAACGGGAGTTGAACTCCACCCGCGTGCGCTCGGGATCGAGGATGCGGAAGATCTGGTCCTGGTAGGTTCGGGCGTTCTCGCTGATCTCCTCCGGTGTGAGCGCCGGCCGGGTGGCGCTCTTGCCGGAGGGGTCGCCGATCATCCCGGTGAAGTCCCCGATCAGGAAGACCACCTGGTGGCCGAGGTCCTGGAACTGCCGGAGCTTGTTAATGAGCACCGTGTGGCCGAGGTGCAGATCCGGTGCCGTGGGATCGAAGCCGGCCTTGATACGTAGTGGCCGTCCCTCCTTGAGGCGCTCGGCGAGATCCGTCTCCGGCAGGATCTCTTCCGCCCCGCGCCGCAGGATCGCCAGGGATTCCTCTATGGTGCTCATGCCCTCTCCGCTGTATCTGTTATGCACTGGGACTGGGGACGCGTCGGTACGCTAAGCGCGTAATGGTAACGAAATCGGCCCGCGCGGCGTTACCACCACCCCCCCGACGTTGACCCCTGTCGGGCATGCGACTAAGGTTTTGCCCTTATACGCGGAGGAATCTCCCTATGCCTAGAATAAGCCGCCGTCGTTCCCGGCTGCCCAGCCTGTCGGACCGCCCCAAACGCGCACGAGGGTATCGCCATATCCTTGCCTTCGCGGTGGCGGCGAGCACCGGCCTCGGCGCGTTGCTGCTGAGCAGTGGTGATGGCGACGCCAATATCGCACCCGCCGGACCGGACGGCCGCAGCACCCAATCCCTGTCGCTGCCGAGCGCGGACGGTGGGGCGACCCAGCCGGAGGGCCGGGAGCCACTCCGGGTGCTGAATGATCCGGCGCCAGCACGCGTGGTGCCACCGGATCAGTCCTCGGCCGGAGACGCTCGCAACGGAGAGTCCTCGGCCGGCCTCCAGCCAGCCACTTTGCAGGCTGCCTCCCTGGCACCACATGCGAGCAATCCCATGGGGGATAGATCCTCGGCAAACGCGACCGCCGATACCGTAGAGCCGGTAGCCCTGCCCACCGATACCCCTCCCCCGAGTGACGTCAACACCGCCAGCCTCGCCTGGGACACCTATGAGGTCCGCTCGGGTGATTCCCTCGCGGCACTGTTCAGCCGTGCCGGCCTCTCCGCCCGGGACGTCCACGAGGTGGTGAACGCCGATGAGCAGGCCCGGGCATTGACCCAGCTCTACCCCGGGGACGAGGTCCGCATCGCCCTGGACGGCGACGGTGGCCTCGAGGGGGTCCGCTACGAGCTCAACGAAACCGAGACGCTCACTGTGCGTCAGGACGGAGACGGTTATTCCAGCGAGATAAGCACCGTGAAGCTCACCGCACGCCGGGCACAGGCGAGCGGAACCATTCGGTCGTCACTGTATGCTGCTGCCCTTGGCGCGGGTCTTTCGGACCGACAGATCATGCAGCTGGCCAGCATCTTCGGCTGGGACATCGACTTCGCCCTGGATCTCCGCAAGGGGGACCAGTTCCGCGTCCTCTACGAGGAGCTCTACCGGGATGGCGAGAAGGTCCGCAACGGCGACATCCTCGCCGCCGAGTTCGTGAACCAGGGCGACCGTTTCCGCGCGGTCCGCTTCACCTTCCCGGACGGCGACAGCCAGTACTTCACCCCCGAGGGCAAGAGCATGCGCAAGGCCTTCCTGCGCACGCCGCTGAACTTCACGCGGGTGAGCTCGGACTTCAACCCAGAGCGCCTGCACCCGATCTACGGCACCAAACGCCCGCACATGGGCACCGATTACGCCGCACCTCCCGGCACGCCCATCAAGGCCGCCGGCGACGGCAAGATCATCCATATCGGGCGAAAGGGTGGCTACGGCAATACCATCATCCTCCAGCACGGCAGCCGCTACACCACCCTGTACGCCCATATGAAGGGGTTCCGCAGGGGGCTCACCCATGGCAACCGGGTGCAGCAGGGGGACGTCATCGGATACGTGGGCAGCACTGGTCTGTCCACCGGCCCGCACCTGCACTACGAGTTCCGCGTCGATGGCCGCCACCGCAACCCAAGGACCGTGGAGCTGCCCGAGGCCCAGCCCATCCCCGCTGAGCACCGCCCGGCATTCGAGGAACACTCGACCCCGCTCGTCGCTGCCCTGGAAGCGGAGACCCCGACGCGGCTCGCGCGCACCGACACCGAGACGGACGGCAACGCCACACAGTAAAGCTGTGCACGGGCGCTACATCGGCCTCATGGCCGGGACCAGCCTGGACGGGGTGGATGCCGCGCTGGTGGCGGTCGATGGCGCCGGCACCCGTATCGAGCACGCCCTTTCCCGCCCCTACGGCCCCGACGTCCGTGAGGGATTGCGCGCCATCGGCGCCGACACGCGCCTCGCCGAGGTGGTCGCCGCCGACGAGGCGGTGGCCGATGCCTTCGCCGGTGCGGTACACGCCCTGCTGGCGGCAAGCGGCTGCCCCACGAATCATGTCACCGCCATCGGGAGTCACGGCCAGACCGTCTGGCATCGGCCCGGCGCACCGCATGCCGCCACGGTCCAGATCGGCGACCCCAGTCGCATCGCCGCGGCCACCGGCATCACCACCGTAGCCGATTTCCGCCGCGCCGATATCGCCGCCGGCGGTGAGGGGGCGCCCCTCGCCCCCGCCTTTCACCTGGCCCTGCTGGAGGACCGCGGTGTCGATGCGGCCGTTCTCAACCTCGGTGGCATCGCCAACCTGACCCTGCCTGGCAACGAGGGCCGCCCACCCCTCGGCTTCGACTGTGGGCCTGCCAACACGCTCCTGGACCGCTGGGCAGAACGCCACCTCGGGCACCCATATGACGACCGGGGCACATGGGGAGAGGGCGGTACCATAAACCAAGGGCTGCTTGAGCACCTGCTCGCCGATACCTACTTCCGGCAACCACCACCGAAGAGCACCGGCCCGGAGCACTTCGATCCGGCCTGGCTGGAGCGCGCCCTCGACCATCACCCGGGAATCCGGCCCCAGGATGTGCAGGCCACCCTAGTGGAGCTGACCGCCGCCTCAGCGGCCGCCGCCCTCGATGAGCATCGTCCGCGGGGCGGGACACTGTTCGTCTGCGGCGGCGGCAGCCACAACGACCACCTCATGGAGCGGCTGCGAGGCCGACTCCCAGGTTGGTCCCTGTCCTCCACTGCCGCGCTCGGCGTGGACCCGGACTACGTAGAGGCGGCCGCATTCGCCTGGCTGGCGATGCGGAGGTTGGCGCTGCTGCCGGGGAACATCCCGTCAGTGACGGGCGCCACCCGGCCGGCCGTGTTGGGCGGGGTCTATCGCGCCTAGACCCCGAAGGAGGAGCCGCACCCGCAGGTGGTGGCGGCGTTGGGATTGCGGATTACGAACTGGGCACCCTCGATGCCCTCGACGTAGTCGATCTCCGCGCCCTCGAGATACGCGCCGCTCATGGGATCGACCAAGAGAGTGACGCCGTTTTTCTCGATAACGGTGTCACCATCTTCCCGGTTCTCGTCGAACATGAATCCGTACTGGAAACCGGAGCAGCCACCGCCGGTGATGTACACGCGCAGCTTCAGGCCCTCCGTCTCTTCCTCCTCGAGCAGTTCGCGGACTTTTGCCGCGGCGTCATCGGTGAAATGGAGGAGGGCCTCCTCCGGGGCTTCAACCGCTTCAGTCATGATCCTATAGCCTCCATGGGCTTCGCCGTTCCCTTCATGTTGGGGGCGGCATTGATCGTAGTCAATCGGGCCCCTCAGGGCAGCAGGGCCACGGCATCCAGCCCCGCCGTCTCCGGGAGACCGAACATGAGGTTCATATTCTGGATTGCCTGGCCCGCCGCCCCCTTGACCAGGTTGTCCTCCACCGCCAGCACCAGCGCCATGTCGCTGTAGGGCTGGCGGTGGACGGCGATGCGACAGGTGTTGACCCCGCGCACGGTCCGCGTCTCCGGATGGCTTCCCGGTGGCAGCACGTCCACGAACGGCTCGTGTGCATAGCGTTCCTCGAAGACCCCCTGCAGGTCCACGTCGGGATCCCGCAGCCGCGCGTAGAGGGTGGCGTGGATGCCGCGCACCATGGGGATGAGGTGCGGCGTGAACATCAGCCCGACAGCCCCCCCGGACATCTCCATCAGCCCTTGGCGGATCTCCGGCAGATGCCGATGCCCGGCGGCCCCGTAGGCACGGAAATTCTCCGAGGCCTCGCCGAGCAGGGTGTGCTGCTTCGGCTGCCGTCCGGCGCCACTGGCGCCGGATTTGGCGTCCGCCACCAGGGTGTCAGTATCCACAAGCCCTGCCTCGAGCAGGGGCAGAAACCCCAGCTGCACCGCCGTCGGATAGCAACCCGGGTTGGCAACCAGGCGCGCCCTCCGGATCTCCTCCCGATGGCACTCCGGCAGGCCGTACACCGCCTCGGCCGCCACCTCCGGGCAGGCATGCTCCATGCCGTACCAGCGCGACCATAACGCCAGGTCACGGATACGGAAGTCGGCGCCGAGATCGATCACACGCACGCCGGCCTCCAGCAGCCGCGGTACCGCCTGCATCGCGGTTCCGTTGGGCGTCGCGAAGAACACTACGTCGCATTCCTCAAGCGCCGCCTCCTCTGGGTGGCAGAACGCAAGGTCGAGGTGGCCGCGGAGGTTCGGGAACAGTTCGGCGACCGGCCGGCCCGCTTCACCTCGGGAGGTTATTACGTGCGCCCGTGCCTGGGGATGGCCGGCGAGCAGCCTCAGCAACTCCACCCCCGTGTACCCCGTGCCCCCCACGATCCCTGCCTTCAGCATGCACCACTCCCATTGCCGGATTGCTAACAGCGATGATAACGCCCGCCCACCGCGGCGGTCACGCCGTACCCGCATGCCCCGAAGGGCACCGGTCTGCGATACTGGTGCGCATGTTTCCTCCGCGACGCTGGTATCGGCATTGGCTTCGCTTCCAGGAGCGGCTCAATCTGCGGCTCTCCGCGGCCGAGGCCCTGGTGGGCCTGTGCCTGCTCGGCGCCCTCACCGGGCTTATGGCCGGCGCCGTCAATCTCGCGTTCCGTGGTGCCGTCGAGCTCACCCAGGCGACCTTCCTGGACTCCGAGGAGGCCTACGAGGGCCTGCCATGGTGGGCCCGGATGGGCCTGCCGCTGCTGGGCGGGGCGGCGATCTGGGGCTATCTCCGCCTCGCGGGCGGCACCGATGCCCGTACCGGCGTGGTCTACGTCATCGAGCGCACCGTCTACCACCAGGGGTATCTGGGGCTGCGCAACGCGGTTACCCAGTTCGTCGCCGGCGCCATCGCCATCATCAGCGGCCACTCGGTGGGCCGCGAGGGGCCGAGCGTACACCTCGGCGCCACCGCGGGAAGCCTGCTCGGCCAGCGACTTCGGGTCCCCAACAACAGCATGCGTACCCTGGTGGCCTGCGGCGCCGCCGCCGCCATCGGGGCGTCGTTCAATACGCCACTGGCCGGCGTGGCATTCGCGATGGAGGTGGTGGTGATGGAGTACACCATCGCGGGGTTCCTGCCGGTGATACTCGCCGCTGGCGTCGCCACCGCCATGACCCATTTCGTCTACGGGGCCGCCCCCGCCTTCAGCGTCCCCGCCATCGCCGCTGAAAGGCTGTGGGAGCTGCCCGTCATTGCGCTGACCGGTTTCGCCATCGGCCTGCTTGCGGCGCTGTTCAACGCCGCCCTCACGTGGACGACACGGCACACCGAGGACTACCCCTTGGCCCTGCGCCTGCTCGCCGCCGGGGCGGCGGTGGGGCTCATCGCCGTCGCGGTGCCCGAGGTGATGGGCATCGGCTACGACACCGTGGGCCTTGCGCTGCTCGGCGAACTGGCCCCGTTGACGCTCATCGCCATCGCCGCCGCCAAGCTGCTCGCCACCAGCGTCAGTCTGGGACTGGGCATCCCGGCGGGATTGATCGGCCCCACCCTGGTGATCGGGGCCGCCGCCGGCGGCGCCATCGGCCACGGCATGGAGGCGGCACTGCCCTGGGAGAGCTCCGGTACCGCCTATTACGCCCTGCTCGGCATGGGGGCGATGATGGGGGCGTGCCTGCGCGCACCGCTAGCGGCGCTGACCGCGATGCTGGAGCTGACCGCCGCCCCCGGGATCATCATGCCCGGGATGCTGGTTATCGTCGTGGCCACGCTCACCAACTCCGAGCTCTTCAACCAGGACTCCATATTCCTCGCCTGGCTCCGTGCCAAGGGCATGGACCCCCGGCGCAATCCGCTGCTGTTCGCCTTCAACCGCATCGGCATCGCCCGCGTGATGGACCGACGGGTCACGGTGCTGCCGCGCATGGTTGAGCACGAGCGGCTCGACCATGTGCTTGAGGAGGAGCCCCGCTGGATCCTTATCGAGGGGGAACAGCCACGTAGGCCCATCGCGGTAATGCCGGTGACCGATCTGCTGCAGCACGCCCACGAGATCCCGGAAACCGAGACGGTGGACCTGCTCGCCATCCCCGCGCAACGGCTGCAACCGGCCGCCATCGACCTGCGGGCAACGGTACGCGAGGCCCTGGAAACGCTGCGCCGGGAGCGCGCCGAGGCACTGTACGTCACCCGCACCACCGTCCCCGGCGTGCGCGGCTACTATGGGATCGTCACGCGCCGGGATATCGAGAACCGCTACCTCGGATGACACGGGCAACGGAGCGCGGAAATGCTGTACCTATGGATCAAGGCCTTGCACATCATCTTTGTGGTGACCTGGTTCGCGGCGATCTTTTATCTGCCGCGACTGTTCGTCTACCACGCCCAGACAGAGGACGCCCCGGGCAACGAGCGCTTCAAGGTCATGGAGCGCAAGCTCTACCGCGGCATCATGAATCCCAGCGCGGTGCTCACCGTGGCCTTTGGGATCTGGCTCCTCTGGCTCAATCCGGTATGGCTCACCCAGGGCTGGCTACACCTCAAGCTCGCCCTGGTGGTGGCGCTGATCGGCTACCACCTCTGGTGCGGCCGGCTGCTACGGGCCTTCGCCCGGGATGAAAACGAATACGGCCACCGTTGGTACCGGTGGTTCAACGAGTTGCCGGTGATCGTGCTGGTGGCCGCGGTGATCTTGGTGGAAGTGAAACCGTTCTAGCAGTGCCGGGGCACTGCCCCGGCCCTACTCGCCGGCGCTGATCTGCGACTGCTGGTAGTTTTGCTCACCGACCCGCTCGATGAGCTCGAGCTGGGTTTCCAACCAGTCGATATGTCCTTCCTCATCGTCGAGGATGCCGCGCAGCAGGTCACGGCTGACGTAATCCCGAACCGATTCGCAGTAGGCGATCGCCTCCAGGTACAGGTCGCGACCGTCCTTCTCCGCCCTGAGGTCGCACTGGAGGATCTCACGCACGCTCTCACCGATCATCAGGCGGCCGAGATCCTGCAGATTGGGCAGCCCTTCCAGGAACAGGATGCGCTTGATGAGGTTGTCGGCGTGGCGCATCTCATCAATGGACTCCTGGTACTCCTTTTCGCCGAGCCGATCCAGCCCCCAGTCCTGCAGGATGCGGGCGTGAAGGAAATACTGATTGATGGCAGTGAGCTCGTTGGTCAGGGCACGGTTGAGGTACTCGAGCACCTTGGTGTCGCCTTGCATCGGGAGGTCTCCCTCGCTGGGTGGAGTCCAACTAGTGTAGTCCACCCGCAGCCCCCGCCAAAACCGCCCGACGCGGGTGCGCGTCTACACCGCGGCCGCCGGCTCCCCCGGTACGGCACGGCCCACGGCGCCGGGGCGGTCGCCCGGGACCGCCTCGGCGAGCATGGCCCGCGCCGCCGGCCCGCACTTGCCGCAACAACTGCACACCCCCAGCTCCCGGCGGAGCTCACGCATGGAGGCGAGACCCTCGTCGATGGCCCGGCGCACGTCGCGCTCGGTCACGGCCTTGCAGAGACAGACATACATGGCACAGCCCCAAGAAACCCGATATCGCGATCATGGGCGAAGGGCGACAACGATGTCAACGCGAATCGTTCTTGTTTTTTATTTGCCCGCACGGGTGAGCGTACCGAGACCCTTCTCCTCCAGCGCGCCACGAACCACTCGCCGGACGTCCTCGGGGTGCTCCATGGCGAGAACCTCCTCCAGCAAGGCGCGGGCCTCGGCGTGGGGGAAGCTGCGGATCACCCATTTGATCCGCAGCAGGCCGACGCTGCTCATGGACAACCCGCTCAACCCCATGGCAAAGAGCAGTAGCGCCGTGGCCGGGTTGCCCGCCATGCCGCCGCAGACGCTGACAGGGACCCCGGTCTCCCGCCCCGCCTCGGCCACATCATTGATCGCCCGCAGCACCGCCGGGTGCAGCTCGTCGTAGAGGCTGGCGACCCGTGGGTTGTTGCGGTCCACGGCAAGCAGGTATTGGGCGAGGTCGTTGGAGCCGATGGAGAGAAAGTCCAGCCGCCGGGCCAGGCTCTCCGCCTGATAGACCGCCGCGGGGACCTCGATCATGGCGCCGAGCCGTGGCCGGGCCACTTCCACGCCCTCCTCGGCGAGCTCACGGCGGGCCCGGTCCATCAACGCGATGGACTGCTCCACCTCCTCCACCCGGCTGACCATCGGGAACATGACCTGCAGGTTGTCCAGGCCGGCCGAGGCCAACAGCATCGCCCGCAGCTGGGTGAGGAAGATCTCGGGGTGGTCGAGGGTCACCCGTACGCCCCGCCAGCCGAGGAAGGGGTTGTCGTCGTCGATGCGGAAATACGGCAGCATCTTGTCGCCGCCGATATCGAGGGTCCGCAGGGTCACCGGCAGGGGCGCGAAGGCGCTCAGCACCTCGCGATACAGCCGCGCCTGCTCCTGCTCTCCGGGGAAGCGATCCCGCACCATGAAGGGGAACTCGGTGCGGTGCAGACCCACGCCGTCGCAGCCCACCTCCCGGGAAGAGGCGATATCCGAGATCAGGCCCGTGTTGATGTAGAGGTGGATACGCACGCCATCCGGGCTCTCCGCCGGCAGGGCCTGCAGCGCCTTGAGGTCCTCGCCGAGCTGACGCTCCTCGCGCTGCAGCCGCCGGTACTCGCGCAGCACCGCCCGGGTGGGCTGGACATAGAGCCGACCCCGGTAGCCGTCGACAATGAGGTCACGGCCGTCGATTACGCTGGGGCGCAGGTCGCTGACACCCATCACCGCGGGCACCCCAAGGGCGCGGGCGAGAATGGCAACATGGGAGTTGGCCGAACCGGTGGCCGAGACCACGCCCACCAACCGCTCCCGCGGGATCTCGGCCAACTGGGAGGCATTGACCTCGTGGCCCACCAGCACCACCCGTTTCGGCAGCGGGCGGTTTCCTCCTTCCATGGCGCCGAGACGGGCGATCAGGCGACGGCCAATGTCGCGCACATCGCTGGCCCGCTCGCGAAGATAGCCATCCTCCATCTCCTCGAAGTGGCGCACCTGCTCAAGCACAACGTCGCGCACCGCGCCGGCCGCCCACACCCCCTCTCGGATGCGGGCGTCCACGGCGCCGGTGAGGCTGTTGCCATCAAGCAGACGCATGTAGACCTCGAAGAGCCGACGCTCCTCCTCCGAGACCATGCCCTCGAGGCGGTCATGCAACTGCTCGAGGTCGCTCCGGACGGCATCGACGGCCTCATGGAAGGCCGTTACCTCGGCCTCGGTGTCCTCCACAGCCGCCTCCGGAACGTCGTCAAAGTCGGTGGCGGAGTACAGGGTGTAGGCCCGGCCGATGCCCACGCCCGTGGCGCCGGCCACGCCGGCGAGGGGGCGGTTGCGTGCCAGACCGCGACGCTTGACCAGCTCGCGCAAGCCCCCGGTGGCCCGGGCATGGGCGATGACGCCGGAGAGCTGGGCGGCCATGGTCACCAGAAAGGCCACCTTTTCGTCGTCGAAACGGCCGCGCTCCTGGCCCTGTACCACCACCACCCCCAAGAGCTGGCGGTAATGGATGATGGGCACGCCCAGAAAGGAATGGAAGTGCTCCTCCCCGGTCTCCGGGAAGAAACGAAAACGCGGGTGGCGGTCCGCATCCTGGAGGTTGATAGGTTCCTCGCGCTCGGCGACCAGACCGACCAGGCCCTCCTCAAAGCGCAGGCGCACCCGGCCCACCGCGTCGGGACGCAGCCCCCGGGTCGCCATCAGGGTGAGGGTCTCGTGGTCCTCGCCAACCAGGTACACCGAGGCGACGTCCACGGCGAGGGCATCGGCGGCACGGTTGACGATGATATTCAGCGCCTGGCCGAGGTCCCGGGCGGTATTCACCTCCTGGACGATGCGGTGGAGCTCGCCGAGCATCAGCCGGTCCGCTCGCTGGCGCGTCGAGGCCGCTCCGGCGGCCCGTCGGGAAAGATCAGAGGGGCCAGCTCGGTAAGGGCTCGCGCATAGACGCGCCGCTTGAAGAACACCACGCGGCGCACCGGCTCCCAATAATCCACCCAGCGCCAGTCATCGAACTCGGGCTGCGGGGAGCGGTCCAGGCGCACCGCGTCCTCTTCGCCGGTCAGGCGGAGCATGAACCACACCTGCTTCTGGCCGATGCACAGGGGCCGCTGTCGACGGCGGACGAGATGGCGGGGCAGCCGGTAGCGCAGCCAGCCCTCGGTGCAGCCGAGCACCTTCACGTCCTCGCCCTCGAGCCCCACTTCCTCATGGAGCTCACGGTACAGGGCCTGCTGGGCGGACTCGTTACGCTTGATCCCCCCCTGGGGGAACTGCCACGCGTTCTGGCCGATGCGCCGGGCCCAGAACACACGACCCGCCCCATCGGTGAGGATGATCCCTACATTCGGCCTGAAACCATCCGAATCAATCACTTAGCAACCCGACACGCCAATCCGTAAACTGAAGCTATTCTTCCACATCGACACAAACACCGGCAAATCGGCCCTTTATCCCTGCACCGCCAAGGCGGGCCGGGCTAGACTGTGGCGCCCATCGGAGGACAACCGGGCACACCAATGGCTGAGGCGATCACCCTTTTCGATCTGGACAATACGCTACTTGCCGGCGATAGCGACCACCTCTGGGGGGAATACCTGGTGGAGCAGGGCGTGGTCGACGAGACCCGGTTCCGCAACGCCAATGACCGCTTCTACGCCGCCTACCAGGCCGGCACCCTGGACATCGACGAGTTCCTGCGCTTTGCCCTGCGCCCACTGGCGGAAACCCCGCCGGAGCGGCTGCTACGGCTGCGCGAGGCGTTCATCCGGGAACGGATCGCCCCCATCGTGCTTCCCGCGGGGCGCACGCTCGTCGAGTCCCACCGCGAGCGGGGTGACACGCTGGTGATCATTACCGCCACCAATCGCTTCATTACCGGCCCCATCGCCGAGCTCCTCGGTGTGGAGCACCTCCTCGCCACCGAGCCCGAGCACCACGATGGCCGGTTTACCGGGGGATACACGGGGACGCCCACGTACCGAGAAGGCAAGATCGTGGTGTTCGGGCAGTGGCGTCGGGAACGGGGGCTGGAAGAGGCGGCAACCACTTTCTACAGTGATTCCCACAATGACCTCCCCCTGCTCCGGGAGGTGAATGAGCCGGTGGCGGTGGACCCCGACCCCGAGCTGGACGCCGCGGCGCAGCGCAACCGCTGGCCGCGGATCACCCTGCGAAAGGGCGAGCGGCCACAGCCGCTGCCCTGAGCAGGTCAGTGGGCCAGCAGAACCGGCCGCTCCATGCGGTGCATCATCTCTCGGGTGGTGCCTCCGAGGACGAGCTCGCGCATCCGCGACTGCCCGTACGCGCCCATCACCACCAGGTCTGCATCATCGCTCGCGGCCACATCGAGGAGGATTCTCGCGGGATCCTCCCGCGATCTCTCCCGCTGCTCCACCTCCACGGGCACGCCGTGGCGAGATAGCCAGGCCCCGACGTCGCCCCCCGGATCCGCATCCCCTCCGCCGGCGACAAGCACCTTCACGGCCTCGGCGCCAGCGAGCAGCGGCAACGCGTCGGCGATGGCACGGGCCGCCTCCCGACTGCCGTTCCAGCCCACCAGGGCCCGCCGCCCCGGGCGGCCCTCCCAGCCGTCACGGGGCAGCACCAGCACCGGCCGCCCACTGGCCACGGCCACCTGGGCGGGGAGATCGACGGCGGCATCGTCCTCCCCCCGGGGGCGATCGGGCTGCCCCATGACCACCGCATCCGCATAGCGCGCGTGCCGGCTGATCACATCGAGTCGCTCGCCGCCCTCGGCAAGTCCGTCATGGCTGCGCCACTCCCGCCGGCCATGGGGGAGCGCCTGCTCGAAACGCCCCTGCAATCGCTCGAGTCGCTCCCGGTTGCGTTCGCCGTAGTCGCGCAGCCGCGAGGGCTGCGACAGCTCCAGGGGCAACCGGAACGGCGATACGGCAAGGCCCACGACATGGGCACCGAAATGCTCGGCGAGCAGGCCCGCCGAGGCCAACGCCGAATCCAGCGCGGCCCCTTCCTCTAGGTAAACCAGCAGATCCTTCCAGGCCGTCATGCCGATGCCTCCTCGCTCAGTGGGACAGGAACACCGGCAGCGTCATGCTCTCGAGCACGCCGCGGGTGGCCCCGCCTAGCATCATTTCCCGCATTCGGGTGCGGCCGTACGCCCCCATCACCATCATATCGGCGCCGTAATCGCTGGCCGCGGACAGCAACGCCGAAGCGACATCCAGATCACCGAGGTGCTGATGGGCCGCCTCGACCTTTACGCCATGCCGCGCCAGATGCGTGGAGATATCCGCCGCTGGCTGCTCACCGTGGGCGGCGTCCCGGCTGGTGCCCGTCAGCGCGAGCACGCGCACCTGGTCCGCCTCCTTGAGCAGCGGCAGGGCGTCGCCGACGGCACGGGCGGATTCCCGACCCGCGTCCCAGGCAACCAGGATGCGCCGGCCGACGGGCTGTTCCCGCCAAGCATAAGGAGTCGCGAGCACCGGGCGACCGCTCAACAGCGAAAGCTGCCCCGGAAGATCCGTGGGCACCGCCGAGCGCACGTCCCGGCTATCCGGCTGGCCGACCACGGTAAAGTCCGCATAGCGCGAGTGCCGTGCCAGCACGTCCAGAACCGTGCCACCGGCGTTGACGGTGTCGGTAGCACGCCACTCGGTGACCAGCTGCCGCCCACCCACAAGGGACTCGAAACGCTGCCGGAGCTTCTCGTTACGCTCCTGGGCGATCTGGAGCTGGCTCTCTAACGTCTGTGTGGGCACGAACTCCGGCACGAGCATGATATCCGCCACGGCGAGCCCCACGAGATGGGCATCCCATCGAGCCGCGAGCTCGGCGGCGAGACGCGCGCGGCGCTCCACCTCGTCGGATTCGTCCACGTACAGCAGAATGGTACGGGGCTGCATCATGCCTATCCTCCCGATTCCGGTTAGTGTTTGTTCTCGACCTCCACCAACGTCAGGCATTGTGCCCAGCGTGCGGATGATCTGGATCAACCCGGCTGTCATTGGCCGGGGAGGTCATTTACTATTACGTTTACGTAAACGGCAACCTTTCGGGCAGTCGGCGATGCAGCAACCCAGCGAACGACAACCACCACAAAACGCTACCACCTATACCATCTCCGAGCTTGCGCGGGAATTCGGCATCACCACAAGGGCCATCCGCTTCTACGAGAACCGGGGCCTGCTCACTCCCCGCCGCGAGGGCCAGCGCCGGGTCTACAGCCGCCGTGACCGCACCCGGCTCAAGCTTACCCTGCGCGGCAAGCGCTTGGGCATGACGCTCGCCGAGATCAAGGAGGTCTTCGACCTCTACGACGTGGCCCATGGCGAAGAACGCCAGCTCGCCCGTTACCTCGAAATCCTAGACGAAAAACGCCAACTGTTCCTCCAGCAGCGTAAGGATCTCGAGGACGCATTGAGCGAGATGGAGGATTCCATGGCACGTTGCCGGCGCATCCTGGAGAGCAAGCGCCAGCGCGAGCGCACCGGGAGTTGATGCTATCGAGCCCAATATTGACGTTTACGTAAACGTCAAATAATATCGCGACAGGAAGAAAAGCCCGGGAGGAGAGGACCATGGAGCTGCCTGGCCTGAACTTCGGCCTCGGCGAAGAGATCGCCATGCTTCGCGAGGCAGTGCGGGATTTCGCCAATCGCGAGATCGCCCCGCAGGCTGCCGAGATCGATGCCACCAACCGCTTCCCGCGGGAGCTGTGGCCGAAGCTCGGCGAGCTCGGCCTCCACGGCATCACCGTGTCGGAGGAATACGGCGGCAGCGACATGGGCTACCTCGCCCATATGGTGGCGATGGAGGAGATCAGCCGCGCCTCCGCATCCATCGGCCTCTCCTACGGCGCCCACTCCAACCTCTGCATCAACCAACTCCGCCTCAACGGCAGCGAGGCCCAGCGGCGGAAGTACCTCCCGCCGCTGGTCAGCGGCGAGCACGTGGGCGCCCTGGCCATGTCCGAGCCCGGCGCCGGTTCCGATGTGGTCTCCATGCGCCTGCGCGCCGAGCGACGCGGCGATCGCTACCTGCTCAACGGCAACAAGATGTGGATCACCAACGGCCCCGAGGCGGACACCCTGGTGGTCTACGCCAAAACCGACCCGGAGGCCGGCCCCAAGGGCATCACCGCCTTTATCGTGGAGAAGGGCATGCCCGGCTTCTCCACCGCGCAGAAACTCGACAAGCTCGGCATGCGCGGCTCCGACACCTGCGAGCTGGTGTTCGAGGACTGCGAGGTCCCCGCCGAGAACATCCTCGGCGAGGAGAACCGCGGCGTACGCGTGCTCATGAGTGGGCTCGACTACGAGCGCGCGGTACTCGCCGCCGGCCCCCTGGGCATCATGCATGCCTGCCTGGACGTGGTAATGCCTTACGTCCACGAGCGCCGCCAGTTTGACCAGCCCATCGGCGAGTTCCAGCTCATCCAGGGCAAGGTCGCCGACCTCTACACCACGCTCAATGCCTGCCGCGCCTACGTCTATGCGGTGGGCGCGGCCTGTGACCGCGGCGAAACCACCCGCAAGGACGCCGCCGGGGCCATCCTCTATGCCGCCGAAAAGGCGACCCAGTGTGCCCTGGAGGCCATTCAGATCCTCGGCGGCAACGGCTACATCAACGAGTACCCCACGGGACGGCTGCTCCGCGACGCCAAGCTCTACGAGATCGGCGCCGGCACCAGCGAGATCCGCCGGATGCTGATCGGCCGCGAGCTCTTCCGCGAGACCGGCTGACCCCTCTCAGCGAAACCACGAGGCTGCGGCCATGCGCAACACGGAAACCGACCCCGTCGTCATCGTCAGCTACGCCCGCACCCCCATGGGCGGCTTCCAGGGCGAACTCTCCCCTCTTCGGGCACCAGAGCTCGGCGCAGCGGCCATCGCCGCCGCGGTGCAGCGCGCGGAGCTCGCCCCCGATCACGTGAACGAGGTCCTCATGGGCAACGTGTTGCCCGCCGGCGTCGGCCAGGCCCCGGCCCGGCAGGCGGCCATCGGCGCCGGACTGCCCCAGTCGGTCCCGTGCACCACCGTGAGCAAGGTCTGTGGGTCCGGCATGAAGGCGGTGATGTTCGCCCATGACTTGCTCGCCGTGGGCACCAACGCAGTGATGGTAGCGGGTGGCATGGAGAGCATGTCCAACGCCCCCTATCTCCTAGACCGGGCGCGGAACGGCTACCGCCTCGGCCACGGGCGGGTGCTTGATCATATGTTCCTGGACGGCCTGGAGGATGCCTACGACCCCGGCCGGCTGATGGGGACCTATGCCGACGATACCGCCGAACACTACGGTTTCACCCGCGAGGCCCAGGACGCCTTTGCCATCGAGTCCCTGCGCCGCGCCAACCGGGCGATCGAGCAGGGTGACTTCGCCGATGAGATCACGCCGGTGACGGTTGCCGGGCGGCGCGGCGAGCACAGCGTGGAGATCGACGAGCAACCCGGCCAGGCGCGCCCCGACCGTATCCCGGAGCTCAAGCCGGCCTTCCGCAAGGGCGGCACCGTCACGCCGGCCAACTCCAGCTCCATCTCCGACGGCGGCGCCGCACTCGTGCTCATGCGCGCCTCTGAGGCGGAGCGCCGCGGCCTCTCGCCGCGGGCGGTGATCCGCGGCCACGCCGGTCACGCACAGGCCCCCGCCTGGTTCACCACCGCGCCGGTGGGCGCCATGCGCAGCCTCTTCGAGACCGTCGGCTGGCAGGCCGACGACGTGGATCTCTTCGAGATCAACGAGGCCTTCGCGGTGGTGACCATGGCGGCCATGCAGGAGCTCGGATTGCCCCACGACAAGGTCAACGTCAACGGCGGTGCCTGTGCCCTGGGCCACCCCATCGGCTGCTCCGGGGCGCGCCTCCTGGTCACCCTGCTAGCGGCCATGGAGCGCCGCGACGCCCGGCGCGGCGTCGCCTCGCTTTGCATCGGTGGCGGCGAGGCCACCGCCGTCGCCGTCGAGCGCCTCTGAACAAGGGGGGAACGTCGTGAGCGCCATCAAGAGCAGGATCACCCCACGCAGCGAGGGCTTCGAGGACAACCGTGCCGCGATGGACGCCCTGGTGGCCGATCTCCGGGAGAAGGTCCAGGCGATCAAGCTCGGCGGCGGCGAGCGGGCCCGCGAACGCCACCTCTCCCGTGGCAAGCTGCTGCCCCGCGACCGCATCCGCGTGCTGCTGGACACCGGCTCCCCGTTTCTGGAGCTCTCCCAGCTCGCCGCTCACGAGGTCTACGAAGACGACATACCGGCGGCGGGGATCATCACCGGCATCGGCCGCATCAACGGCCGCGAATGCATGATCGTGGCCAACGACGCGACGGTAAAGGGCGGCACCTACTACCCACTTACGGTGAAGAAACACCTTCGCGCCCAGGAAATCGCCCAGCAGAACCACCTGCCCTGTGTCTACCTGGTGGACTCCGGTGGCGCCAATCTCCCGAACCAGGACGAGGTCTTCCCGGACCGCGACCACTTCGGCCGCATCTTCTACAACCAGGCCCACATGTCGGCCAAGGGCATACCACAGGTCGCGGTGGTGATGGGCTCATGCACCGCCGGCGGTGCCTACGTGCCGGCGATGGCGGACGAGAGCATCATCGTCCGCGAGCAGGGCACCATCTTCCTCGGCGGCCCACCCCTGGTGAAAGCCGCCACCGGCGAGGACGTCACCGCCGAGGAGCTCGGCGGCGCGGACACGCACTCCAAGATCTCCGGGGTCACCGACCATTACGCCCTCAACGATGCCCACGCCCTGGGCACCGCGCGACGGCTGATCGCCCACCTCAACCGGCCCAAGCGGCATCGCCTGGAGATCCGCGAGCCGCGCCCGCCGCTCTACGACCCCGATGAGCTCGACGGCATTGTGCCCGTGGACAACAAGCAGCCCTATGACGTCCGCGAGGTGATCGCGCGCATCGTCGACGCCAGCGAGCTCGATGAGTTCAAGGCGCTCTACGGCACCACCCTGGTCTGCGGCTTCGCCCGCATCCACGGCTACCCGGTAGGCGTCATCGCGAACAACGGCGTCCTGTTTTCGGAGTCGGCGCTGAAGGGGGCACACTTCGTGGAGCTGTGCAGCCAGCGCGGCATCCCGCTGGTGTTCCTGCAGAACATCACCGGCTTTATGGTCGGCCGCCGCTACGAGGCCGGCGGCATCGCCAAGGATGGAGCCAAGCTGGTCACCGCGGTGGCCACCAGCGCGGTGCCGAAGTTCACGGTGATCATCGGTGGCAGCTTCGGTGCGGGTAACTACGGCATGTGCGGCCGCGCGTACTCCCCGCGCTTCCTGTGGATGTGGCCCAACGCGCGGATCTCGGTGATGGGCGGCGAGCAGGCCGCGGCAGTGCTCGCCCAGGTGCGCCGCGACGCCCTGGAGCGCCGGGGCGAGAGCTGGAGCGCCGAGGACGAGGAGGCCTTCAAGGCGCCGGTCCGCGGGCAATACGAGCGTGAGGGCCATCCCTACTACGCCAGTGCCCGTCTTTGGGACGACGGCGTCATCGCACCGGCCGATACCCGCATGGTACTCGGGCTCGGCCTCTCGGCCGCGTTGAACGCGCCGGAGGAGCAGACCCGCTTCGGCGTCTTCCGCATGTGATCATCCGGGGAAGCAGCGATGGACGACGACACCCTTGATATCCGGAGAGAGGCGGGCATCGCCCGGGTCACCATGAACCGGCCCCGGGTCCACAACGCCTTCGATGACGCCCTGATCGCCGCGCTCACCCGGGCCCTGGAGGACATCGGCCACGACGACAGCGTGCGCGCGGTCATCCTCGCCGGCGCGGGGCGCAGCTTTTCCGCCGGCGCGGACCTGGGTTGGATGCGGCGCATGGCCGACTATGACTGGCAGGAGAACTACCAGGATTCCCGGGCCCTCGGGCGGCTCATGCACACCCTCAACGGCCTGCCACAACCCACGGTGGCCCGGGTCAACGGTGCGGCCATGGGCGGGGGCGTGGGGCTCGTCGCCTGCTGCGACATTGCCATCGCCTCGGAGGCCGCGGTCTTTGCCCTCACCGAGGTCCGCTTGGGACTGATCCCCGCGGTGATCAGCCCGTACGTGGTGAGTGCCATAGGCGAACGCCAGGCACGGCGATACTTCGTCAGTGGCGAGCGCTTCGACGCCGGCACCGCCCGGCGGCTCGGCCTGATCCATGAGGTAGTGCCGGCGGAGGCCCTGGACGACGCCGTCGGCGCCATGATCGCGACGCTGCAGGGCAACGGCCCCCTGGCGATGCGGGAGGCCAAGCGCCTGGCCCTGGACATGAGCCGCGGCCCGCTGGACGAACGCATGGTCGAAGACACCGCCGAGCGCATCGCCGACCAGCGCGCCAGCGACGAGGGCAAGGCGGGCGTGAGCGCCTTCCTCGAGAAACGGCCACCCCGCTGGAAGGACGGTTGACCATGGTGGTCACGGATTCACACCGATGAACACTCGAAGGCTTCCGCTCGCCGCGGCATACCGGCGCGGGGGCACCTGCCCCGATCCGGGTGTATCCGTGTGGATCCGTGGCTGCCCATCAGAACCTGACAGGAAACGGGCATGTTCGAGAAGATACTGATCGCCAACCGCGGGGAGATCGCCTGTCGAGTCGCCCAGACCTGCCGGCGGCTGGGCGTGCGCACCGTCGCTGTCTACTCCGAGGCGGACGCCCAGGCGCGGCACGTCCAGCTCTGCGACGAGGCCTGGCTGGTCGGGCCGGCGCCGGCCCGGGAGAGCTACCTGGACGCCGAGCGCATCCTCGAGGTGGCCCGGCGCTCCGGTGCCGAGGCGATCCATCCCGGCTATGGCTTCCTCTCGGAGAACCCCACCTTCGCCCACGCCTGCGAGGCCGCTGGCATCACCTTCATCGGCCCGCCGGCCGCCGCCATCGATGCCATGGGCTCGAAGAGCGCCGCCAAGGCCCTGATGGCCGAGGCCGGCGTGCCCCTGGTCCCCGGCTACCACGGCGACAACCAGGACCCCGAGCACCTGGCCGAGGCCGCCGCGGAGATCGGCTACCCGGTGCTCATCAAGGCCAGCGCCGGCGGCGGTGGCAAGGGCATGCGCCGGGTCGATCGCCCCGAGGACTTCGCTACCGAGCTGGCCGCCGCCAAGCGGGAATCCGCTGCCAGCTTCGGCGACGAACAAGTGCTGGTGGAGAAGTATCTCCTGCAGCCCCGCCACATCGAGGTCCAGGTCTTCGCCGACACCGCCGGCAATGCCGTCCACCTCTTCGAGCGTGACTGCTCGGTGCAACGCCGCCACCAGAAGGTGGTAGAGGAGGCGCCCGCCCCCGGGATGGGCGAGCAGCGCCGCCGGGAGATGGGCGCGGCGGCGGTGCGCGCCGCCCGGGCCATTGGCTACGTGGGTGCCGGCACCGTGGAGTTCATCGTCCACCAGGACGGCAGCTTCTACTTCATGGAGATGAACACCCGGCTGCAGGTGGAGCACCCGGTAACGGAGATGATCACCGGCGAGGACCTGGTGGAATGGCAGCTGCGGGTGGCGGCCGGCGAGTCCCTGCCCCGCGGCCAGGATCAGCTCGCCATCCACGGCCATGCCTTCGAGGCGCGCATCTACGCCGAGGACCCGGCCAATGACTTCCTCCCCGCCACGGGGCTGATCCACCACCTGCGCACACCGGAGGAGAACCCCCGGGTACGCATCGACACCGGCGTCCGCGAGGGCGACGAGGTCAGCATCCACTATGATCCCATGATCGCCAAGCTCATCGTCTGGGACGGTGACCGCCCCGGGGCCCTGCGGCGGCTGCGGCGGGCGCTGGCCGACTACCAGGTGGTGGGCCCGACGACCAATATCACCTTCCTGCAGGCACTCACCGCGCACCCGGCCTTCTCCGCGGCGGAGCTGGATACCGCCTTTATCGACCGCCACCATGAGGCGTTGTTCCCGGAACCCCAGGCCGCCTCGGACCGGGTCCTCGCCCTTGCCTGCCTGGCCGAGTTCCTGCGCATCGACGCGGAGGCGGCGCGACGCGCCGCGGCCTCCGCGGACCCGTATTCGCCCTGGCACGCCACCAGCGGCTGGGTGCTCAACGACGACAACCATCACACCCTGCACTTCCGCGACGGCGACCGCGACATCAGCGTCACCGCCCACTACCGGGAAGGCCACTACCTGCTCGAGCTGCCCGGCGGCGAGATCCGCGCCCGGGGCCAGCTCGACGGCAACGGCGACATGCGCGTGGATCTCGGCGGGGTGCGGCTGACCGCCACGGTAGTCCGTGACGGCGCGACGCTGACCATCATCTGCGACGGGCTCACCCATGAGCTGGTCTGCCATGACCCACTGACCGTGGGCATGGAGGACGAGGTGCGCGAGGGCAGCCTCACCGCCCCCATGCCGGGGACCGTGGTCAGCGTGCTGGTGACCGCCGGCGACCAGGTCAGCGAGGGCCAGGCGCTGATGGTACTCGAGGCGATGAAGATGGAGTACACCATCAAGGCGCCGGCGGACGGCGTCGTCGAGCACATCGCCTTCTCCGCGGGCGAGCAAGTCTCCGAGGGTGCGGAGCTGCTGGCCATTGCCGCCAACGAGTGAGCCCGGTTTACGCCCCCTCGCAAAATAGTTTATGTTGAAACTAATTGCGCCGAGGATGGAAATGCGATGGCACTACCGCAGCGCGTGAAGATCGTCGAGGTGGGCCCGCGGGACGGGCTCCAGAATGAGCCGCAGAGCATCGATGCGGCAGTGAAGGTCGAGCTCATCGAGCGCCTCGGCAACGCCGGGCTCCCGGTGGTGGAGGCCGGCGCCTTCGTCTCGCCGAAATGGGTGCCCCAGATGGCGGCGAGCGCTGAGGTTCTCACCGGCATCCGCCGCCGCGAGGGCGTCTCCTATCCCGTGCTCGTCCCCAACATGAAGGGCCTCGAGGCCGCGCTGGCGGCCGGGGCGGAGGAGATTGCCGTCTTCGGGGCTGCCTCCGAGAGCTTCTCCCAGCGCAACATCAACTGCTCCATCGCCGAGAGCCTGGAGCGCTTCCGCCCGGTGATCGAGGGGGCCACCGCCCAGGGCCTGCGGGTGCGCGGCTACGTCTCCTGCGTGCTCGGCTGCCCCTACGAGGGGGCCATCGCGCCGGAGGCGGTGGCGAGGGTCTCCGCCGAGCTCTACCGGATGGGCTGCTACGAGATCTCCTTGGGCGATACCATCGGCACCGGCACACCACTGAAGGCGCAGCGGATGGTGGAGACGGTGGCGCAGGACATCCCTATGGAACGGCTGGCCGCGCATTTCCACGACACCTACGGGCAGGCCCTGGCCAATCTCTATGCGGTCATGGGGCTCGGCATCGCCACCGTGGACAGCTCCGTGGCGGGCCTTGGCGGCTGTCCCTATGCCAAGGGCGCCTCCGGCAACGTGGCCACCGAGGACGTCGTCTACCTATTGGACGGCCTGGGCATCGACAGCGGGGTGGATCTGGAGCGCCTGGCGGCCACGGGGCGGTGGATTTCCGATAAGCTGGGCCGCGAACCAACCTCGAAGGTGGCCCGTGCGCTGGCCGCGCGGGCCGGAGCGTAGAACAAGCGGCGATCGGGGAGGGCACCGTGACGGCCGAACGCGAGAGCATGGAATACGACGTGGTGATCGTCGGCGGAGGCCCGTCCGGGTTGGCCGCGGCGATCCGGCTGATGCAGCGAGCCTCCGAGGCGGAGCGCGAGCTCTCGGTGTGCGTGCTCGAGAAGGGCGGCGAGATCGGCGCCCATATCCTCTCCGGGGCGGTCATCGAACCCCGCGCCCTCGAGGAGCTCCTCCCGGACTGGAAGGAGCGCGGCGCGCCCCTGAACACCCCGGCCAGCGAGGACCGCTTCCTGTATCTCACCGCCACTGGTGCCCGTCGGCTGCCGACGCCCCCGCAGATGAAGAACGAGGGCAACTACATCATCAGCCTGGGCAACCTGTGCCGCTGGCTCGCCGAGCAGGCAGAGGAGCTGGGCGTCGAGATCTATCCCGGCTTCGCCGCCGCTGAGGTGCTCTACCACGACGACGGCTCGGTCAAAGGGGTGGCCACGGGCGACATGGGCCTCAACCCCAACGGCACACCGGGCCCCAACCACGAGCCCGGCGTCGAGCTCCACGCCCGCCAGACCCTGCTTGCCGAGGGCTGCCGCGGATCACTGACCAAAACGCTCACCGAGCGCTTCAACCTCCGCAAGGGCGCCGACCCGCAGACCTACGGGCTCGGCATCAAGGAGCTCTGGGAAGTCAAGCCGGAGAACCACCAGCCGGGGCTGGTGATCCATACCGTGGGCTGGCCCATGGACTCCAAGACCTACGGCGGCAGCTTCCTCTATCATCTGGAGGACAACCAGGTGGCGGTGGGCTTCGTGGTGGGGCTGGACTACGACAACCCCTATCTCTCGCCGTTCGACGAGATGCAACGCTTCAAGACCCACCCCGCGATCCGCCCCACCTTCGAGGGCGGGCGTCGGATCAGCTACGGGGCCCGGGCGCTCTCCGAGGGGGGCTACCAGTCGATCCCGAAGCTGACCTTCCCCGGCGGCGCGCTCATCGGTGATACCGCGGGCTTTCTCAACATGCCCAAGATCAAGGGCAGCCACACCGCCATGAAATCGGGAATGACCGCCGCCGACGCGGTGTTCGAGGCCCTCGGCGGGGAGGGGGGCAACGGCGACGAGATCACTGCCTACCCCGAGCGGCTGCGTGAGAGCTGGCTATGGGACGAACTCTACCGGGCCCGCAACATCCGCCCCTCGTTCCGCTGGGGGCTGTGGCCGGCCATGGCGTACTCCGCAATCGACACCTACGTCTTCGCCGGCAAGGCGCCCTGGACCTTCCACCACCACGCCGACCACGAGCAGCTCAAGCCCAAGGACCGGGGACAGCCCATCGACTACCCCAAGCCCGACGGGGTGATCACCTTCGACCGGCTCTCCTCGGTGTTCCTCTCCAACACCAATCACGAGGAGAACCAGCCCTGTCACCTCACCCTGCGCGATGACTCCGTGCCGGTGACGGTCAACCTGGAGCGCTACGCCGGCCCGGAGGCGCGTTATTGCCCGGCAGGCGTCTACGAGTTCGTCGACGACGACCAAGGCAACCCGCGGCTACAGATCAACGCCCAGAACTGCGTGCACTGCAAGACCTGCGACATCAAGGACCCGACCCAGAACATCCACTGGGTGGTGCCCGAGGGCGGGGGCGGCCCGAACTATCCCAACATGTGAACCCCGCCGGCGTGGCGGCGCGCCACCATCGCAGCGGAGCGGACAACCCACTGCAGAGGATTCCATATGGGCATAGAGATTGGCGGCCTCCTGGGTCTGCTCCTGCTAGTGGCCATGGTCTATGCCATCGTCCGGATCGTGCAGAGCGGCGCCGGCACCGGCGCCAAGGTGTTGTGGATCGTGTTCATCCTGCTGGTGCCGGTGATCGGCCTGATCGTGTGGCTCCTCCTCGGCCCCAAGGGATAGCGCCGCCACCGGCAATACCCTTCCCGGAACGGAACGCTGAACCGACCACCGCGGTCCTGCAACGGCCCGGGATGTCTGCATCTCGCTTACATACATACATGAATGTTGGTATGCTGCATCACGGTCATCACCCCCAACGCGGCCACGATTCAGCCACCACGGTGAGAAACAATGCCTTCGAAAAGACGTACCGCATGCGCGCTGACGCTGCTACTGATCCTCAGCGCCATCCTCGTCGCCTGTGAGGACCCGCAAGCGGAAGGCGGCGGTGGCCGCGAGCAACCCCCGGCGAAGGTCCGCGTCACCGAGGTTTCGATGGGGCCGGTGGCGGTCCACGAGCAATACGCCGGCCGCGCCGCCGGCTCCCGCAAAGTGCAGATCCGAGCCCGGGTGGACGGCACCCTGGAGAAGCGCGGATACGTCGAGGGGGCCTTGGTGGACGCCGGCGAGGCGCTGTTCCGTATCGATCCCGCCCCCTTCGAGGCCGCCCTCGCCCGTGCCGAGGCACAGCTCCAACGCGCCCGGGCCGCGCTGCGGCAAGCGCAGCGGGACTGGGAACGCATGGCCCGGCTCTACGAGCGCGACGCGGTGAGCACCCGTGAGCGCGACGATGCGCGTTCCGCTCTCGAGCTGGCGCGCGCCGACGTGGCCGTAGCCGAGGCCGGCGTGCTCTCCGCGGAGATCGAGCTCGGCTATACCACCGTGGAAGCGCCCCTCGGCGGGGTCACCAGCCTGGAGGTACTGCCGGAAGGCAGCCTGGTCCGGCCGGGCGACCTGCTCACCACCATCACGGAGCTGGATCCCATCCACGTGCGCTTCGCCCTCCCCGAGCGGGATGCCCTGGCCCAGCAGGAGGCCCGGCGCGCAATGGGCGCCGATGAGGGCGCCGATGGCCGGCGCCAGGCAACCCTGATCTTCCCGGACGGCGAGACCCACCCGCGCACCGGCGAGGTGGACTTCACCGACGCCAGCATCGACCCCGCCACCGGCACGGTACGCGCCCGCGCGGTCTTCCCCAATCCCGAGCACACCATCACGCCGGGGCTGTTCGTGCGCGTGGAGCTACGCACGGCCACCCTCGAGGGGGTGGCCGTAGTGCCGGAAACGGCCGTCGCCTCCGGGCCGGAGGGCCCCGTGGTCTACGTGGTGGATGACCAATCGGTGGCCTCGGCGGTCCCCGTGGAGCTCGGGCCGGTGGTGGAGAACGGCCAGGTCATCCGCTCCGGGCTCGACAAGGGCGACCGGGTGGCCGTATCCGGCCTCGTCGGCCTGCGTGACGGCGCCAAGGTGGAGATCGTCGAGGCCGGGGAAGACAAGTGATGCTGCGCTTCTTCATCGATCGACCCATCTTCGCCTCGGTCATCTCCATCATCATTGTGCTCGCCGGCGGTGCCGCCCTGCGCGCCCTACCGGTAGAGCAGTATCCCGATGTCGTCCCCCCGGAGGTGGTGGTGGAGGCCACCTATCCGGGCGCCAGCGCGGAGGTCCTAGCGGATACCGTGGCCGCGCCGCTGGAGCAGGAGATCAACGGGGTCGACGACATGATCTACATGGAGTCCACGAGCACCGACGCCGGCACCGTCCAGATCACCATCTCCTTCGCCCTCGGCACCGACCCGGACCAGGCCACCATCAACGTCAACAACAAGGTCCAAGCGGCGCTGTCGCGGCTGCCGCAGGCGGTGCGCAACCAGGGGGTGCGCGTCGAGGCCCGCTCCACCAACATCCTACTGGTGGCCGCCCTGTATTCGCCCGACCGAAGCCAGGGCATGCTCGAGATGAGTAACTATGCCCTGCTCAACGTCATCGACGAGGTCGTCCGCCTGCCCGGCGTCGGCGACGCCTCGCTGTTCGGCGCCCAGGACTACTCGATGCGCATCTGGCTGAAGCCGGACAAGTTGGCGCAGTACAACCTGACCCCCTCGGACGTGGCCGCGGCTGTCCGCGAGCAGAACGCCCAATTCTCGGCAGGGCGGATCGGCGCGGAACCGGCCCCCGAGGACCAGGCCTTCACATTTACCGTATCCACTTCCGGGCGCCTCGCCGATCCCGCCGAGTTCGAGGACATCATTCTGCGCGCCGATCGCGAGGGGGAAACCCTGCGCCTCGGGGACGTCGCCCGCGCGGAGCTCGGCTCGCAGAACTACGCCTTCTCCGCGATCTACAATGGCCAGCCCACGGTGCCCATCGGCGTCTACCTGCAACCCGGCGCCAATGCCCTGGAGGCCGCGGCCAACGTCCGCGAGGCCCTCACCGAGCTCGAGCAGCGCTTCCCGACGGGGATCGACTACACCATTCCCTACGACACCACGGAGTTCGTGGAGATCTCTATCCAGGAGGTGGTGACCACCCTGCTCATGGCCGTGGGCCTGGTGGTGCTCGTGACCTTCTTGTTCCTCCAACACCTACGTGCGACGCTGATCCCGGTGGCGGCCATCCCCGTCTCGCTCATCGGTACCTTCGCCGGGATGCTGGCGCTGGGCTTCTCGGTGAACCTGCTCACCCTGTTCGGGCTGGTGCTGGCCATCGGCATCGTCGTCGACAACGCCATCATCGTCATGGAGAACGTCGAGCGGCTGATGCAGGAGCAGGGGCTCAACGCCCGGGAGGCCTCGGTGGCGACCATGGAGCAGGTGGCTGGGGCGGTGGTCTCCTCGACCCTGGTGCTGGTGGCGGTGTTCGCGCCGGTGTCCTTCCTCGGCGGGTTGAGCGGCGAGCTCTACCGGCAGTTTGCCGTCACCATCGCCGTATCGGTCCTGGTCTCCGGGGTGGTCGCGCTGACCCTCACCCCCGCCATGTGCGCCCTGCTGCTCGACCGCGAGCCCAAGGAAACCTCCCTGCCCTTCCGGCTGTTCAACCGCGGTTTCGACGCGGTCACCGCCGCCTTCGTCACCGCGGTCGGTTTCCTGCTACGGCATGCAGTGATCGGTGTGGTGCTGTTCGTGGGGGTCATCGCGGGGACGCTGTATCTCCTCGATCGCCTACCTTCGGGGCTGGTGCCCCAGGAGGACCAGGGCGTCGCACTGGTGGCCTACAACCTGCCCCCAGCGGCGGCGCTGGGGCGCACGGAGTCGGTTCGCGACGAGCTCTCCCGGCGCCTGCTCGCGATGGACGAGGTGGAGGAGTTCACCACCTTCGCCGGCTTCGACATCCTCTCCTCATCCCAGCGCACCAGCGCCGGCGTGGGCTTCGCCAACCTCGCCCACTGGGACGAGCGTCAGGGTCCGGGGCAGGATGCCGGCTCACTGACCCGGCGTATCATGGGCATGGGCGTGCAGATACCCGAGGCCCGGGTAATCTCCTTCGTGCCGCCACCCATTCAAGGGCTATCACTGACCGGCGGCGTGGAAGGCTACCTCCAGGTCCGCGGCGACGCCAACGCCGACGAGCTCGAGGCCCTCAGCCAGCGGCTCGTGGCCGCCGCCAACGAGCGCCCGGAGCTGACCAACGCGCGGGTGACGCTCGATACGGGCATCCCGCGCTATTCCGCCGAGGTGGACCGGGAGAAGGCCAAGGCCATGGGCGTACCCATCAACCAAATCTTCGACGCCCTACAGAGCAGCTTCGGTAGCCTCTACGTCAATGACTTCACCCTTGCCGGGCGGAACTGGCAGGTCAACCTGCAATCGGAGCCGCAGTTCCGGGACAAGGCCGATGACCTGCGGCGGGTGTTCGTCCGCTCCGGCAGCGGCGAGATGGTACCGGTGAGCTCGCTGGTCACCCTGGACCGGGGCACGGGCCCGGATATCTTCAACCGCTTCAATATCTATCCGGCGGCCAACTTCATGGCCGACCCCGCCCCTGGCTACACGACGGGCGAAGCCAAGGCGGCGGCGGAGGCGGTAGCCTCGGAGGTGTTCGACGGCGGCGACAATACCGTGCTCGACTGGATCGGCGAGGCCTACCAGCTGGACGCCGCGGCCGGTGCCGGCACCGCCGCGTTCGGCCTCGGATTGCTCATGGTATTCCTCATCCTCGCCGCCCAGTACGAACGCTGGACGCTGCCCCTGGCGGTGGCAACGGCGGTGCCCTTCGCCGTGCTCGGCGCCGCCATCGGCACGCTGCTGCGCGGCTTTCCTAACGACATCTACTTCCAGGTAGGGCTGCTGGTACTCATCGGCCTGGCAGCGAAGAACGCCATCCTCATCGTCGAGTTCGCCGCCCAGAACCGCCGCGAGGGGATGAGCGCCCTGGAGGCGGCGCGGGAGGCGGCACGGCAACGCTTCCGGGCGATCATGATGACCGCGATGACGTTCATCATCGGCACCCTGCCGCTGATGTTCGCCACTGGCGCGGGTGCCAACAGCCGTCAGGAGATCGGGACCGTGGCGGTCACCGGCATGCTCATGGCCTCGACGTTGGCACTGCTGTTCGTACCGCTGTTCTACCGGCTGTTGGATGATCTGGCGGGCATGCGGAAACGGCGACGGGGATGAGCTGGCGACACCACGCTTGCCTACCGCCGGCACAGGAGAAATCATTCGCCCCTAACCTAGGTGTCCGATCGGGAGGCGAGCGGGAATGAACCGATCAAGGGCGACGCTGTGGGCGGGCGCCGCACTCGGCGTCGGGTTGCTGGCCACCAGCGCCACCGCGGCACCGACGGCTGACGCCGAAATCGGCGTGCGCGTCGGCGGCAACGATGAGGGCGTGGAGGCGATGGCAGCCACCTTGGTGCTCCCCGCCGCGGCCTTGCATCGGTTGCTCGAGGATTGGCTACCCGACCGGACCGAGGCAAGTTGGGAAATCGGCGCCGGCCGCTGGCGGGGTTACGGCGACGATGCCACGTTCATTGCCGCCGGTCCGCTGCTACACTACTCCTTCCGCGACACCCCCCTTGCGCTGCGGCTCGGCATCCAGCCGACAGTGATGTCGGACTTCGACGCCGAGGGCAAGGATCTCGGTGGCCCCGTGCAGTTCACCAGTCACCTGGGACTCGAATGGTCCGTCGGCGGCGGGCTGATCACCAGCCTGCGAATACAGCACACCTCCAACGCCCGACTCTACGAGCAAAACCCGGGAGTGAACCTCGTCGCCATCGGCCTGTCCCGGCAATTCTGAGCGGAGACCAAGATGGCCAGAAAGACCAAGGAAGAGGCGGAGGCCACACGGGAACGCCTGCTCGACGCCGCCGAGGCGGTGTTCCTGCGCCAGGGGGTGGCACGCACCACCCTGGAGGCGATCGCCCGACAGGCCGGGCTCACCCGCGGCGCCATCTACTGGCACTTCCGCGACAAAAGCGACTTGCTGGAGGCCATGGCGGGCCGTGTACGCCCACCACTGGCCGAGCTCGTGGAGAGCCACTGCCGCGAGGCGGACGGCGACCCCGTGGAGACCCTCCGTCAGCTCTGCCTGTTCGGCCTGCGTCGGCTCACCGACGACCCACGCCACCGCCGCGTCTACACGATCCTGCTGCACCGCTGCGAGCGTATCGACGAGATCAATCCGGCCGTTTCGGGCCAGGACGCGCTCATCCGCGAGGTCCTCACCCTCTTCGAGGGGCTCTTCGAGCGAGCCCGTGCCCAAGGGCGACTCAATCCCGCGATCACGCCGCGGGTAGCGGCCACCGGCTTGCATGCCTACATGGCGGGCCTGTACAGCCAGTATCTGCGCGAGCCCGACGACTGCGACCTCGACCAACATGCCGAAGCCCTGCTGGAGGCGTTCTTCGGCTCCCTGTTCCTGGCTCCGGAAGGTGCGGGGGAGCTGCCGGGGCGAACCGTGTAAGGTATCAGTAAGATACACGGCCGATACTGGCCGTTACGGAACCATTCGCGCTAGAGGGGTTCGCATGAAAGACTTCCGCGTCACCGAGGTGCTGGGCCTGCTTCGGCGCACCGCGCCCTTTCTCGGCTTTCGGCTACTCATCTATCTGGGCATCACCCTCGCATACATCCTGGCCACGGGCGGCGGCGCCGGGCTCGGCTATCTCCTCGGTGGCATCGGCGGCAACGCCGGTGCCGGGGGCACCTGGGGCGGGCTGGCCGGTTTCGCGGTGGTCGGGGCACTGGTCTATTGGTTCCGGGAGTACCTCCTGTATCTGGTGAAGGCGGGCCATATCGCGGTGCTTGTGGAGCTGCTGGAGGGCAAGGAGTTGCCCGGCGGCCGCGGCCAAATCGAGCACGCCCAGGCGGAGGTGCGCCAGCGCTTCGCCCAGGCCTCCGTGCTTTTCGGGGTGGACCAGCTCATCAAGGGGGTGATCCGGGCGTTCAATCGCACCTTCCTCAGCGTCGCGACCCTGCTGCCCATCCCCGGGATCGAGGGGCTCGCCAAGTTCGTCAACTCCGTGCTCCGGCTCTCACTCACCTACCTCGACGAGGTGATCCTCGCCTACTGCATCCACACCCGCTCGGACAACCCGTGGGCGACGAGTCGCACGGCCCTCATCCTGTACGGTCAGAATTACAAGGCCTTCCTGCGCAACGCCATCTTCCTGGCGCTTTGCGTCTGGGGCCTGACCTTCCTGGTCTTTTTGCTGGTGCTCGGCCCGGTGGGCTTGCTCGTCGCCGCTTTCCCGGGCATTGCCGGGGGGATGACGCTACTGATCGCCCTCGTCCTCGCCTGGGCGCTCAAGGCGGCGATCATTGAGCCGTTCGCCATGACCGCCCTGATGCAGGCCTTCTTCCGGATCACCGAGGGACAGACGCCCGATCCCGGCTGGGAGGCGCGCCTGGAGGAGCTCTCCAGCCGCTTCCGCGAGCTCGGGGAGAAGGCCAGGGAATGGGCCCGGCCGCGGGGCACGGACACCGCCGCCCCGTCGGCGGCCACCGCATCCGGCGAATCCCCCGGCTCCTAGGCGCCCCTACCGCCGGGACTTCCGGGCCGCCCCACCAAGGGCGACCGCGCCAGTGCAAGCCCCCCGGGGCTTGCACTGAGCCCACCTCTAGGACGATCATCGCCTTGCGTTCCGGCGGGCTGACGGCCTGCGCCAACCCCTCTCACGGATACATCGCTGATGAAGGTCACAATCCGGCTGTTACTCGTTGCCCTGTTCCTCGGCGCCATCTTCGGCGGGATCTTCGGGTGGAAACACCTGCAGGAGCAACGCATGGCTGAACAGGCGGATCAGCCCCAACCCCCGGCCACCGTCACCGCCACTGAAGCGGAGCAGACCTCCTGGCGGCCGGCCATTCGTGCCGTCGGCAGCGTCAATGCCACCGAGGGCATCGATATCACCACCGAGGTGGCCGGCAAGATCAGCGAGATCGCCTTTGAATCCGGGGCCCGAGTGGCTGCCGGGGAGACCCTCCTGCGGCTCGACGACAGCGTCGATCAGGCCGCCCTCGCCGGCCTGCGCGCCGACCGCGAGCTGGCGCGCGTGCAATTCGAGCGCACCTCGGACCTGTTGCCTCGGCGCGCGGTCTCACAGTCGGAGTTCGACGAGGCCAAGGCCCGTTACGATGCCAGCCGGGCCGCCGTCTCCGAGCAACAGGCACGTATCGCGAAGAAGACCATCAAGGCCCCCTTCGACGGGCTGCTCGGCCTGGCTCAGGTGGACAACGGCGAGTACCTGACACCCGGCCAGCCCATCGTCACCCTGACGGCACTGGATCCGGTCTACGTGGACTACTCGGTCCCCGAACGGCGCTTCAGTGAGCTCGAGGTGGGCCAGGCGGTGCAGGTGAGCGTGGCGGCCTACCCTGACCGGACCTTCGAAGGCGAGATCTCGGCCATCGACTCGGGGATCCAGGAGGGTACCCGCAGCGTTCAGGTCCGGGCCACGCTGCCCAACCCGGAGGACGCGCTGCGCCCGGGTATGTTCGCCCGGGTGGCCACGCTCCTTCCCGAGACCGGCGCCATCGTGACCGTTCCGCGCACGGCCATCTCCTATAATACCTATGGCGATTTCGTGTTCCTGATCACCGAGGACGAACGGGGCCGGCAGGTGGTGCAGCGCCGGGCGGTCTCCACGGGCAGCAGCCGTGAGGGCCGTGTGGAGGTCGCCGAGGGGCTGGAAGCGGGCGAACAGGTGGTCCGCGCCGGCCTGGTCAAGCTCCGCGACGGCCAACCGGTGACCATCGACAACTCCGTGGAACTGGACACGGAGATCACCGGGGAATGAGGTTCACCGACGTCTTCATCCGCCGGCCCGTCCTTTCGACGGTGGTCAGCTTGCTGATTCTACTGGTTGGCCTGCGCTCGCTGGGGCTGCTCGAGCTCCGACAGTACCCGGAGCTGGAGAACACGGTGGTCACCGTGAGCACCGCCTACCCCGGCGCCAGCTCCGATCTGGTCAAGGGCTTCGTCACCACCCCACTGCAGCAGGCCATCGCCGAGGCCGAGGGCATCGACTACATCTCCGCCACCAGCACCCAGGGCAGCTCCACCATCGAGGTCCACATGGAGCTGAACTATGACCCCAATGCCGCGGTGGCGGAGATTCAGGCCAAGGTCGCGAGCCAGCGCAACGTGCTGCCGCAGGCGGCCCGGGATCCGGTCATCGAGTCCTCCACGGGGGACAGCACGGCGCTGATGTATCTCTCGTTCTACAGCGACGAGCTCAGCGTCCCCCGGGTAACGGACTATCTGGTACGGGTAATCCAGCCCCAGATCCAGGCGGTACCCGGTGTGGCCAAGGCCCGATTGTTCGGCAAGCCGCTGGCGATGCGGGTGTGGCTCGACCCCGACCGGATGGCGGCCCTCGGCGTCACCCCGGAGGATGTCACCCAGGTCTTGCGTGCCAACAATTACCTGGCCGGCGTTGGTCAGACCAAGGGTAAATACACCGCCATCACCCTCACCGCCACCACCGACGTCAGCGACCCGGACAGCTTCCAGGATCTCATCATACGCGGCGACGGCGACACCTTGGTGCGGCTCTCGGATATCGCCCGTAGCGAGCTGGACGCCGAGAGCTACGATTCGGAGGCCTGGTACAAGGGACAGCCGGCGGTGTTCATGGCGGTCGAGCAGTCCCCGGGCGCCAACCCCCTGGACACCGCCCAGGCCGTGGAGCGCAAGGTCGACCAGATCCGCGAGCAGCTCCCCGAGGGCATGGACGTGGTCCTGCCGTACGACGCCTCGGAGTTCATCGAGGACTCCATCAACGAGGTATTCAAGACCATCGCCGAGGCGGTGGGCATCGTGCTGCTGGTGATCTACCTATCCCTCGGTTCGTTCCGGGCGGCGGTGGTGCCGGCGGTGGCCGTGCCCCTGTCGCTGATCGGCGCGGCGTTCATCATGCTCGCCCTCGGCTACTCCCTGAACCTGCTGACCCTGCTCTCGATGGTGCTCGCCATCGGCCTGGTGGTCGATGACGCCATTATCGTCGTGGAGAACATCCACCGCCATATCGAGGACGGCGAGAGCAACTTCCGCGCGGCACTGTACGGCGCCCGGGAGCTCGCCGTACCCATCATCGCCATGACCACCACCCTGGTGGCGGTCTATGCCCCCATTGGCTTCATGGGCGGTCTACTCGGCACCCTGTTCACGGAATTCGCCTTCACCCTGGCCGGGGCCGTGTTGGTCTCCGGGGTAGTGGCGCTGACCTTCTCGCCGATGCTCTCGAGCAAGGTGCTCAAGCCCTACGGCAACCCTGGGCGTTTCGAGCGGCTGGTCGAGCGGGTGTTCAACGGCCTCGCCCGGGGCTACCGGGCCCTGCTGGCCCGGGTGCTGGAGACCGTGTCGGTGATGGTGGTATTCGGTGTGGCGGTGCTGGCCTCGATCTACTTTATGTTCATCACCGCCGAGAACGAGCTCGCCCCCACCGAGGACCAGGGCATCATCTTCTTCCAGGCCACCGCCCCACGTACGGCGACCCTGGATTACCTGCGGGTGTACGGGCAAGACCTACAGTCCAAGCTCGAGCAGACGGAGGGCTACAAGGAGAGCTTCATCATCCTCGGCCGGGGTGGCAACACCCTGTTCGGTGGCTTCAAGATGCCGAACTTCGCCGAGCGCGAGATCTCTCAGTTCGATGCCTTACCACTGCTGCAGGACAACCTCCGGGAGGTCGCGGGCTTTGACATCAGCGCCTTTCCCCGCCCGAGCCTGCCGGGCTCCGGTGGCGGCCTGCCGATACAGTTCGTGATGACCTCGGGGGCGAGCTACGAGGACATGAACGCAGTCGCCGATGAGATCGTCAACGAGGCCATGGGCAGCGGCAACTTCCAGTTCCTGCAGAAGTCCATCGCCTTCGACCGGCCAAGCACCACGGTGGTAGTGGACCGGGACCGCGCCGGCGATCTGGGCATCAGCATGGAGGAGATCGGCCGTAACCTCTCCGCCATGCTTGGCGGCGACTACGTCAACCGCTTCAGCATGGACGGACGCAGCTACCAGGTAATCCCCCAGGTCGAGCGGCGCAAACGCCTCGACGAGGAAATGCTGGGGGATTACTACATACGCGCCGACACCGGCGAGCTGGTACCCATGTCCACGCTGGTATCGTTCGAACGCACCGTTGAGCCTTCCGAGCGCACCCAGTTCCAGCAGCTGAACTCGCTCACCCTAGAAGGGATCATGGCACCCGGGGTCACCATAGGCGCCGCCCTGTCCCACCTGGAGCAGACCGCCGCCGAGGTGGCACCCCAGGGCTATGGCTATGACTACACCGGCGCTTCGCGGCAGTTCAAGCAGCAGGGTACCGCCCTGATGGTGACGTTCTTCCTGTCGCTGCTGGTGATTTACCTGGTGCTCGCGGCACAGTTCGAGAGCTGGCGGGATCCGTTCATCATCCTGGTTTCGGTGCCGCTGTCCATAGCCGGCGCGATGGCCTTCATCACCCTCGGCTTCACCACCGTGAACATCTATACCCAGGTGGGGCTGATCACCCTGATCGGCGTGGTCGCGAAGAACGGGATCCTCATCGTGGAATTCGCCAATCAGCAGCAAATCCACAAGGGCCTGTCCAAGGTGGAAGCGGTACTCGAGGCCGGCACCATCCGGCTACGGCCCATCATCATGACCTCAGTGGCGCTGATCGTGGCGATGATTCCGCTGCTGACGGCCAGCGGCCCGGGAGCGGTCAGCCGTTTCGCCATCGGACTGACAGTCGCCACGGGCCTCGGCATCGGGACGCTGTTCACGCTGTTCGTGCTGCCCGCCTTCTACGTGCTGCTCGGTAGGGAGCACGCGGCGGAGACAGCGACGGAAACGGACGACCCGGAGGCCTCCGAGCAGGGACTGTAGTGGCGCTTGGCCTCAGCGCCGCTGCACGGCCGTAGGGTCGTGTGCGGTCCCTGCCTCGTCGCGATGATCCGGCAACGAGCGCGGCCAGGCGTTGATCACCGCATTGATCAGCGTGGCCAGCGGGATGGCGAAGAAAATGCCCCAAAACCCCCAGATCCCGCCGAACACCAGGATGGCGACGATGATCGCCACGGGGTGGAGGTTGACCACCTCCGAAAACAGCAGCGGCACCAGGACGTTGCCGTCCACCGCCTGGATCAGGGCATAGGCGACCATCACCCACACGAACTCCATGCTGGGCCCGAACTGGAAATAGGCAACAATCGCGATGGGCACGGTGATCACCGTTGCACCGATATAGGGAATGATCACCGACAGCCCCGTTATCACCGCGAGCAGGGCCGCGAACTGCAGGCCAAGGAGGATGAAGATCACATAGGCGGCGATACCGACGATGAGGATCTCCACGAACTTGCCGCGGACGTAATTGCCGATCTGCACATCCACCTCGTGCCAGACGGTACGCGCCAGATGGCGATGCCGGGGCAGGCAGCGGTTCAGCCAGTCGAGCAGCCGGTCCTTGTCCTTTAGAAAGAAAAACACCAGCAACGGCACCAGGATAGCGTATACGATCAGCGTGAAGAGCTTGACCACCTGGGACAGGGAAATCGACGCAACCACTCGCCGCCCGAAGTCCACCGACTCCTGGCGAATACTCGCGAGGATGGCCCGCGCCTGCTCGGTGGAGAAGAAATCCGGGTAGCGCTCCGGCAGCCGCAACAGCGCTTCCTGCCCGCGATCGAGCATGCGTGGAAGATTCTCCACCAACTGTGCGATCTGATGGGTGAGCGTCGGCACGAGCGCGAACAGCACCAGGCCGAAGCCCGCGATGAACAGCGCGAAGACCACGCCCACCGCAGTGCCCCGCCCCGTCCATCGCTCTAGTTTCTGGACCACGCCCTCGAGGAGATAGGCAACCACCAGCGCGGTGAACACGGGGGCGAGCATGTCGCCGAAGAAGACCACGATCCCCAAACCGACGAGCAGCACAATGGTCAGGGCGACCACTTGGGGGTCATTGAGATGGCGCTGGAGCCAATCGCGTATCGTCTGCATGGATCAGCTGTAAACCTGAGTGCTGGCCTTGGCGGCACGCGGTTATACTAACCGGGAACCCCGGTATGGAACGAGCGGCGCGCGGCGCCGGTCCAATACTCACTCCAAGCCAGCGCCCGGAGACATGATCATCCCACGCCCGCTGACCCTGCTAATCATCGGTTTTGCTTTGGCGTTCGCCCCTCCGGCACCGGCCAACCTGGACCTGTCGCTCCCTGACCTGGGGGATCCGGCGAACCAGGTACTGACACCCGCGGAGGAGCGCGAAGTCGGCTCACGCATGATGCGCGAGCTCCGCCGGGAGGTTTCCCTGCTCGACGACCCGGCCCTGACGGGCTATCTGCACGACATCGGCGTTCGCCTGGCCGGTCACTCGGAGCTGCCAACCAAATCCTTTGAGTTTTTCCTGATCGACGATACGCGCATCAATGCCTTCGCCATGCCGGGGGGATTCATTGGCTTGAACACCGGGGTGATCCTCGAGTCCCGGCGGGAGAGCGAACTCGCCGCCGTGCTCGCCCACGAAATGACCCATGTCAGTCAGCGCCACCTTGCCATGCGGCTGCTCGCCGCGGAGCAGGCCAGTCTCCGGACCATGGCCATGATCCTGGCCGGGGTGCTCATCGGTACCCAGAATCCCCAGGCGGGTCAGGCTGCGGCGGTGTCCGGCATGGCCTCGGCGGCGCGCAGTCAGCTCGCATACTCGCGCCAGCATGAGCGGGAGGCGGACAATCTGGGGCTGTCGCTGCTGCAACGCGCGGGCTTCGACCCCACGGGCATGCCCGACTTCTTCGGGCGCCTACTGGACGCCACCCGTTACGGCGCCAGCCCGCCGCCGTTCCTCAGTACCCATCCGGTGACCGAAAACCGCATCGCCGACAGCCGGCAACGCGCGGAATCCATGGACGCATCCAACACCTTCGAGAACCCCGAGTTCGCGCTGGTGCGCGCGAGGCTAGCCGCGCTAAGCGCGGCCGGCGGCAGGGAAGCGGTGCGGCGACTCGAGCAATGGGGCGACGAGGGCGACGCACAGACCTATGGCCTCGCTGTGGCCCTGATCCGGGACGGGCGCCCGGAGGATGCACGCAACCACCTGCGACAGCTACTGGAAGGGGAAGAGCCACGGGCGGCGTACTATCTTTCGCTGGCCGATGCCGAGCTAGCGGCCGGGGACCCGGACGCGGCCCTGTCCGCGCTCGCGGAAGGCCTGTCCCTTTTTCCCGGCAACTATGCCCTACAGGCACGCAAGGTGGAGGCACTCTCCGCGGCCGGACGCCATCGTGAGGCGATGGAGGCGGCGGAGGACGCCGTGGCCCGGCATTCGTGGTCCGAACAGCTACTGGAACTGCAGGCGCGCGCCGCCGACGACGCCGGCGAGCCGGCCGAGGCAGCGATCGCCATGGGCCGCTACTACGCGAGCCGCGGCGAGCTCGCCAGCGCCCTACGCCAGATCGAGGATGTGCTCGCCAGCGGCGCCGCCGACGGCTACCAGCGTTCACGCGCCCAGGCCCTCAGGGATCAGTGGCGCGATGCCCTCCAGGAGCGCCGGGACCGCGAATAACGGCGCGAAACCTCGCCGGGGCGGAGTGTTAGACTGTGGCACGGATGGGCACATAGATGGCAGCACAGGGCGGCAATGGGGACTGGCTCCGATCAGGGACACGGCGAGCTCGAGCGCTGGCTGCAGTTATTGCGCCGGGCGTGGGGCATCAACGATGCCGCGGGCATGCCCGCACTGGAGGATCTGCTACAGAGCTGGTACGACCCGCTCATCGCAACCCCGGAATCCGCCATCGCCGGAGCGGCGCAGTTGCGCCGCTGGCGTGAGCAGCTGCCTGCGGACCCTCCCATTGCGCCCTCGATCGACGAAATCATCGGCCGCGTCAACCCCTTGCTGGCCCTTTGCGACCCCTCAGGGCTCCCGGGACTGGGCCCCGCGGGGTCGGTCAACCGCAAGCTCGACTCGCTCGCCGAGGCGACCCGGTACTGGCATGTGGCGGCAGTGAACATGGCCCGGGAACTCGCCGGGCTCATCGCCCGGGCGCTCGAGCAGTATGCGGATCGCGAGCGCGCCACGCCCTCATCCAGTCCCGAGGAACGCCAACGACGCTGGACGCAACACCTGGAGTCGAGCTACGAGCGTGCCCTCGCGGAGGAGGACATGGGGGCGATCCTCGGCGAGCTCTGGGGCGCCGCCCTGGCCGTGCGCCATGCGCTGACCGAGCTCATGGACCACGTCGCACCCTCCCTCGGCCTGCCCAGCCGGGCCGAGCTGACCAACCTCCAGGAACGGCTGGCGCGGCTGGAATTGGCGGAGCGGGGCTGAGGCGATGGCCCCCGGGGACGAGGCTCCCATGGCACGGGACGGCGACGACACGACGCTCGCCGCCGGGGCGGGGCTCGCACAGCCCCATCGGATCGCGGCGGAATCACGACTGCTGCGCCTGCGCCAGTACCCGGGGGGCAGTGGGCGCCCGCTGGTCATCGTCTATTCCCTAGTCAACCGTCCGGAATTGCTGGATCTCTCCCCGTCACGGTCCGTGGTGGCACACCTCGCCCGCAGCCGTCCGGTGTATTTGCTGGAATGGCAGGATCCCGAGCCCATGGACCGCTTTCGCAGCCTCGCGGACTATGCCGTCGACGGCATCGGCGACGCCATCGCCGCGGTGCGCGAGCAGCATGCAGCCACACCCCATCTGGCCGGCGTCTGCCAAGGGGGATACCTGGCACTTTGTCACCTGGCCCATACCCCCAGCGCGGCGGCCAGCCTGACCACCTTCGCCACCCCGGTGGACGGCATCGCCGGCAGCGCACCACTGGCCCGGGTGGCCGCCCGTCTCGACCTCGACGACCTGCTCACCGCGGGGCGCAACATCCCGGCCACCGAACTGAACTGGGCGTTCGCGGCACTGCGGCCACTGTCCCTGTTGGTGGAGCGTTACCGTGGTATCGATGCCACCCTGAGCGATCCGGAGGCCCGTGAGGAATTCCTGCGCATGGAGCGCTGGATGTACGGCGGGCCAGACCAGGCCCTGAAGGCATTCGTGGAGTTCGTCCGTGCCCTTTACCGGGACAACGCCCTGATCCGGGGAACGCTCACGCTGCGGGGCCGGCGACTGTCACTGGCGAACATCGACACACCGGTTTTCGCGGTGGCTGCGGCGGAGGACCACTTGGTGCCCCTGGCCTCGGCGACCGCCCTCGGCGGACGGACGGCCGGCAGCTACGACGAGCACGTGCTCCCCGGCGGCCATCTTGGGGTGTTCATCAGCCGCCGGGCGCACGAGTCCCTGTACCCGCGCCTCGACCGTTGGCTCGAGGCCCTCGGTTAACAGGTCAACCGTGGCTCAGAAGCTGCAGAACAGGGCGCCGTTGACCGGGATGTTTGCGCCGTTGATGTAGCCGGTCTCCTCCTCGGCGAGGAAGGCCACGACGCGTGCGATCTCCTCGGCCTCGGCCATCCGCCCCGCGGGGATCTGGCTGATAATGGCTTCGCGCACCTTTTCCGGAATCGCGTCGGTCATGGAGGTACGCACGTAGCCCGGGGAGACGGTATTCACCGAGATGCCCTTGCCGGCGCTCTCCTTCGCCAGCGCCATAGTGAAGCCGTGGATGCCGGCCTTGGCGGCGGAGTAGTTGGTCTGCCCGAACTGGCCTGACTGACCGTTCACCGAAGAGATATTCACGATCCGGCCGTAGCCGCGATCCCGCATGGGACCAACGAACTGGCGGGTAACATGGAAGACGCTGTTGAGATCCACCGACAGCACCGCCTGCCAGTTGTCGGGATCCATCTTGTGCAGGAAGGCATCCCGGGTGATCCCCGCAGCATTGACCAGGACATCGACCGCCCCGAACTCCTGCTCCACGTGGTTGGCCATTTCCACACAGGCCTCGTAGTCGGCCACGTTGCAGGCAACCCAGTTGACCTCGATGCCCTCCTCACGGAGCTGCGCCTGCCATTCGCGGATATTCTCCCGCTCGGGATCGACACAGGTGGTAACCACCCGCAGCCCCTTGCCGGCCAGGGCCTTGCAGATCTCTGTTCCGATACCACCATTGCCGCCGGTAACCAGTGCCAGACGTTCGCTCATGCCGCGTCACCCCTCGATGCGCTTGGGATAAGTATTGCGGCGCAAAAGGAACCTCTTTGTGCGCCGCACAATTGCGACATTGAGCCTAGATGGCGCCCCGGCGGGTGTCAACCACTGATCGACGGCTTACCGACCCTTCTTACCGCCGTCACCACCCCCATCGTTATCGTCACCCTCGCGATCACGGCCGCCACCGCGGGACTTGCCCTCCCCCACGCCGCTCATCGCCTGCCACATGGCCAGGTTGCGCTCGGCGATCTGGGTGAGCATGTCCATGGGGTCTCCCCCCATCAGCGTACGGGTACGCTCGTGGAACAATCGCTGCTGCTCCTCCCACATCTCCATGCTCTTCTCCAGGTAGCTGGTGAGCATGTTCTGCATGTTGCCGCCGTAGGACCGAATGATCTGGGCCAGCAGGTCACTGGAGAAGATGGGCTCGCCCCCCTCCTCCTCCTCGCTGATGATCTGCAACAGGATGCTGCGGGTAAGATCGTTCTTGGTCTTGGCATCCACCACCTCGAAGTCCACCCCGTCAAGCACCAGGCGTTTGACGTCGGCGAGGGTGATGTAGCTGCTGATCGCCGTATCGTAGAGCCGGCGATTGGGATACTTCTTGATTACTCGAATCTCGGACATGGGGCCTCTTGCCTGGTTGCGGAAGCGCCGCCCGAAGGCGGCGCTGCCATGGGGTTCTCAGCGTTCGACGGCGAGCGCCACGCCCTGGCCGCCGCCGATGCACAGCGTCGCCAGGCCCTTGTGCGCATCACGACGCTTCATCTCGTGGAGCAGGGTCACCAGGATGCGTGCCCCGGAGGCACCGATGGGGTGACCCAGGGCGATGGCCCCGCCATTGACGTTGACCTTGTCCATGTCCCACTCGAGCTCGCGACCCACCGCCAGCGCCTGGGCGGCGAAGGCCTCGTTGGCCTCTACGAGGTCGAGGTCAGCGACGCTCCAGCCCGCCCGCTCCAGGCAACGACGGGTGGACGGCACCGGGCCGGAACCCATGATCGCCGGGTCGACGCCCGCATTCGCGTAGGCGCGGACCCGTGCCAGCGGCTCAAGGCCGAGCTCCCTGGCTCGTGATTCCGACATCATCAGCACCATGGCCGCGCCATCGTTGATCCCGGAGGCGTTGCCCGCCGTAACACTGCCCTCGCCCTTGAACGCCGGCTTGAGCTTGCCGAGGCCCTCGGCGGTGGTGCCGTGCTTGGGGAACTCGTCCTCCTCGAAGCGGACGGGATCGCCCTTGCGCTGGGGGATCTCGATGGGGATGATCTCGTCGCGGAACCGCCCCGCCTTCTGCGCCGCCTCGGCACGTTGTTGCGACTGCGCCGAAAGCGCATCCTGCTCGTCACGGCTGATACCGTACTTCTCGGCCAGATTCTCCGCGGTCACCCCCATGTGGTACTGGTTAAAGGCGTCCCAGAGCCCGTCCTTGATCATGGTGTCCTCGAGCTTCCAGTCCCCCATGCGCTGACCATTCCGGGACTTCGGCAGCGCGTGGGGCGCGGTGCTCATACTCTCCTGGCCGCCGGCAAGGATGGCACGGGCGTCACCGAGGCGGATGGCCTGAGAGGCCAGGTGGGTGGCCTTGAGCCCGCTGCCGCAGACCTTGTTGATGGTCATTGCCGGGCACGAGACCGGCAACCCACCCTTCAGCGCCGTCTGCCGGGCGGGGTTCTGCCCGGCGGCCGCGGTCAGGACCTGGCCGAGGACCACCTCGTCGATCTGCTCGGCATCCACGCCGGCCCGCTCGAGCACGCCTCGGAGCACCTGCGCCCCGAGGTCCACCGCCGAGACCTGCCCAAGCGCGCCGCCAAAGGTCCCGATGGCGCTGCGCCCAGCGGCCACGATGACTGCGTCTTCCATTTTTACCTCCCTGACCACGATATACGGACAGCTTGATCATAACAGCCGTGGCCGAGCTCTGCCGCCCCGCACAAAAACGGCCGCGACCGGTGGCACTCAGGCCCCGGCCAGGCGCAGGAAGGCGGTGGCCTTGTCGAGGGTCTCGGCGAGCTCGGCAGACTCCCGGGAATCGGCGACGATACCGCCGCCGGCCCGGTACTCGACGCGCCCGCCCCGGGCGACGGCAGTGCGGATGGCGATGCTGGTATCCATCGCGCCGTCGTCACCCAGATAGCCGATGGCGCCACAGTAGACCCCGCGCGTCGAGGGCTCGAGCTCGTCGATGATCTCCATGGCCCGGCGCTTCGGGGCCCCGGTGATGGAACCGCCGGGCAGGCAGGCGGTGAGCAGGTCGACGGCATCCCGGCCCGGCGCCAGTCGTCCGCTGACCTCGCTGACCAGATGCTGCACCGTGGCAAAACGCTCCACCGCGAACAACCGTGGCACCCGGACGCTACCGGTGGCGCACACACGGCCGAGGTCGTTGCGCAGCAGATCCACGATCATCAGGTTTTCGGCACGGTCCTTGGGTGCCGCGGCCAGCTCCTCGGCGATGACCTCGTCGGCGGCGGCATCATGCCCCCGTGGTCGGGTCCCCTTAATGGGCCGGGTGCTTACCTCGCCGCCCCGCTGCCAGAGGAAGCGCTCCGGGGAGACACTGAGCACCGCCATGCCCGGGAAATCGAGGTACGCCCCGTAACCGCCGGGGCTAGCGGCACGCAGTGCCAGCCATAGGCCGATGGGGTCACCCTCGAGCGCCGCACTGAAGCGCCGCGCCAGGTTGATCTGGTAACAGTCGCCGGCATGAAGGTAGTCCATGACCCGCCGGAACGCCGCGGCGTAGGCGCGGTCGTCCAGATCCACGTCCACCGCCCCGAGCCGCCAATGCCGCACTGGTGGCTCGCTCCCTGCGAGGGCGCTGATCTCAGCGGCCAGCGCGACGTCCGCGGCCGCGCCCGTCAACCATGCCCGCCGGTGGTGGTGGTCGAGCACCAGGGCCCAATCGTAGCGCCCGAGCACGGCATCGGGTTCCGTCGTGTCCCGTGGTGGCAACCCCATGAGATGGCGGCCGAGCTCGTAGCCGAAGAAGCCGATGAGCCCGCCGGAGAACGGTGGCGGCCCCGACGGCCGACGATCCAGGGCCCGGCGCAGCCCCTCCATCACAGATGCCTCCCAGCCCCAACCCCCATCACAGGGCTCCCAGACGGCACGTCCGCCGCGCAGCATCAGCCACCCCCGCGGCGCCGCCGTCATGATGTCGTAGCGGGTGCCCTCGATGCCGCCGCTATCGAGCCATACCGCCCCGGGCCAGCGCTCGGCCATCGCGGAGAAGAGGTTTGCCGGCCGTTCCGGATACGCTAGCGTATGGTGCATGATCCCGTAAGGTCCTGACGCAGATGCCGCACGAGGATAACCGGGAGCGCAGCACGGCGCGACGGTCACGCATGGTGGTCGCCGCTGCAATGGCATACTTCGTCGGAACAGGGCGGACCGCGCGGCGAGGAGGAGGGAGAGCCCGATGTCGCAGCAACACGACTTGGACCCGGCCGAGCGCCCCTGGCTCAAGGAGTACGGCGTCGGCGTCGCCACGGAGTTCACCCCCATGCCGGACTCCGATCTCGTGGCACTGATCCGGCGGGCCGCCCGCGAGCACAGCGGACGCACCGCCTTCACCCTGTGCCTGGATAACGGAATCCACGCCGACTTGGGCTTCGATGACGTGGAGCGCGCCTCCGACGCCTTCGGGGCATGGCTCCGCGACCACGCGGGCATCGCGCCCGGTGACCGGGTGGCGCTGCAGACCCCCAACAGCATGGCTTTTCCGGTGTGCGCCTTCGGCACCTTCAAGGCGGGCGCGATCCTGGTGAACGTCAATCCGCTGTATACCGCGCGCGAAATGAACCATCAGCTCCGCGACGCCGATGCCCGGGTGCTGGTGATCATCGACATGTTCACCGACAAGCTCCCCGAGGCACTGGCGGGCACCACCGTGGAACGGGTGGTCACGGTGAGCATCGCGGACTTCTTTCCGTGGCTGAAGCGACAGCTGGTCCAGGGCGTGCAGAAACACCTCCGACGCCAGATCCCCCGCCCCCCGGACGGGGTCACGCCCCTGGCGAGGGCGTTGAGGGCTGGCGCCCGCGGGGCGGGACGGCTCCGCGACGAGCTACCCTGCCCTGCCCCCGAAGACACCGCCGTGCTGCAGTACACCGGCGGCACCACCGGGCTCGCCAAGGGCGCCGAGCTCACCCATGCCAACCTGCTCGCCAATCTGTCCCAGACACTGTCCATCGCCGGGCCGGTACTGCGGCCCCGGGAGGACGTGGTGCTCACGGCCCTGCCGCTATACCACATCTTTGCGTTCACCTTTAACATGCTCACCTTCTACACCACGGGCTGCCGCAACATCCTCTGCCCGTCACCGCGGCCGCCGTCCAACCTGCGTCGGGCCTTCGAGCGGTTCGGCATCACCAAGTTCTCTGCGGTCAACGCGCTGTTCCAGGGGTTGTTGCGCGAGCCGTGGTTCCGAGACAACCCACCGCGTTCCATCGACCTCGCCATTGCCGGCGGCACGGCGCTGCACGTCAGCGTCGCGCAGCAATGGCAGGAGGTGGTCGGGAGCACCATCTGCGAGGGCTACGGCCTCTCGGAAACCTCCCCGGTGGTCGCCGTCAACCCCCCCGCGGGCGAGGTCCGACTCGGCACCATCGGGGTGCCGGTCCCCGGCACCGAGGTCCGCCTCGTCGACGAAGAGGATCGCGACGTGCCGCCCGGGGAGCGGGGTGAGCTGCTGGTCCGGGGGCCGCAGGTCATGCGCGGCTACTGGCGGCGCCCGGAGGAGACCGCCGAGGCCATGCGCGGGGGATGGTTTCACACCGGCGACGTCGCGCGCATGGACGAGCGCGGCTACCTGACCATCGTCGACCGCAAGAAGGACATGATCGATGTCAACGGCTTCAACGTGTATCCCAACGAGGTGGAGGACGTGCTCGCCTCGCACCCGGATATCGACGAGGTGGCGGTGGTCGGGGTGCGCGACGAGACCGCCAACGAGCATGTCCACGCCTTCGTGGTGACGCACAACCAGGAGCTCGGCAGTGAGGACATCGTCGCCTGGGCCCGCCGCGAGCTCACTGCGTATAAGGTGCCCGAGCGGATCATCTTTCGCGACGAGCTGCCCAAGTCGCCGGTCGGCAAGATCCTGCGCAAGGACCTCCGCGCGCCGTCCCCCCCGGACTGAGGGGCCGGGCGCTGCCGCGGTGGAGCGTGATAACCTAGCGCATGTCGGTAGCAGAGCACCCATGCCCCGAGGAGGATCATGGCAGGACACAGCAAGTGGGCCAACATCCAGCACCGCAAGAAGGCCCAGGACGCCAAGCGCGGCAAGCTCTTCACCAAGGCCATCCGCGAGATCAACGTGGCCACCCGCATGGGCGGCCCGGACCCGGAGACCAACCCGCGGCTGCGCCTCGCCATCGACCGGGCGCTGGCGGTGAACATGCCTAAGGACAACATCGAACGGGCGATCAAGAAGGCGGCGGGCGCCGACGAGGGCGCCACCTACGAGGAGCCGCGCTTCGAGGGCTATGGCCCCGGCGGCGTGGCGATCATGGTCGACTGCATGACCGACAATCGCAACCGCACAGTCAGCGAGGTGCGCCACGCCTTCTCCAAACATGGCGGTAACCTGGGCACTGACGGCTGCGTGGCCTTCCTGTTCACGCAGCGCGGGGTGCTGCTGTTCCCGCCGGGCAGTGACGAGGAACGCATCCTGGAGGTGGCCCTCGAGGCCGGTGCCGAGGACATCGTCACCAACGAGGATGGCTCCATCGAGGTACTCACCGCCCCGGGGGATTACCATGCCGTCAAGCAAGCCCTGACGGAGGCGGCGCTGGAGCCCGCGGACGCCGAGGTGACCATGCGCCCGGAGACCACCGTCGTCGTGGGCGACGAGGACGGCGCGAAGACACTGCGGCTCATCGAGCGTCTCGAGGATCTCGACGACGTGCAGCACGTCTATACCAACGCGGATATCCAGGCCTCCGCCTACGAAGAGGCCTAGGGGTTGGCCGGCGCCGGCCCGCGACGGGTCCTCGGCATCGACCCAGGTTCCCGGATCACCGGCTTCGGCATCGTCGACGCCCGCGGCCGCGAGCTCGTCTACATCGCCAGCGGGGTGATCCGTGTCGAGGGGCGCTCCTTCCCGGAGCGCCTACGGGCGATCTTCGAGCAACTCGGTGAGGTGGTGGATGATTACCGACCCGACGAGACCGCGATCGAACAGGTGTTCGTGCGCAGCAACCCGGACTCCGCACTCAAGCTCGGCCAGGCCCGGGGGGCGGCGATCTGCGCCTGCGTCGGCCGCAACCTGCCGCTTGCGGAATACACCGCCTCCATGGTCAAGCAGGCGGTGACGGGCAACGGCGCCGCCGCCAAGGATCAGGTACAGTATATGGTGCGCACGCTGCTGGGGCTGCGGGGGCGCCTGCGCGAGGATGCCTCGGATGCCCTCGGCGTTGCCCTGTGCCACATCCACCGTGACCGCCTCGCCGGGTACTTCCAATGATCGCACGCCTGCGCGGCATCCTCGTCGAAAAACACCCCCCCGCCCTGGTGGTGGACGTCCAGGGTGTGGGCTACGAGCTCGAGGCCCCGATGTCGGTGTTCTACGAATTGCCGCCCCTCGGCGGCGAGGTGGAGCTGCGCACGCATCTCGCCGTCCGCGACGACGCCCAGGTGCTGTTCGGCTTTCGCAGCGAGTCGGAGCGCCGGCTGTTCCGGTCGCTCATCCGCGTCTCCGGGGTGGGACCGAAACTCGCGTTGGCGCTGCTCTCGGGGATGTCGGCGGAGGCATTCACCCGCTGCGTCGAGGCCCGGGACACCGCCACCCTCACCCGTCTGCCGGGGGTGGGACGCAAGACCGCCGAACGGCTGGTCATGGAGATGGCCGATCGGGTGGACACCCTGGCGACGCCAGCGCCGGCGGCCGGTGCCACGGCCGCCGCACCCGACGGGGAGGAGCCACTCGACGAGGCCGCGAGCGCCCTGGTAGCGCTGGGCTACAAGCCCGCCGAGGCACAGCGACTGCTGCAGCAGATCGACACCGAGGGCCGCAGCAGCGAGGAACTGATCCGCGACGCCCTGCGCCGCGCGGTGCGCTGAATCGGAGGGGACCATGATCGAGGCCGACCGCGTCGTGAGCTCCGCCGCCCTGCCCGAAGACGAAGCCGTCGACCGGGCGATCCGGCCGCGGCGACTTATTGACTACGCCGGGCAACCGCGGGTGCGCGAGCAGATGGAGATCTTCATCTCCGCCGCCCGGGGCCGCGACGAGGCCCTGGATCACACCCTGATCTTCGGCCCGCCGGGCCTCGGCAAGACGACGCTCGCGAACATCATCGCCCATGAGCTGGGCGTGAATCTGCGCCAGACCTCGGGCCCGGTACTGGACAAGCCCGGTGACCTGGCGGCGCTGCTCACCAACCTCGAACCCCGGGATGTGCTCTTCGTCGATGAGATCCATCGCCTCGCCCCCGTGGTGGAGGAGGTCCTCTATCCGGCCATGGAGGACTTCAAGATCGACATCCTCATCGGGGAAGGACCGGCGGCACGCTCGATCAAGCTCGACCTGCCACCGTTCACCCTGGTGGGCGCCACCACCCGAGCGGGCCTGCTGACCTCACCGCTGCGCGACCGCTTCGGCATCGTCCAGCGCCTGGAATACTACGGCGTCGAGGACTTGGCGGATATCGTGCACCGCTCGGCGGCATTGCTGGCCCTGGCGATGGACGCCGGCGGCGCCGAGGAGATCGCGCGCCGCTCCCGAGGCACGCCGCGCATCGCCAACCGACTGCTACGCCGCGTGCGCGACTACGCCGAGGTACGCGGCGACGGCCGCGTCTCCGCGGATATCGCCCGGGCGGCGATGGATCTCCTCGAGGTGGACACCAACGGCTTCGACGTCCAGGACCGGCGCCTGCTCAGCGCGATCATCGAGAAATTCGACGGCGGACCGGTGGGCGTGGACAACCTGGCCGCAGCAATCGGCGAGGAGCGCGGCACCATCGAGGACGTCATCGAGCCCTACCTCATCCAGCAGGGCCACCTCCAGCGCACCCCCCGCGGACGCATGGCCACCCGCAGCGCCTGGCAGCTTTGCGGGTTGTCGCCTCCACCGCGGGGCGAGATCCCCGGGGACCTGTTCACCGACGAGCCCTGACCGTGCGTCCCCGCTCACTGCTGAGCCTGATCCTGGTCGGCTTCGGGGTGGTCATCGTGCCCCTGTTCGTGGCCCTGGGCTTTGCCGGCGTCTATGTCGACCGCCTCTCCGAGCGCGCTCAGACCACCGTCTACGATGCCGGCCGGGCCATTCAGCTGTCCGGCAACCTCGACGAGGGTCTCACCGGCCTCGAGCGTGCGGCACGGCAGTACCTGGTCCTCGACGACGAGGGGGTGCTCGAGGTCTACCGCAACGCCCATCACCAGTTCCGCGAGGATCTACGGCAACTGCAGCGTTTCACCGCCACCAGCGCCCAGCGGGCGCTTCTCTCCACCCTCGGCCGCGAGGAGCAGGAGCTCTTCGACACCCTCATCGGCAGACGGATCGCCGAGACCACCGATGGGGAAGGTGACGAGGGTGCGACCGCTCTCACCCAGGAGGCCGTGGCCGAGCGGTTTATGGCCATGGGCGACGTCGTCGACGCGGTGATCGCCCGCAGCAACGAGGTCATCGACGAGGAGGTGGCCCGGATGCAGTCCCTCGGTGCCACCGCCCAGCGCTGGCTGTTCTGGATGGGCGCGGCGCTGCTGCCGCTGACCCTGCTATCCGCCGGCATCTTCGCTGCCCTGATCACCCGGCCGATCCGCGAGGTGGACCGGGCGATCCGCCGGCTCGGGGCCACCGGATTCGACCAGCCCATCGCGGTGTCCGGCCCCCAGGACCTTCAGGCGGTGGGTGAGCGTCTGGAGTGGCTGCGGCGGCGGCTCATCGAGTTAGAGAATGAGAAGACGCGCTTTTTGCGCCACGTCTCCCATGAGCTCAAGACGCCACTGACCGCCATCCGCGAATCCGGCCAGCTCCTCGGCGACGAGGTCGCCGGGCCGCTGAACGCCGAGCAGCGCGAGATCATCACCATCCTCGATGACAGCGGCCGACGTCTGCAGACGCTGATCGAGGACCTGCTCCAGTTCGCCCGAACCCAGTTCCAGCTGCCGCGCCTGGCGCTCTCGGATATCTCCCTCGGGGCACTCGCCGAGGAGGTCCTGGAGCGCCACCGGGCCGCGATTCGCGCGCGCTCGCTGGCGCTCGACACGCAGCTCGCCCCCGGCCGGATCCACGGCGAGGCCGAGAAGCTGCGCACGGTCATCGACAACCTGATTTCCAATGCCGTGAAATTCTCCCCCATCGGCGGTTGCCTTCGGGTTACCATCGGCGAAGATGAACAGGGAGTAACCCTCGAGGTGGCCGACCAGGGGCCCGGGATCCCGGCGGAGGAACGCCAGCGGATCTTCGAGGCCTTCTACCAAGGCGCCGATCAACCGGAAGGCCACGTCAAGGGCAGCGGGCTCGGGCTGTCCATCACCCGGGAGTATGTGACCGCTCATGGCGGACGCATTGAGGCGAATCAGGCAGGACCCGAGGGGGGGGCCTGCATCCGGGTCTGGCTGCCGCGGGACGTCAGCCAATCCGGTACGGAATTGACGGGGACCGATGAAACGGAAGATTAGCGTTACCCTCGCGGCACTGGCCCTCGCCGGCTGCCAGGCGCTGCCGGAACACGCACCACCGCCGGAGCCGGAACCAGAACCGGCGCAGAGGAGCGCCGTGGAGGGAGCCCTCGGTGCCTACCGGCGTAGCGCCGGGCTCCCGGAGGATGAGCTTCGCCGCCGGCTGGAACGGGCCCTGTCCGCGGGACGCCCCGACGTCTGCGACGCGGAGGATCTGCGTGCGGCCGCCCTGCTACTACGGTTGCCTGCAGACGACTCCGTGCCGGAGCGGGAAGCGGTGCTCGGCGATTGCCTGGAAACGGGCACGGCCGCCGAAACCCCCGCCGTCGACCTGGCCGCGTTGCTCGAGCGGGCGCTCGTCCTGCAGGCGGGGCACCGGAACGCACAGGACGAGCTCGCCGGCCTGCGCCAAGAGGCCAGGCAACTGAGGGAAGACAACGAACGGTTGGGTGAAAAGCTCGACGGCCTCAAGGCCATCGAGGAGAACCTCCAGGAACGCGAACGCCTGCGCAACGGATCCTGAACGATCATGACCAACACCTACCGCATCCTTGTGGTCGACGACGATCCCGGCGTGCTGCGCCTGCTTTCGATCCGGCTGCGCTCGCGCGGCTACGAGGTGGCTACCGCGGCGAGTGGCGAAGAGGCGCTGTCCAACGTCACCGCCATCCGCCCCCACCTGGTGATCACCGACCTGCGCATGGACGGCATGGACGGGATGGCGTTATTCCAGCGCCTGCACGAGCAGCAGCCCAGTCTGCCGGTGATCATACTGACCGCCCACGGCACCATCCCCGAGGCGGTGCGCGCCACCAAGAGCGGGGTATTCAGCTTCATCACCAAACCCTTCGAGGCACCGTATCTGCTCCAGCAGGTGGACAGCGCCCTGCGGCTATCCGGCGTCATACCGCCGGACCCGGGCGAGGAAGCGGACAGCCAGGCCTGGCGCTCCGAGATCGTCACCCGTAGCCCGGCCATGGAGGAGATCCTGGAGAAGGCCCGGCTGGTGGCACCCAGCGACGCGAGCGTGCTGATCCAGGGGGACAGCGGCACAGGCAAGGAGCTGCTCGCCCGTGCCATTCACCACGCCAGCGGCCGCAGGTCGGGACCATTCATCGCCATCAACTGCGGTGCGATACCGCAGGAGCACCTGGAGACCGAGCTCTTCGGCACCAGCGGGGACGACACCAACCGCGGTCTGTTTCGCGAGGCCGAGGGGGGCACCCTGTTCTTCGACGAGATCGGCGACATGCCAGCCGCCCTGCAGGTACGGCTGCTGCGCGTGCTCCAGGAGCAGCGGATCCGTCCGGTGGGCGCCGGGGAACCGGTGGACGTGGACGTACGCATCATCTCGGCCACCCGCCGCGACCTGGAGGCGGCCATGGAGCGGGGGGATTTCCGCGAGGACCTCTACTACCGACTCAACGTGGTCTCGCTGCAATTGCCCCCCCTCGCGGAGCGCCGCGAGGATATTGCCCTGCTCGCCAATCACTTCCTGCGCGGACTCGCGGGAAAGTATGGCAAGGACCTGCGGGGGTTCGCCGACGACACCCTGGAGCGGCTGATCAGCGCCCCCTGGCCGGGCAACGTACGCCAGCTCTACAACACCATAGAGCAGGTAGCCATCCTCTCCACCGCATCCATTATCCCCGACGAACTTGTCCGCAAGGCGCTACACGACGAGACCCCGGGCCTTCCCGCGTTTGCCGACGCGCGACGGGACTTCGAGCGCGACTATCTGGTCAAGCTCCTGCAGATCACCCAGGGCAATGTCACCCAGGCGGCACGCCTGGCCCGACGCAACCGCACGGAGTTCTACAAACTCCTCAACCGCCATGAGCTCAACCCGGGCATGTTCAAGGCCGGTCGCTAAGGGCGCCGGAATGCTGTCGCCAGCGAACGACAGCACTGGGCATATTCTAATTTATCCCCTCTGCTCATGATCTTAGCGCGCACCACCTCGCACCCATGGCGGGCCCGAGAGCCCCACCCAAGCCATTCTCCGGGGGAAGCTGGTAGCCTTAAAAACAAATCGGGAAGTCGACGGTTTTCGCGCCTGCAGGCCTTTCTTGCCCCGTCACCCCCTCATTCCGGCCTGCAGGTGCTTTTTATCCAGCATCCCCGGCGCGGCAACGATCCTCTTGCCGCGCCTGCCGGGGATCACTACATTGACGCCCATCCCCCGGGCGGGACAATCACGGCAGAACAGACGTGCGCCGGCGGAATTCCGCGGGCCGATACCTGTCCATCCCGGGTACACCGGCGACAGATACGGCCCGTGCCGCCTATCCCCCGGCCCCAACCCGATCAGCGGAGAGCCCGATGTCGGTGGACATGAGCTTCAGCCATCTCATCCTTCAAGCCAGCCTGGTGGTACAGCTGGTGATGCTCATACTGGTCGCGGCCTCTGTGGCCTCCTGGGCACTGATTTTCCGCAAGCGCCGGGCGCTGCGGGAAGCGGCCGACGGGGCCGAGGCATTCGAGGACCGCTTCTGGTCCGGCGGCAACCTCGGCGAGATCTACGCCGAGATGCAGACCCCACACGAAGAGGCCGGCGGGATGGAACGCATCTTCCGCGCCGGCTTCCGGGAGTTCTCCCGCATGCGCAAGCAGGGCGCCGGCGGTGAACCCACGGTGGAGGCGGCACATCGGGCAATGCGTGTAGCGCTGTCCCGGGAGACGGATGGCCTGGAGGCCTATGTCCCGTTCCTGGCGACGGTGGGCTCGACCAGTCCCTACATCGGGCTGTTCGGCACCGTCTGGGGCATCATGAACGCCTTCATGGCGCTCGGGCAGATGCAGCAGGCCACCCTGGCCACGGTAGCGCCCGGCATCGCCGAGGCACTGATCGCGACTGCCCTGGGGCTATTCGCCGCGATCCCCGCGGTAGTCGCCTACAACCGATTCTCCAGCCAGATCGAGCGCATGCTAAACCGCTACGAGATCTTCATGGAGGAGTTCACCAGCATCCTCCAGCGTCACCTCCAGAGCCAACCGACGGCGGGTTTCGCCCGCAGCGGCGAATAGGGGAAAACGGTGGCCGCCTCCCTGCCCCCCGCCCGACGCCGCCTGCGACGCCGCCCGATGGCAGAGATCAACGTCGTCCCCTACATCGACGTCATGCTCGTGTTGCTGGTGATCTTCATGGTCACCGCCCCACTGCTCTATCAGGGTGTGGAAATCGAGCTGCCACAACAGAGCGCAGAGCCGCTGCCCCAGCAGGATCAAGAACCGGTGATCGTGGAGGTGGACCGCGCGGGCAATACCTATCTCAACCTCGGCGACACCCCGGAGGAGCCCGTCGGGGCAGAGGATATGGTGGCCACGATCACCGCCGTGCGGCGTCAGCGCCCTGACGTCCCGGTGCTGGTGCGCGGCGACCAGGGCGTGGCCTATGGGCGCATCATCGAAGTAATGGCGAGGCTCAAACGCGCGGGCGTCCCCCAGGTGGGCCTCATGACCCAGCCGCCGGAGGGCTCCGGCTGATGCGAGCGGGACCCGCACGGGACCTTCTGCTCTCCGTTGCCATCCACGTGTTCGCGATCGTGGCGCTGGGACTTAGCTTCTCCGGGGGATCCCCCCCTTCCAGCGAGCCCGCCCCCGAGAGTATCCAGGCGGTCACCGTCGACGAGACGCGGGTCGAGGAGGCCATGGAAGAGCTGGAACGCGCGGAACAGGAGGCCGAGCGGGAACGGGAAGCCGAGCTGGAGCGCCTGGCCGAAGAGCGGCGGGCCGAGGAGGAACGCCTCGCTGAGCTCGAACGCCAGCGCCAGGAAGAGGCCGAACGCCAGCGCGAGCTCGAGGA